>NZ_CP007456.1:1500000-1800000 GCF_000800455.1 Bifidobacterium catenulatum PV20-2
CCGGTGTCGGGTTTCGTCGCGGCCTCGTCGCCGCCCGTGTCCGTCTTCACGTCGGGTTCGGCTTGGATTCGCGTGGACGTGCCCATGGTCGTATCGTCCGCATACGCGGCGGACACGGCCGACGCGCCTGAGCCGAACAGCGTCGCGGTCGCGAGTATGAGCGCGGCGACCTTTCTCAGACCGGGTTTCATCGCTTTTCGGTTCCTTTCGGGGATGTGCCGTGACAAGTGGAGGGAAGTATGAATACGGCTGTTCTAATGGTGTGGAGGATGGGTCCCAAGTACGGTTTGCAGGAGAGTTCCCGGGACCCGTCCCCCGGTTTTCGTCCTTCCCGGCTCACGCCGTCCGACCGTCTCCGGTCAGGTGACGGTGATTCGTCGGGGAGGACGAAGTCTGTGGTTCATTCGGGCATGTGAAGTCAATGGAGGGCGTTCCGGCCGTCATCGGACGACGAGGCCGGAACGCCTCGGGGTCACTTGCCCGCGTTCGCGGCCGTGTGGCGGCCGGAACCCTGTGCGCGGTGGCGCTTGCGGAACACGAGCAGGGAGCCGCCGGCGAGCAGCACCGCCAGGGCGCCGCCGGCAAGGCCGAGCACGGCCGTGCCGGTGGAGGCCAACGGCTTGGCACGGTATCCGTTCCAGTCGTCCGTGTTGGATTCCACGGTGGTGTCCTCGCACAGGGTCCTGTCGCCGACCTTGACCTGCTTGAGGCCGGTCGTGTCGGACGCGTCGCCGTCGACCTTCGTGTCGCCGGTCTGGTCGCCGTCGGTGGACTGCTGGCCGCCGAACTGGTCGGTGACGGGGCATTCGACGAGCGGCGTGCCGGTGACCTTGACACGGTCGGTGTGCTTGCCGCCCTGCTCGACGCCCTTGAGGGTGCCGGTGATGATGGTGGATTCGCCGGGCTTGAGCACGAGGGTGTCCCAGTTGTCCGGATACTTCAGGTCCGTGACGTCGCCCTCGCCCGCGATGGTCCTGTCGACCATCTTGAGGTCCTTGGCGAGATACCAGGCGCCCTCATCGGTCGAGGAGTCCGTCTTGGACGTGTTGGTGATCTTGAACGCGATCTGCTGGCTGTCGCCGGCCATCTGCAACGCGTCCTTCACGTCGTCGCGGTCGCCGGCCTGTTCGCCGGAGGCCACGTCGTACTTCTCGATGTGGATCGACGGGGTCATGTCCGGGGTGCGGGTCCACACGATGTTGGATTCGAACTCCTTGTCGTTGAAGTATTCGGTGAACCGGTTTTCGACGCGGTCGGAGACCTTCAGGCGCTTGCATTGGATGTACGCGCGCCAGCCGTTCTCGTGGCTATTGTCCGCGGACACGAGGGTACGGTACGCTTCGGTCGCTTCGACGGTGACCACGCCGTTGGCGTCGGCCGCGGCGTCGAACAGGTCGCCGCCGAACTTCGAGGAGTCGAAGCCGCTGCCGGCGAGCTTGTCGCCCTTCGCGGCGATCACCTTGCCGTCCCTGTACAGGTCACGGCTCGCGTACACGGCCCACTGGCCCGTGTACTGGTCGTACTCGGTGTTCAGCGGGTCCACGATCCTCCACTGGTCGACCCGCGGGTAGGCGCGGCCGGCCGGGATGATGGAGCTGTCGAACAGGTAGAGGAACGTGCGGTCCTTGTACACGCTCCTGCCGTCGATGCTTTCGCCGCCGACCTTGACGGTCACGTCCTTGGCGGGGTTGATTTCCTTGAGCGGGTTGGACACCTCGTTGGTTTCCCGGGTCAGGTCGTTGGTGACCTGGATGGCCTTGTTCCTCACCGTGTAGCCGTCCTCGACCTTGACGACCTTGTACGGCATGACGATCCGGTATTCCTGGCCGAGGAGGTTCTGGTCGATGCTCGGATCGGAAAGCGGATCATGCTTGGACGAGGACGCGTAGGCGGCGAGGTCCGTCGGCTGGGGATCGCCCTTCACGGTGACGCCCTTCTTCGGAATCCACGTGTCCACGGTCTTCGCGTACACGTACGCGACGCCGTCCTTGATCTGGATGTTGAACTTGCCGGTCACGTCCTGGCCCTTGGAGTCGAGTACTTCGATCTTGGTTCCGTCGATGGCGAGATGCTCGTCGTCGAAATCATCGGTGATGCCGGCCTTCCACACGCGGTACGCGTTGTTGGTCTGCTTCAGGTCGAGGGTGACGACGTAGTTGCCGGTGTCACCCAGCAGCATGGTCTTCCCGTCGATGCTGACGGACGGGTCGCCCTGCTCCTTGGACTGGTTGTCCTTCTTGGAGGGATCATGCTTCGGGGGTAGGTTGTCGACGATGTTGGACGGGGTGATCGAATTGTTCAGGGTGAGCATCCACTGGTTGTCCACCCTGCGGTCGGTCGGCGCGTCCTTCGCGACGGTGCCTTCGAAACGGACCTGGATCTGCGGGTGGGAGCCGGCCCGCCAGTGTTCGGCCACGTACTTGTCGGAGTACGTGATGGTGAACTGGTGGTTGGCGTTGTCCCAGGCGACGGTGTAGTCGCCTTCGACGCCCATCTGCGGATCACTGGTGGTCAGCTGGTCGCCGGTGGCGAGGTCGGTGACCTCCAGGGTCTGCTGGTCGGGTTCGAGGTACCGGTCGTACGTGTCGGTGTCGCGGATGGACACGATGCGGTACGCGAGGTCCGACGGGATTTGAGGACGGGTGGTGAGCCTGTATTCGACCTTCTGGCCCGGATACACGACCTTGTCGTTCGCGTCGTTGTTCGCGCCGCCCTGGCTGCCTTCGGCGACGACCCTCTTGACGACCGGCGGAACGTAGCCGCAGATGTACGGCTCGTTGGTCGGCTGGGACTCGTTGTTGACCTTCTCGGAACCCTTGTTGGTCAGTTTCGACCCGTCTGGATTCTCGCAGAACGTGAGCTCGTCGCCCGCGTGCTTCCCGAAGTCCTTGCGGACCTGGGCCGCGCCCTTGCCGTTCGCGAAGTTCACGACGCCCGGCAGGAGCAGGCTGATCTGCTTCGGATTCTTCAATCCGGCCTGCGCGGCACGGTATTCCGGCTTCGCGGTCGCGGTGACCTTGGTGCCCGCCACGGTGATGTCGAACTGGTCGGTCACGTCACGGCCCTTGTTCGCGATGTCCGCGACGGAGGACGCCGCGTCGGTCGTGGCGTCCGCCTCGTACACGCGGATCCGCGACTGGTCGGACGCGAGGTCCCAGATGTAGTCGGCGTTCGCGTAATCATCGGTCAGTTTGATGTCGGTGACCTTGACGAGGTCGGACGCGATGACACCGTTGACGACGCTGGCGACCTGGTCGCCGTCGAGGAACTTCAACGTGTCGGCGCCGGTCTTGTTCGACCCGGTCGGATCGACCACGGCGGCCCACTTGCCGTCCTCGCCGAGACGGATCCAGCTCTTGTCCGGGTTCGGGCTCCACTCCTTGACGGGCGGCTCGTTGCCGGGCACGGTCTGCTGGTTCCACTTCTCCCAATCACCGTTGGTGAGCTGGACCTTCTGGCCGGCCTTGAGCGCGTCCTTGAGGAACGCGCCCTTGATGGTCATGCGGACCTTGCGGTCGGCGGCCTGGTTGTAGGTCGTGTCGAGCAGCTCCTGCTTCGCGCTGACCCACACCCTGTCGTCCTGTTTGTGCACGTCGAACAGGTTCTTCGCGTCCTTGCCGTCGATGGTGACGGTCACGGTCGCGGAGTCGAGATCAATGTTCCTGGCGCTCTTGGAGAAATCATCGCCAAGCTCGTAGGAGCTCATCTTCCTGGCGAGGTTCCTGGGCAGCAGGCCGTTGACGGTCACGCCGAAATCGTCCTGCTGGACGAACGTGTGCGTGTCCGCGTTGACGTTGTTGGCCCACGCCGAGTCCTCGGCGTTCGCGGCCTGGCCCTGGTCGGCGCTCCATACCTTGTCGGGCTTCGGATTGCGCACCCAGACCGGCGGCTCGTTGGTCGGCCGGGATTCGTTGTTCCAGGTTTCGGTGGCCTTGTTGGTCAGTTTCTTCTGGTCGGCCGCGGCCTGGGCGTTCGGAACCTGCCTGACGATGCCGCCGATGTACAGTTTGACCTTGCGGTCGGCGGTGCCGAACGCGGTCTTCGTGAGGAACGACTGCTTCGCGGTCGCGGTGGTCGTGTGCTTCGCCGTGTCGATCGTGATGTCGAACTGGTCGGTCACGTCCTTGCCGTCCACGTACACCCTGACCTGGTCCTTGTGGTTCCAGTCGATCCACTGGGCCGACGCGGTCCAGTCGTCGGTGATCGAATAGGAGGTGAACGGGTTGAGCAGGTGCGCGGGGATGCGTCCGTTGACGACGGCGCCGATCGCGTCGCCGGTCACGAACGTGCGGTTGTCGCTGCCCTTGTCGTTCGTATGTTCCGGATCCTCGGCGTTCAACGCGCCGTTGGAGTCCAATACCCACACCTTGTCGGGCTTCGGGGTGACCTTGCCGACCTGTTCGCTGTTGCCGGTCTGGCAGTGGCTCTTGTCCGTGCTGCCGTATTCGTCGCCGGTCCAGCAGGCCTGGCTGTCGTCCGGAATGGTGTAGTCCGAACCGGTCGGGGTCGCGGACTGGGGCACGTTCAGCGTGTACTGTCCGGACGCGGGGTTCAACACGTGCGCCTTGACGATGCGCTTGCCCGGCTGGCTGTCATCGACCGTGATGTCGGCCTTGACGGCGTTGCCGTCCTGGTCGGTCACGGTGACCTTCGAAACGTCGTCCCTGTCGGTGCCGCCGATCAGGACCTTCTGCGCGGTCACGTCGATCGTGTCGTACAGCCAGAAATGCTCGCTCGCGTTCGACTGCGCGGTGATGTGCGCCGTGTACAAGGAACCGGACGCGATCTGCTGCGCGTCGGAAGTGACCTGCTGGCCGGCCGCGTTGGTGAGCTTCTTCGACGGCGGGGTCGGTACCGGCTTCCAGGATTCCCTCGCGTCGGCCGAGCCCGCATGGCCTGCGTCGGCCTTCATCTTGCCCTGCTTCGGGACGTTCACGTCGTAATAGTAGGAGCCGGCGGGCCAGGATTTCCATGTCTTGTCCACGTCCCTGAAACCGAACGACACGTTTTGGGTCGTGTTGTTGTCCTGCGTGAACTGTTTGGACGCGGTGCGGGTCGTGCCGTCCAGTCCGGTCCAATGCAGGGTGATGGTGCCCGTCACGTTCTCGCTGATCGAACTGTTGCCACGGCTCGTGGTGATCGCGTCGGACACGTCGCCGGTCGCGCCGGCCTGGGTGAACGTGCCGCCGGCCTGCGTGCTGACGGTCAGGTCGTAGTTCGGCGGTGCGGGCTGGTACTTGTCCAAAACGATCACCACGATTGACGGCTTCGAGGAAGCCCCCACATTACGGCGCATGATCGCATCCACGCTGTTCGACGGATCATCCGAGAAACCAGCAGATGTGCGGTAGCTCTGAGTACCCGCATAGTTATATGTGTTTGGCGCAACGTAGGTGTTCCAGTTGTCATACCAGCCGCCGGGCAAAGAGGGCGAATAGTAACCGGTGCCGTTGTAGATGAAGCTGCGGCCTGAGATATAGGGCACCGCGCCGACGGCGACCACTCGGCAGTCACCATCGCCCTCGCCGGGATGACGCTGCCGGAAACCGGTCTCGCATTCCGTGCGGGCCTGGTCCAATGCGGCCTGCGCCTTCGTGACGCCATCGCCCTGCAACGCGACGCCGGCATTGTTCATGGCGGCGCGCACCGAATCAAGACTCGTGGCCGGACCCCATGCGCCCGATGCGTCGTCCTTGTACTGCCAGAACTGCAACACGTCCATGTTCCCGCCCGCGCCGGGCTGGTTTCCGCCGCCACCGCCCGCGAACGCGGTCGATGCGACGACGCCGCCGGCACCAAGCGTGGCGATCGCAGCCACCGCCGCGACACCGGCCTTCATCATCTTGCCAAAGTTCATGTAAATGAACCTCCGTTAACCTTGTCTGTCCATCCCCTCCCCTCAATCGTTCCGGTCATGGCCCCGCCGCCTTTTTTCAAGGGGTGGCGGGGCTTCCGACCGCAGGAATAACGGGAGGTAGCCGCCGGTTGGCCCGGCGGCCACCAACAAGCCTCACAGACGACACGCCGAACCACGGAGCATGGCGTCTACAAAAATCCGGAAGTATTTCCCGGCAACACGGATACACGGGAATGCGGGGAAATGGGTTTCCTTTGCGAAATCCATGGAAAAGGCCCGTACCGGTTTCCCGATACGAGCCATAATCAGCCAATCGTCAATCAGTGATGAATCAAACCATCGCTGGACGGTGGAGGGCAGCTGTTGCCGCACCCGTGGCCTCCACTGAGGTTCGGCTTCGGGGCGGAGCCGCCGGCCGGGCGGAGCCGGACGTGGAGCCGGAGCCGGTGCCGCCCGATGTGGTGCCACGGTATGTGTTGGAGCCGGAAGTGGAGCCTTCCGTGCGCCTGTACGCGCCGCCGGAGTAGGAGGAGCCGCCGTTGTAGGCGGATTGGGCCTGCGCCTGAGCCTGGGCGGCCGCTGCGGCGGCTTGCGCATCCGCGTCCGTCTTTGCCTGGACGCTCGCGTTCACGCCATTGATGGCATCCTCCACCGTCTTGCGCGCCCCGTCGATCTTCGCCGGATCGTTCCCGTCCTTCAGCCCGTTCGCCGCGTCGATGGCGTTCGACAATGCGTCGCGGGTGGCGTTGTCCGCGACCTTGCCGTCCGAATCCGCGAGCAGCTTCGACGCCTCGTCCAGCTTCGCCGTCAGATTCGTTTTCGCGGTTTCCAGCCTCTTCGCGGCCTTGGATTCGGTGACGGCCCTCACCGCCTTCGACAGGCTCTTCTCGTGGGTCCCGTACCAGTCGGCCTGTTCATTGAGCTTCACGGTGGCGGCATCCAGTCCTTGCGCGTCTTCGGCCACGCAGCCCTCGTATTCGGGTGCCATGGCCTTGAGCTCCTTGCCCAGGGATTCGACGGTCTTCGAGTCCTTGACCTGTTCGGCCTTGACGGCGGCGGCATCGGCGGCATCGCCGTTGAGCAGCGCGTTGTATTCGTTGGCATTGCTGCGCACGGCGTCGGCGGCGGTGGCGCACGCCTCCTTGGCCTCGGCGAGCTTCGCGCCGCTGTAAGCGTTCCAGCCGACGATGCCGGCCGCGACCAGAATCACCGCGCAGACGGCCGCGATCAGGGGCGGCAGCCACTTCGGACACTTCCTTCCATCCTTGCCTGGCCCTGTGATGTTCTCGGCGGGTGTTTCGACGGGTTCGAGGATTTCCGTCTTGTCGTTCTCGCCCTTGAGGTTGACGAAGGCCACCGTTTTCGTGTTCGTGGTCATTGGGATTGTTCCTTTCATTCGGGTTTCCGGAATGGTTCGTCCTTATGGGACCGGACCGGTTATCTGTATCGGATTGTCTTCAGAAGAGGGTGTCCTGCAAGGGCGGGGTGTGCGTGGCGGCGGCCGGGGCCTTCGCCTTGCCGGTCGAGCGTGTGGTGGCGCGCCATCGTTGCTGGCGTGCGTTGCGCTGCTCGGTCTTGCGGCGTTTGCATTCCTTCTCGCGTGCCGCCGCCACGATCTCGGGGTTCTCGCGGATGTACCGGGCGAGCCGCCGTTCGGCGGTCGGGTCGTCGGGGTCGAACCGGAATCCGGCCTCCTGCGCGGTCTTCAGCACCTGGCGTCGGGCGCGCAGGGGCAGTCCGCCGTAGATGCCGTACTGGTCCCGGACCATGATGCCGAACGCGAGGCATTCGGCCCTGACCGGGCAGGCCTCGCAGATCCGCACCGCCGCACGGCGCAGATCGTATTGGGTTCGTTGGTTGGGAAGGTCGTCGGGCCCCCACATGCGGTCCGACCACGAGCCGGGGAAATCCGCGCACTCTCCCTTCAGGAACATTGTTCTCCTTGTTCATAGGTTCACAGCTTATTTCAAGCCCAGGTACGTTTCGAGGGCAGCATCGACCACTTCCTGAATGCGCATGTCATGCTCGGCGGACCAGGTCTTGAGCCTGCGTCGGGTCGAGGCGCGCAGGCTCACGCTGGTCTTCACCCAGCCCTCCGCGTCGTTCGGTTTCACGGTCCTCCGGTTTTTCGGTATTTCGGTTTCCACCGATTCCGGTCTTCCGGTATCCGCCGGTTCCGTCCGGTCGCTGTTGAGCAGCGCGGTCAGGTCGCGCGGACGGGGCGTCAGGTTCATGTTCCTCACAGGTCCTCCTCCTTGTCCTTGAGCTGTCGCATGGTCTGCTTGAGTTCGCCGGCCAGGTCGCGGTATTCGTGCAGGCGGGACCCGCGGGGGCGGGTGGATTTCGCGTTGAGGATGTCCTGGCGTTTCGGAATCAGCGTCTCGAAGCACGCGATGTCCGCGGCGTCGATCCACGCCAGGGCGTCGCGCAGGGCGGTCGTGTTGGCCTCGGTGCGGCACAGGAGGATCGCGGCGGGGACGCCGCGACGGT
Source organism: Bifidobacterium catenulatum PV20-2 (assembly GCF_000800455.1). Classification (NCBI taxonomy): domain Bacteria; kingdom Bacillati; phylum Actinomycetota; class Actinomycetes; order Bifidobacteriales; family Bifidobacteriaceae; genus Bifidobacterium; species Bifidobacterium catenulatum. The sequence continues at coordinate 1,508,348 of NZ_CP007456.1, forward strand.
CGCACAGGTCCTTCACGCCGGCGGCCTGGTCGAGGTCGATGCGGCTGGGGCTCGAGGGAATGACCACGAGGTCCGCGTTGTTCACCGATTCGTCCAACGCGCGCCCGTACGGGGCGGAGTCGATCAGCACCCAGTCGACGGGGTCGTCGAGACGGCCGTTGATCCCGTGCAGGTGCGTGATGTCGGCCGGCGCGGCGGACATCACGTCGAACGGCAGCGGGTCTCCAATCTCGGCGGCCAGGTACCACCAGTCCTTCGCGTCGCCCTGCACGTCCGCGTCGGCGACGAGCACGCGCTGCTCGCCCCGGGACTGGTCCACGAGGGCGCAGGCCAGGAACACGGCGCTGGTGGTCTTCATGCTGCCGCCCTTGCCGGTCGCCAACGCGATCACCAGCGGCTCGCGGTTCTTCTTGTCGTTCATCGGTTTCTCCTTATTTCGGTATGTCGGTATCCGGTTTTTCGGCATTCCGGTTAGTTGGTTTTTCGGTATTGCGGTTTGTGCCGCGTCCCACGCGGATCGCGACGGGAAACGGTCAGAAGAGGCTGCCCTGGACCAGTCCCTTGGGCACGGGTTCGGTTTTGAGGAAGAGCGGTTCGTCGTGCGTGTATTCGCGGCGGGAGCGTTGGCGGCGTTTGACGGAACGCCAGTAGTCCCTGCCGGCGCGGCGCATGCGTTCGTCCCAGTCCGGGTTGGCGGCCAGCCAGTCGTGGATCCGGCTTTGTGGGATCCGGTGCAGGCCGGCCGCGTCGACATGCAGGTCGCGGGCGATCAGCCGGGCGAGGGCCCAGCGGCTCGCATAGTCGAGCCCGCCGTACACGGCCTTGTCCTTCCAGCCGCCCACGAGGGCGCGGCTGATGCAGTCGAGGCGCATCGGGCACGCGGCACACAGCATGCGGCCCTTGCCGCGCATCCGACCGTCGATCAGGTCCCGGCCATCCTGGTCGCTCACGGTGTTCCACATGCGGTCCGCCATGGCCGGGTCGATGGCGGCGATCCGGGCGCAGGCCGGCAGCGTGGCCCGCCCGTTCATGGCCGCCGTCCCGGAGCAGACGCCCGCGGCGAGGTTCGGTTCCCTGTTCATGCGGCCACCTCGATTCCGTCGCGTTGGTTGAGCTCGGCGGCATGTTCCATGCACGCGGTCTGCCATTCCGACGGATGGCCGTAGCGCAGGCTTCCCTCGTGGTCGTATTCGTCCTCGTGCGGTCTCATGTCGGCGAGGACGTGTTCGCAGCCGAGCGTGTGCACATGGCGTTCCTCGTAGCGCGGAGGGACGGGCGTGTTCCTCACCGGCTTGGTTTTCCGGTCGCGGTCCCGGGCCTCCGAGTCCAATGCGCGCTGGCGTTCGATCTGGCTGATGGTCCAGTCGTTGGCGATGCCGTCCCAGTTGTCGGCGAGACGTCGCGCGGAGTCGATTCGTCCGAGCCAGTACGTGTTCGACGGCAGCCAGTCGATGGCCGCGAGGATGAGCGCCATCGCGGCCGCATGGTCGCCGTCATGGGCTTTGGCGATTCGGCCGACGAGGTGGCCGATCTTGGCGTGATCGCGTTTGGTCGGTTCCGCGGTGGTCAGCATCAGCCTGGAGCGGACGGACGTGAGATGTTCCATCACGGTCGCCGCTTCGGAGTCCGTTCCGATCATGTCGTTCCCATCCTTCTCGGCGGGCGCTTCCCGCTTGCGGGGAGCTCTCCCGTAGGGAGAGAGGGGTTGGGTTTACATGGAGGGTTTACATGGAGGGTTTTATCCTTATATATACAGCCCTGCGAGATTTGCAGTGCTGGAGGTGCGGCATTTGCAGTGCTGGGGTGCAGCTCTCGCAGTGCTGGCCCTGCGGGATTTGCAGTGCCGTTTTCGTGTCGTTTTCCAGCCCTGCGAGATTTGCAGTGCTGGGAATCGGCTTCGTTCCAGCGTTTTCCGGAGTCACGTCCTTGGATTCGCCGTTTTCCATGATGGTGGAGGCGGCGGGGTCCACGGTATTGCCCATGGTCTTCGGGTCGCGTTCCGCGGCGTGCGTCTCCTTGATCCATTCGAGGGTCGACGGGTCGGATTCGACCGCGAGGTCCCACACGATCTGGCAGTACTGTGGCAGGCGGTTCCTGCCGCCCTTGCCGAGGCGCGCGTAACGTTGGTCGCCGCGGCGGATGAAGCCGCGCTCCTGGAGCGTCTTCAAAGCGGCGCGCACGGTGCGTTCGCTCAGTTCGGTGACGTTGACGATGGTCGCGATCTTCGGATAGGCTGCGGTGCCGTCGTCGTCCGCGCGGTCGGCGAGGTAGACGAGCACGGCTTTCGCGCTGGCGTTGCCCACATGGCATCTGAAGGCCCATGACAGTGCGATGTTGCTCACGGCCGCTCCTCCTCACGCTGCTGGGCGGCACGGCGTTCGGCGTCCAGTCTGGCGGCCTGCTCGTCGCCGAGACGTGCCGCCCGGCACAGGGCGAATGTCATCAGCCCCGCGAACGCGACGAACACGATCAATCCGATCAGAAGCCAGTTCACGCGAGTCTCCCTTCCATGGACGGGTGCGCCATCATCGACGCCAGGCGACGGGAATCGGTGGAAACCGGACCATTGTGGCGGGCGAATGCCGCCGCGACCGGGAAAGTCCAAACCGGTGCCTGGAAATCCCGGTTACACTCGGGAAACACAGAGCAAGACATGCGGAATGCTTTAGTAAAGTCGTTCATGTGTGATCACTACTCCAAGACAATGCATTGGGCGGCCACGGACCGGGATCCGGCAAGATACGGGATCCGCGGCCGCTCGGAATATTGGTTGCACCGCCCGTCCCCGACGCTCCAACATCGGGAACGGGCATTTCTTTTATCGATTGCAGAGAAAGAGAGAATTTTCAAATGAGATCAGACCATCGCACCACCTCCCTCGCCGTCGACGGGCCACGCGCCGCCGCAACGGATGGCGAGGCAAAGGCAATCAAGAGCCTGCTCGTCAGGGACATCAAAGGCTTCGATCAAAGCGTTCCAGCAGTCGTCAGACACGATGATGGAACGATCAGGCCTACGTACATAGGCGTATGGGGACAGGACCGTCTGATAGGCGCGGCCCTCATCCAGCCAGCCCTTTACGTAGCCGAGACGCTCATATACCGCACCGGGACGAGCGGGGTCCATGCCGCACAGATACGAGAGGCTTTCGCCGAGCATGCAGCCCTCATCGAAGGGATCGCGGTCGTCAGGAAGCATCGGCGTGAAGGCATCGGATTGCAGATCAAGGCGTTCTGCGACTCCTGGGCGGCAGACCACGGCGCTGAGCTGATACTCAGCATCCCCACCAACGAGGGCGCGCGCCTGCTCAACAAGAAAGCCGGATACACGGTCGCACCGCCCGATGGATATCTCACCATCAAGGTATTTGACGCTCAGGGACAGCCTCTTCACATTCCCTACGCCGACCAGCGGACCCAGGACAGAGGCACTAGCATGTGGGCGTACAAGCTCGTAGGGCAACGCACACAGCACTTCGAGATCGGCGTTCTCACCGCCTCCTGAAGTTCCGAAGACCATACCGTCGATGAATGTTCCCGACGGGTCACGGGAGAAGACGAGTCTTCCGGCTTCGTCGCTCATGCTGTCCTCCCCTCGGTCAGCAGCAGGCCCACCACCATCCGTTCGCGGGCGGAGAGCTGTACATCGACCTCCCGGGAGGCATGCGTGTAGGCATGCGTGGGGCGGAGCCAGGTGTCGGCCAGTCCGCGGGTCTCGCCGCGGCGCAGGGCGCGCACGGCGCAGGCCGGGCAGAGCTCCAAAATCTCCGTGTCGCCCGGGACGCAGTAGTTGCGCCAGCCGTTACGGGCGAAATAAGCGTCGCGGGCGGCCGAATCGTAGTCGGCCCAGAACGTGCCCCAGACCACTGTGTGGCAGCCATCGCACACCGTGACGCAATCCCACCGACTGTCCGGCCATTCGGACTGTTCGTAGATTCCACCAGCCATCACGCGACCTCCTCATGATCAGCATCAAGCCCCAGCAAATAGTCGGTAGACACACGGAAGTGCTCGGACAACACAACGATGTCTGAAGTTGTCCAGCCAATGCGTCCCAAGAGTTTTCCATTCGCCGAAGTTTTCGATAAACCAAGCAATGAACCGAGTTGGGCACAAGTAAGTCCCTCACCCTTTACCAGAGCACTTATCCTTTGGGTCACTCCATTCATAGTTCTTTCTTTCTGACTTGGTTCATTTTTACTGTACTTCACTATAGCGTACAGTTTGACTGAACGCAAATCGTATGAGACACTTAATTAAGAAATTCTGAACTATTTTGGGAAGTGATCATATGTCCACATCGGAAGTCTCACCAGAAACACCTTTGGATAAAGGACAGCGTGCTGAAGCGGCGATCCCGACCAACGTGAGAGTTTATCTAGGACTAAGCGGAAAAACACAAAAGGCACTTGGAGAAGCTTTGGGCATTACCAAGAGTGCTATGTCCATGAAAATGTGTGGCAAAGTTGGATGGTCAGTAAGCGATCTTGTAACGACCGCCGATTTTCTAGGTGTCACGCCAAGCGCCCTAATGGATGACACAATTCTCAGCAAAGCCGAGGCTGGATATGCAAAATCGGCCGAGTATGGAGTTTTTGCCGAGAAGCCAGGTGCTTTGGTAGGTGTCGGCTCCCCTAGGTTCCTTGTCAGTCCCTTCAACCCCGACGCCCCGATCGAGGGCGGGATCTCGGGTGCTGCTAAAGGCGCCTTGGCCGGTTTTGTGCCGTCCGGGGTCCCGTCCGGCTCGGGTTCCCCGTCCAGCCCCTCGAAGCATGGCGGGATTGGGGTTCCCGGCCGGTCTCAAGCCCATGAGACACTTGGAGCCATGACTACCATCATCATGCGCACCTCTGAAGGTGATATCAAGATCAACCTGTTCGACGACAAGACCCCAGAGACCGTGGCTAACTTCCTGGGTCTCGCCACTGGCGAGAAGGAATGGGCCGACCCGTTCACCGGTCAGCCGAGCCATGAGCCGTTCTACGATGGCCTGACCTTCCACCGCATCATCAAGGACTTCATGATCCAGGGCGGCTGCCCGCTGGGCACCGGCACCGGCGGCCCGGGCTACAACTTCGATGATGAAATCGTTCCAGGACTGACCTTCGATCGCCCATACCTGCTGGCCATGGCAAACGCAGGCCTGCGCCGCGGCATGGACGGCAAGGTCCACGGCACCAACGGCTCCCAGTTCTTCATCACCACCGTGCCGACCGAATGGCTCAACGGCCATCACACCATTTTCGGCGAAGTCGCGGATGACGAGTCCAAGGCCGTCGTCGACAAGCTCGACTCCGTGGCAACTGACCGTTCCGATGCTCCGCTCGAGCCGGTCGGCATCACTTCCATCGAAGTGCTGAAGTAAGTTTCGCATCAACAAGCTTCACGGCAAAACAATGAAAAGCCCCTCACGTGAGGGGCTTTTCATTATCTCCGAGAGAATCTACAGCAGTTCAGATGAGTCTCACGACCGCACTGATCGTGTCAGATTTTGCGTAAGCGAGGTTCGGCGGAGTCCTTGGCACCGGTGATTCGATATACATCGAACACGCCTTCGATCTTGCGCACTGCGGCAAGCAAAGTATTCAAATGCTGGGGGTCGGCCATTTCGAAGCTGAATTGGCTGGTGGCCACACGATCGGTTCCCGTGGAAATGGAACCGGAGATGATGTTCACACCATGGTCGGAAAGCACGCGAGTCACATCACTCAACAAGTGCGGACGATCGAGCGCCTCCACCTGAATCTTGACCATGAACACGCCCTTGGTGCTGGTCCACTGCACGTCAACCACACGTTCCGGCTGGCGTTTTTGCAAGTCCAGCATGTTCTGGCAGTCCACACGATGCACGGACACGCCCTGATTGCGGGTGATGAAGCCAATAATCTGGTCTCCCGGCACCGGCATGCAGCATCGGGCAAGCTTGACCCAAATGTCTCCCACGCCTTTGACGGAAATGCCCAGCGAACTAGTGGTCTTCTTGGTGCGTTCCACCTGCTTGAGCGGCAACGCCTCCTGTTCCACTTCTTCGTTCACTTCGTCGCTGCCCGCATCGCGAACCAAGTGCGAAATGACGTTCTGCGTGGAAATCTGACCATCACCGATTGCCACGAACACAGCCTCGGCATTGGCGAGATTCAACTCGTCAGCAATGCCGACCAACGCTTCAGGAGTCAACAATGTTGCGATCGGAAGGTTGCGCTTGCGCATGGCTCGCGTCAGCTCATCGCGACCTTCTTCAATGGCTTCGGTGCGGCGTTCCTTGCTGAACCATTGGCGAATCTTGTTACGGGCTTTCGGGCTCTTCGTGAAGCTCAGCCAGTCACGAGACGGACCAGCAGATTCGGACTTCGACGTAAGCACTTCAACGGTATCGCCGTTTTCAAGCTTGGTGTCGAGCGGCACCAAACGGCCGTTCACACGAGCACCCATGGTACGGTGACCGACTTCGGTATGCACCGCATAGGCGAAATCAATCGGCGTTGCCTCGGCAGGCAACGATACGATCTTGCCTTTCGGAGTGAACACGTAGACTTCGGCAGCACCCAGATCTTCCTTCAGGGAGCCTAAGAACTCGTTGGAATCCGGAGTCTCACTCGTCCAGTCGGCAAGTTGCTGAATCCACTTGAGATTATCAGCCTCGCTCAACTCCTGATTCTCGCCACGCTTACGATCGGACTTATCAGGCGAGCTCAATGCGCGACCGGCCTGACCATTCTCCTTATACTTCCAATGCGCGGCGATGCCGAACTCAGCACGACGGTGCATGTCCCACGTACGAATCTGAATCTCGACAGGCTTGCCGCCAGGACCAACCACCGTGGTGTGCAGGCTCTGATACATGTTAAGCTTCGGCATGGCAATGTAATCCTTGAAACGACCTGGAACAGGGTTCCAACGCGCATGCACCGCACCCAACGCAGCATAACAATCCTGAATCGTGTCGACGATAATGCGTACACCCACCAAATCGTAGATATTCGCAAAATCATGTCCGCGTACGATCATCTTCTGATAAATCGAGAAATAATCCTTCGGACGCCCCGTCACGTACGCCGAAATGTTCTGCTCGTCAAGGTCTTCGTTGATCTCAGCAAGAATCTGCTTCAAATACACGTCTCGCTGGCCCGCACGACGTGCGACAAGCACCACGATTTCGTTATAGATTTTCGGATAGAGCACCTTGAAGCTAAGCTCTTCCAATTCGGTTTTGATGGCGTTCATGCCAAGACGATTGGCAAGCGGCGCGTACACGTCGAGCGTTTCGTGCGCTTTCTTCTGTGCGCTCGGTGTTTTGACGTAACGCCACGTACGCGCATTATGCACGCGATCGGCAAGTTTGACGACCAGCACGCGCACGTCGCGACTCATCGCGACCACCATCTTGCGAATGGTTTCGGCTTGCGCGGAATCACCATATTCCATTTTGGAGAGCTTGGTGACACCATCAACCAGACCGGTCACGGTATCGCCGAATTCGGCACGACACTCGTCAAGCGTGTAGTCGGTGTCTTCAACAGTATCGTGCAGCAAGCCGGCGGCCACAACCAACGGCCCCATGCCAAGATCCGCGAGAATCTGCGCCACAGCCAGAGGATGGATGATGTACGGCTCACCCGATTTGCGCCGTTGTGAAGAATGCTGCTTGACCGCACGCTCATAAGCACGTTCAAGAATGCTCATATCCTCATCGGGATGATGGTATTCGCACATCTTCAGAATCGGCTCAAGCGGATCAAGCGGATTCGTGCTGATCTCACAGCCCAACATTCGGGCAGAATGAACCTCACGTTCAATGTCTCCCATCGTCCACCTCCTCGCTCGCAATGCTCCCTATACTACCCGCGCATCACGGTATGTTCGGGGTATCCGACCGCGTGTTGCACGGCCAGATACCCCCGAAAAACATTATGCCGCCAACGTTTGCCGATTCTTGGCGCCTATGCCTTCGCATACTCAGTTCAGGAGGCCACACCGGTGGATCCGAAGCCACGCTCAGCACGGTCAGATCCGGGCAGCGTCTCCGCTTCGATGAACTTCGCCTCGACATAACGCTGGATGACCAGCTGCGCGATGCGGTCTCCCGGGTGGAACGTCACGGTGCGTTCCGGATCAAGATTGATCAGCGGCACTTTGATTTCGCCACGGTAGCCCGCGTCAATGGTTCCAGGCGCATTCAACACGGTAACGCCCTGTTTGACGGCAAGACCAGACCGTGGGTGCACCAAGGCCACATAACCCGCTGGAAGCGCGATCGCCACTCCCGTAGGCACCAGTGCCCTCTGGAACGGCTTCAACGTGACTTCCTCGGTGGTACGCAAATCGGCGCCCGCATCCCCGGCATGGGCATAGTACAGTTCCGCCGGCTGGTCGGGATTCAGCGACTTTACTAGGACCTCGACGTTTTCCGGCTCGTTGTATGTTTCGTCGAACGCCATCAGGCAGCGCACTCCTGACATACCGGCTGACCATCGTCAGTGGTGTAGGCGAGCTGGCTGCGATGCTTCACCAGGAAGCATTCGGAACAGATGAACTCGTCTCCCTGCATAGGAATGACGGTCACCGAAGCGTCCTCGTTGCTGAGATCCGCGCCCGGCAGCTCGTAATCCTCGGCGATGGCATTCTCGTCATCGTCCATGTCGTTGGAAGTGTTCTGGGAGCTCTTGCCCAAAGCCTGGAGCGACTCCTCGTCCTCGTCCTTGTTGCGCGGGGAATCATAATCCTGTGCCATCGAGATTCCTTTCGTCATCTATGGTGCTTATGCGCCATAGGATACATGACTTTTACCCCGCATAGGATACACGATTCGAAATACTCGTAAAATCCGACACGTGGGGCACAATAGAATAAACAGTAATTCTTAAAGGAAAGTGGTGTGTTGTGCCTGAGAATTCACTCGAGGAAGCGCGGTTCGATCATGTCAGTGATGCCGGTGAACTCGTCTTTGTTTCAGGTGCCGGGAAGTTCTCTGTAAAGGTCGATGAAGCGCTTGAAAGAGCCGTTTTAGAAGCTAAGCAGATCCGTTCTGAAGTGCAGGAGAAACAGCAGACGCACACTCCGATTACTCTGCCGATTTCGCAGATTCAGTCGTTGATTCGCGCCGGCGCCGATCCCGCGCGTGTTGCGGAAAGATATTCGTTGAGCGAAGCGCTCGTTCGGCGTTTCTCGGCTTCGGTCGAAACGGAGAAACAATATGCGATTGAGCAGTTCCTCGCCGTTCCTGCACCGAAAGAAAGCCGCGTACGTACGCTTTCCGAACTGATTGAACGCACATTCGCGGCGGCGCGGGTGCGTTTGGAAGACGTGACTTGGAAGGCCACCAGACTTGGCTTGGAACCTTGGAAGATCAGCGCTCAGTTCGTTTCCTCTGGCCATACCATCTGCGCGGAATGGTCGTGGAACATGCATGACAACGCCGTAAGTTGTTTGAATTCCGCTGCACGCAAGCTCATCGGGGAGCAAGACACGCCGAAGGAAGGACACGCCGAGAAACACGCCGATGAGAATTTCCTCGCTTCGCTGAATCTTCCAGGAAATTCCGCCCGATCGGCGCGAATCGAACAGACCGTATCGGCATGGAACACGCCTGAACCGTCCATGCCGGTGGCGCGCCCCTCAGCGGCGCCTTCTGTTCCAATCGCGCCAATCGGCGTCTCTAACGAATTCGACACGCCGAGTATGGCCGCCGACGTCTCTCTGTCAAACCTATCGGAAGACGCCATGACGAAAACCGACGCCAATGCAACAGGCGCTGCTCAGAACACCATCGCGTCCGCATCGGATACCGCTTCGAACACCGCAAACACGAGTCAAACACCCGATCCGCACAGCCAAAACACCACCAAATCGAAGCGGCGCGCCGGACGTTCCGCCGTACCAAGTTGGGATGAGATTCTATTCGGCGACTGAGCCAAACCCTGCATGCTAGGCCACGTCGATCAGACAGGGGATATCAGACTCGAGCATGGTGAGCGAGCCATGCACGCTCGGCAGATGCATCGCCTTTTCCGCCTGAGTGCGGGAATCCACGATGGTGACGGCCTTCGTGGCCGAAACGATCACATCACCAATCATCGGTTCGACGTGCGAGACCACAGGCCCGTACACACCCTCCGCAATCGCCTGCGATCGCGTACGCACTTGTGCCCGGTCTTCCAACACGTCACGCCACCGTGTGGCGATGTCTTCCGGGGCCTCGCCCTGTTCCGCATAGAGCATGACGCAACGCGGTTCACCGCCGACATGAGCGACGCCCTGCATGAGCCGCTGATCCTGTGCAATGTCAATCACGGATTCGGGATCAGTGGTGATCATACCGTGATCCGCCACAATCACAATCAATGTGCCTTTGGACACGCTGCGGCGAAGAAGGCCGAGCTGAGCGTCAACACGCTCGTACGTGCCAATCCATTTGTCGGAATCCCAACCGTAATTATGCCCAACCTTATCGGTATCACGCAGATACAGGTATGTCAGTCCGGGATTTTTCGCCGCCTGAGCCGCGACTGCGACACGCTTGCGCGAATCATCGTTGGAAATGTAGTCACTGCCACGCAAGGCAGCCTGCGTCAACGCGGAAAATGCGAATTTCGGCAATCCAGAACTGGTCACACGAACGCCTTGCGCGCTTAGCTGTTCAAACATGGTCGGCTGCTGCTGCAACTCAAGCGGAGGAACCGCATTTTTGAAGGAAATCAGCTGGCATATTTCACCGGTTTTCGGATTGAGCTGCGTATAGCCGGTCATACCCGTCATACCGGGGCATGTTCCCGTACCGAATGTAGACATGGCCGCGACGGTAGTGCTCGGCATGCATGTGGCGATGGGACGTTGATTGGCGGAATCGTTCATGAGGGACCGCAAGTAGGGCGCATGCCCCAGTCTCATGTTGAGGTTCCAGTAGCCGAGACCGTCCACGAGCACCACGACCGCGGACGCCGAGTCCGGCAGCCCAAGCGCTTCCTGCAGACCTTTCGGGTCAGAATGAATGTCCGTTGGCATGGGGCAGCCAATGGCGTTGGAAACCGCAGGAAGTACCGACGACAGGTGCAACGCTCCCCCACGGGTCCCTTCAGATGGCATGTCATCTCCGTAGCATGCCGGTTCAGTCATGGTAAGCAGCTCTTCGTCGCTTGGCACTTCAACACTCATGACTCCTATTCAAGCACCGCGGTGGTACCGGCTGGTAACATTGCTAGGTTGATTACCATTACTTTTCCGTGAGGAGATTCACCGCATGGTGTCGCACCGCAAACCGGCAAAACCAGCCTTTGACCCGCGTACGGTCAAAGAGAACATCGTCGAAACACCGTTGAACGAGGAGATGAGCAAGTCCTTCCTCGAATACGCGTATTCGGTGATCTATGCCCGCGCGTTGCCCGACGCCAGAGACGGTCTGAAGCCGGTGCAGCGCCGCATCATCTACCAGATGGGTCAAATGAACCTCAATCCGGATCGTCCGTACATGAAGTCGGCCCGTGTGGTCGGCGAGGTGATGGGTAAGCTTCACCCGCATGGCGATTCCGCGATTTATGAGGCGATGGTTCGTCTTGCGCAACCGTTTGCCATGCGTCTGCCTCTGGTCGACGGCCACGGTAATTTCGGATCCCTTGATGATGGTCCGGCAGCATCGCGTTACACCGAGGCTCGCATGGCCCAGGCTGCACTTGGCATGAACGCGAATATCGCCGAAGATACAGTGGATTTCACACCGAACTACGACAACAAGCTGCAGGAGCCAACCGTTTTGCCTGCCGCGATCCCGAATCTGCTCGTCAATGGCGGTTCCGGCATCGCCGTCGGTATGGCCACAAATATGGCGACGCACAATCTGGGCGAAGTGGTTGCCGCAGCCAAACACTTGATGCATCATCCTGATGCCACGTTGGAAGAGCTTATGCGCTATGTTCCCGGCCCTGATTGGCCGAGCGGTGGCGTGATTGTGGGACGTAAGGGCATTCGCGAGGCCTACGAGACCGGTCGTGGCGCGTTGACCACGCGTTCGGTAACACATATTGAAAACGTAACCGCTCGTAAGAAGGCAATTGTCGTAACGGAACTGCCTTTCATGGTCGGTCCGGAACGTGTGTTGGAACGTATTTCCGAGGGTGTGAAGAATCGCAAGCTGGAGGGTATTTCCGGCGCGATAGACCTGACGGACCGCCATAACGGCACTCGCCTTGTCATTGAAATCAAAACCGGCTTCGACCCGAACGCCGTACTGGCGCAACTGTTCAAGCACACACCGCTGCAAGACAATTTCACCATTAATAACGTAGCATTGGTCAACGGTCGCCCACACACCATGGGCTTGAAGGAAATGCTTCAGGTATGGGTGGATCATCGCCGTGCGGTGATTCGCCGTCGTAGCGAATTCCGCAAAAAGAAGGCGCTGGAACGTCTGCACCTGGTTGAAGGCCTTCTGCTTGCGATGGTCGACATTGACGAAGTGATTCAGGTGATTCGCTCGTCTGACGATGCCGAAGCAGCAAAGACGAAGCTCATCAAGGTGTTTGATCTGGATGAGATTCAGGCACAGTACATTCTCGATTTGCGTTTGCGTCGCCTGACGAAAATGAGCCGCATCGAGCTTGAAGCGGAACGCGACGATTTGAAGCAACGTATTGAGGAGTTAGATCGCATTCTTGCCTCCTCTGAGGCGCTTGACGGCGTGGTGATTGCCGAAATGGACGAAGCTGTTGCCACGTATGGCACGCCACGTCGCACTGTGCTGTTGGATGAAGACGCTGACGGCAGGCTTGTGCCTGTTGTGGCGCATGGCGATGATGGCGTATCCGCCTCCGCTGTGGCTGCGGCACGCGCCGCAGCCACGGTGTCGTCCGCCGCCGCCGATGTCGCCGCCGCTGCAAAGGCCGCGAAGAAAGCCGGCGAAGACAATGCCGAAGCCATGGCTTTGCAGATCGACGACGAACCGTGCGCTGTGATGTTGTCGGCCACTGGTCTGATCGCACGCACCTCCGAAGACGCGTTGGAGCGTTGGGAGAATCGCTCTTCTGCCGACCAGCGTGCAAAGGATGATCAGATTATTTCGATCTTCCGCACGACCACGCGTTCCTCATATGGTTTGGTCACATCTGCCGGCCGTCTGATTGTGGCGCATGTCGTGGAATTGCCGGTTATGTCCGTGGATGGGCCGCTCCACGTGACTGGCGGCGTCCGCGCCGAAGAGTTGATCGGTATGACGGAAAACACCGATCCAATTCGTGGTGAACGTGTGATCGCTGCGATCGCCATGCCATCCGCCGACGATTCCGGTGATAATACCGTAGAGCCCACTCCTCTTGCGTTGGGTACGCGCAATGGTGTAGTCAAGCGTTGGAATCGCGAATCGCCCACCACCATGGATTCATGGAGTGTCATCGATTTGAAGGATGATGATGAAGTTCTGGCTGCCGCTGAAGCGCGTGACGAGGATCGGCTGGTGTTTGTATCCACCGACTCCTCTCTGCTGACGTTCGAGGCGAAGAACGTACGTCCGCAGGGACGCACCGCCGGAGGCATGGCAGGCATTCGCCTGGCTGAAGGCTGCTCAGTGGCCGCGTTCGCGGTGGTTCCCGCCAGCAAGGTGGCATGGAATTATGAAGAAGGCGAGAATGGCCTGTTCTCCGCGTCTGGAGCTGTGGTGTTGACGGTTGCAGGTGATTCCGAAGCGTTGCCGGGTACGGAGAATGGTTCCGCGAAGGTAACCCCATTGGAGATGTATCCGACGAAAGGCCGCGGTACCGGTGGTGTTCGTTCGCAGCGCTTCCTCAAGGGACAGGATACGTTGATTCTCGCATTTGTGGGCACATACCCAGTACACGCTTCCACACAGGGCGGCGCCGGCGTGGAATTGCCGAAGCCGGATATGCGTCGAGATGGTTCTGGCACGGAGCTTTCCGCACCAATCGCCATCGTCGGCTAAATTGTTTTCGTTGACAATGCCCGTATCTTGCGATGGCGGGAATCGCTTTGGTTTCGCTTGTGCTTGCAAGATGCGGGCATTGTTGTCGGCACGGTTCTGTCAGCGCGTCCGTTTCGTTCGCTTTGGCTCAGGCGATGTAACACCAAGCTAGCAGTAGAGCTTCATGCCTTGCGGGCTGTCAACGAAGCCGGCCGCATGAAGAATCTGCCGATTCGCATTCCGTTCCTTTAATGACATACCGTTCATTTCACTGAAGCTGACGCTGCCACTGGGTTGTCGTTGTAATGCGTAGGCAAATTCGACGCAAACTGGTTTCAATATTGTCTCGTCAATTGCGAAACTGACGATTTTATGACTCTTTGGCACGGCAAACAACACGGGTTCGCCTTGCCTGAGTACGATGATGGAGCCAGATCTACGTGCCGGTTTGAGGTAATCCTGTTCTGACCAGGCGATTGCGGAGCCAATAAGATTGGCGGGATCAGTCACATCGAGCGCCACGCAGGACTGACTATGCCATTGCGTATCGCTACGAAGCGCGTCGATGGTTTCTCGCTCTGCGAATTGTGCTGCGCCGAAACCTTTCACGAACATGCCTCGGACCAGTGTGCCATGTTCTTCCATTCGTTTGAGTACTGGATAGAGTGATGAAAATCCTCCGGCAATCCGTTCCTTATCAACCAAAGGGGCGGCAATCACCCCATATCGATCCAGCAGCGAGTCGATGAGCGCCAACTTACGCTCCTCCACACTTGATGCATGCGCCGCATCATCAATGCCGGTATCTCCATTTTTAGACATGGCAGGCTCAATGACACCGTCTAGCGTTTTATTTGATATAACGGTTCGCCCATCACCACAAGCTACAGCGGACCATAATCCACTCAAGCTCAATGGTGTTGGAGGGCGCATGGTGACGCGCCTACGTGCGGCACGACGAGGTGTGCGAACAGTTTTGCCTCCGTGTAGGAGCGTTCGTACTGGCGTGAACGAGCTGTTCGTCACTTTTCCTTGCCATACCAGTGACCATAGGGCTTCCTCGAACTGTTGCTCGCCCCATGCGGGGAAGATGATTTCGCCTGTTTCAGAGTTCACCTGCACTTCGGCATGCTGCTGCCAGATGGTTTTGGCTGCGGCTGAAAGCTGTTGAATAGGGAACGCTCCGCCACCGCTCAATGCTGCTAGCACGGCTTCCGGCATGGTCAATGTTTCATTATTTTTCAGTTCTTCCAATGTTGATTCAGATGGGTTGAACAGCAAAGAACCCGCTGGGTAGAAGGCGATATCACCAGCTTCTTTGGCGTTGGATCCGCTCGCTTTCGAGCCGACCCACACCACATCCGATGATGAAATGAGCTCGTCGAGCATGCTGGGCTGATAGTCACGCACACGCGTCGGGAATACCATGGATTCCCATACCGAAGCGTTCAGGAACACGCCTTCCAACTGTTCGATGACACGCATCAAACCATCGACACCTTCGTAGCGTTCACCTCCAACAGGACCGACTCCTTGACGATCAAGCAGAAAAGCCTGATAGACGCTCGGATCGACCGGTTTGACGGCTTTTCGAGCCTTGGCGAGAGACAACGATCGAATGCGCCGGAAAACATCTTTGTGAAGCCATTGCTGAATAGCGCCCTTTTGGGGAGTCTCACCTAAATCAGTGAATCTTCCTTTGATGAGTTCACCTCGAGCATCCAGCTCATCAAGCGCATGCACCGCTTGAGCCGCGTCAACATCAAGTTCGGCAATCATCTTGTCGGAGGTGAATGGGCCATGCGTTTTGGCGTATCTCGTTACGCGCCCGTTGATATCTTCTTCGGCGAGATCATTCCAGAACGTTCGTTCGGCAAGCTCATCTTCCACCTGCGTAACGACTTCGGCATCCAACAACGATGCCATATCCGTACTCCCTAAGAGCCGTTCCAGTACTTCCGGATCCATGGACAGCAATTGCGTGCTTCGTTCGGCCTGCGGCACGTCATACTGGTACATCACCGATCCAACGAAACCAAACAGCATATTCTCCGCAAACGGAGACGGTGCTTCGGTAACCGCTTCCGACAACAGTATCGTCCCAGTATTCAACCCGTTCATAATCGTGTGCAATGCGGGAAGATCGTACACATCCTGCAGGCATTCGCGAGCGGTTTCCAGCAGTAGAGGAAAATTCTTACGGGTACGGGCCGCATTCAATAGCTGCGCGGCCTTCAATCTCTGCTGCCATAACGGCACACGCTTGCCTGGACGAGTACGCGGCAGAAAAAGTGATCTGGCTGCGCATTCGCGGAATCGGGCCATGTAGAGCACGCTCTCGCCAACCTGTGTCTCAACGATGCGTTGTAATTCGTCCACGTCGAACAGCAGCAGCTCATGCATCGGCAAATCGCCATAACCGTCCGGCAATCGTAGAACAATGCCGTCGTCGGCCGCATACACTTGACCATCGAAGCCAAACCGCTGTTTGATTCGAGCGGTAATAGCCAACGCCCAAGGCTCATGCACGCGCCTACCGTATGGCGAGTGGATGATAATGCGCCAATCCCCACCTTCATTCTGACAACGTTCCACCACGAGATCACGGTCCGAAGGAATCACACCTGTCGCCTTGCGTTGTTCGTCAAGCAGTTTGGCAAGATTGCTTATGGCATTGCGGTCAAGACCATCCCGCTTCAAACGTTGTGTGGCCTCACAGTCGAACCGCACTTCCGATACAGTTTGGACCGTATTCTGATCACCATTCTCCGCTGGTTCGTGTCTGTGCAATCTTTGGCTGAGTTCGCGTGTCAAACGCCCTTGTGCCAATCCGAAACCATAATCGCGACCGTCCTGGTCCCCATGCCAGAATGGCAGGCGTGCGGTACGGCCTGGTGCGGGAACCACCACTACCCTGTCTCGTGTGATCTCTTGGATCTGCCAAGTCGAAGTCCCCAAGGTGATGATGTCTCCCACACGGGATTCGTATACCATTTCCTCATCCAGCTCACCTACCCGTCGAGGGCCCGCGCCGGAGCCTTCTTCTGGAAGTACCACCGTGTACATGCCACGGTCAGGTATGGTGCCGCCGCTGGTCACTGCCAAACGTTGCGCTCCTGGACGTGCGGAAATCAGCCCCGCTTCTTCGTTATATTGCAGCGGCGGGCGGAATGCGGAAAAGTCCTCACTGTTGTACGCTCCTGTCATCATGCCGATAACCGCATCGAACATGGACCGATCGAGATCTCGGAAAGGCGCGGAACGACGCACGAGGTCGTACCAATCATTCGTAGAAAGATCTTCCATGGCCGCGGCCGCAACGGTCTGCTGTGCGAGCACATCCAGAGGATTACGGGGTATACGTAATGGTTCTATAGCCCCTTCCCGCATACATTCCAGGCTGGTTGTTACGCCAATAATCTGCTGTCGGGTTATGGGGAAGAACAACGCATGAGAGACTCCCCCGACATTGTGGTCGGCACGGCCCACTCGCTGCAATCCCGATGCGATCGACAATGGGGCGGCCACCTGAATCACTAGATCCACAGAACCCATATCGATGCCGAGTTCCAAGCTGGAGGTGGCCACCACACAACGCAACTGGCCGCGTTTCAACTGCTCTTCGATCCGTTTGCGCCGATCTTTTGACACGGACCCGTGATGCGCCATGGCAATCACATCAACATCGTCATGCGATTCAACCAGCATGGTGGTGGACCCCACCACCGAATCGTAATGCCCTGCAAATTGCTCGCGGCCTTCCGGCGAGCCCAAGTCACGGTGCTCACTCAAATCGGTCGCCTCCGCGCCCTGTTTCGACTCCGCATACATGTCGTTGAGCCGTGCAGTAAGCTTCTCTGCCAATCCACGCGAATTGACGAACACCAATGTGGTTCGGTGACGCAACACCTCATCGAGAATGGACCGTTCAAGAGCCGGCCATACCGAACCACCTGTAGCGCTGGTATCAAGCATATTACGCAATGGTTCCACGACCCTCAAATCCATAGCCGGAACAGCGCCGGGGTTCACCACCGTCACCGGTTGCGAACCTCCAAGGAACCGCGCTACTTCCTCAACGGGATTAACGGTTGCCGATAACCCTATGCGCTGCACTGGATGTCCGATCATATCGTCAAGGCGTTCAAGACTTAACGCGAGATGCGCGCCTCGCTTCGTACCTGCGACCGCATGCACCTCATCGACGATCACCGTCTCCACATCCGCCAATATGCTGTTCGCTTTGGAGGTAAGCAGCAGGAATAATGATTCCGGCGTGGTGACGAGAATATCCGGCGGATGACTGACGATTTTTCGACGTTGTTCAGGTGTCGAATCGCCGCTGCGCATAGCCACTTCAACATCGGGGACGGGCAGTCCCATCGCCTCGCACTGCTGAGAAATTCCCCGCAACGGCAGTTCAAGATTCTTCGTCACATCGACGCCAAGCGCCTTCAACGGCGAAATATACAGTACTTTGACGTTACGCTTCGTCTTCTTGCGGGAACCTTTCTTCACAGTTCTTCGTTCCGCATGGCTCTCGGTTGCCACGGTTTCGCCATGAACGTCCACTCCTGCGGAACGCGCTCCGCCCGTCATAAGCCGGTCAAGAGCCGAAAGGAACGCACAGAGGGTTTTACCCGACCCAGTAGGCGCCACAACGAGCACGTTCTCGCCAGAATGGATGGCCGGCCACGCCTGCTGCTGGGCTTCGGTGGGCCGGTTGAACGCATGTTTGAACCATGCTTTGGTCGGTTCCGAAAACAAGTTCAAACATTCGCACATACGTTCGATTATCGCATCACCGTAAGACGTCACTCGTCTTCGCCGTCAACCCATTCGAGCACTTCTCCCGGTTGACAATGCAATGTCTCGCATATGGCATCAAGCGTGGAAAACCGTATCGCCTTGGCCCGTCCGTTCTTCAACACCGAAACATTGACCGGCGTTATGCCTATAGCCTCCGCCAGTTCACTGACGCTCATTTTTCTTTTGGCGAGCATCACGTCAAGATTTACACGAATGGCCATATCAAATCACCACCGCCAGTTCGTCACGCTGTTCGATAGCCTGCATCAACAGCGAGCGCATCACCACCATCAACAGTTCGAACGCCGCGATCAGCAGAAGCGTTGCCGCACCAACCGCCAGCACGACGTATGGAAACATTTGCTCGTCGACCCCTATCGCGGCCATCAGAAAGCGCGAAGGTGACAACCAGATTTGGCCAATCATCACAGCGAGCACCAGTATGCCTTCAATCCCCGCATATATGAGAATGTGATTCACCCAACGCATGGCTTTGCCGGAAAAGACATCACGTTTTTCAACTAAGCTCAGCAATCTCCACAGCGGTATCAACGCGAACTCGAAGCAGGAGACAATCAGCACTGCGGCAACCGCATACAGCCAATGCATCGAGTCAGCGCCGGCATATCTGGAAGCAACGACAGCGGATGCCGCAATCGCACTGACCTGCAGTCCGAGGCAGCATATTGCAATTATCACAATCAGCACACGCAATACGTCAATCACCATGGAACGTTTCGCCGCGGAATTCGACATGATATTCGTCTCCTTCAATCCAATAAACCTGAATATCGATAATATTCTATCGATATTCGATATGCAAATCTTGTGAAAGTATGTTAGTCGATATTTTTCTATCGTTTTTCGATATGTACGATGACAGCCAACACACTCAAGGAAGGAATTTGTTATGACGGAACCAGCCAGCGCTTCCCCATCACAAGCCCAACAAGCCCAACAATCATCACCATTACGAGAAATGCGAGAAACTCAAGAAACTCCAGGCGCACAAGAAAACCAACCAACACAAGAACCATCCGCACATCAGGAGGAACAGCCTTTGGCAAAACCTAAAATCACGCGGGAAGAAATAGCGCAACATCCCCTCGACAAACGCACGGCCATCACCATTGGCGCTGCATTACTCATCACTTTCACATTCGACCGTCTGATCTGCAGCATGCCTCCGACATGGCTTATCGGATATGAACTGCCGGTTTTCTGGATCATCTGCACGCTTACCGTAACCGCGCTGCACTGGAAAACCGCACGAAAACAAGTTCTTGTTTGGCTTGTTTTAGGAGGCATCGTCGCCATTGGCGTGTGGAATATACTCGCTCAGTCGACCTGGTGCTATTCGAGAAACGACGAATACGCGCTCACCACGCAATTCGTTCAACCGGCGTTGCTTATGCTGCACTGTCAGCTGGTCAACGGGCGTTACGATGTTCGTCGTCCACTTCAAGTTGTCTGGAATTGGTTTACCGGCTGGTTGCAGCAGCCGTTTATTCACATTCGCGATTTTGCGGAACCGTTTTCCGTCATATTCGCAAGATTCGCAGTCGCGTCGAGACAACGTTCAAAAGTGCGCGAAATCGGCATCGCGCTGCTGATTTCCATTCCATTGCTTTTGACGATCATACCGTTGCTTGTCGGCGCCGATCAAATAGTGCAATATGAGATGTTGAACGTTTTCCGTGATTTCAATCCGATGGCACTCATTCTTCACATCATGTTCATCGTATTGCCGTGGCCATTGCTGTTCTCTTTGCTCATCAGTCTCGACACCGAGCCCGCTTCCACACCACCGGAGCAACGTTTCTCCCTCAGTTCAATAACAGCGTTCGTGGTACTGGCCGTGACCCTGATGGTGTACGCGCTGTTCTGTGCCGTACAAGTCCGGTTCCTGTTCGCAGGATTGCTCACCGACGGTTCAATCGCACTGCCAGATGGATTGACCTATAGCGAATACGCACGCAGCGGATTCTTTCAACTGTTGGCAGTCACGACCATTAATGTGACCCTGTTCGGCTTGGTGATCACTCTCGCGCCACGCACACGCATGCTCAACATCACATTGGTCGCATTGCTGGCGTTAACAGCCATTATTCTGACTTCAGCGGCACTTCGATTAGGGCTGTACATCAACGCATACGGTTTGACTTGGCTACGCTACCTTTCGGCATCATTCATCGCCTTGCTTGCCGCTGTAATCCTGTTATGTCTTATTCGTTTGAAAACACAACGACTGCCATTGGCCGCGACCGTGGCCGTACTGCTTATCGTATGGTATGTTGCACTCGGTTTCAGTAACCCTAACCGTATATGCGAAATCTACAATGCTGCTCATGGCATCGCAGACGCAGTGGAGGCAACGCCCTACCAGCCGATGGTCTGACCACCGCACTTTTTACGCAGGCTCTCGTGCATGATCACCATAAGCACCAGAAAAACAAACATGTACAGAGGGAACCACAGCACGCTGATATGCTGTGCGATCAAGCCGAATACCGGCGGCATGCACATCGAGCCGACGTATGCGCATGCCATCTGCATGCCGACGATCGCCTGCGATTTGTCTTCGCCAAAATATGCCGGCGTGGAATGAATGACGCACGGGTAAATCGGAGCGCAGCCAAGACCGATAATCATCAGCCCCACAATAGTGCCGATATTGTATGGCAACGGTAACAACATGCTAACGATACCGGTCAGCACGAACGCCTGGCCTAGGCGAATCATAGTCGGATCGTTGCACTTCATGGTCAGAAAGCCACTTGCCAAGCGGCCCACGGTGATGCCGATGCAAAACAGGCTGGCCCACATGGCGGCTGTGGTCTTGTCGACGCCTTTGCCGAGCGCCATGTAGCTACTACCCCACAGCATGGCCGTGGATTCCAACGCACAGTAGCAGAAGAACATCACCAAGATTTCTTTGGCACCGCGAATGGCAAGCACGCCTCGTACACCAAGCGGTTTGCGAGTTCCATCCTTGGCTGTTCCGTTGGATTCGCCGGAAACCTCGCCCATCTTTGCCTCGGAGCGCTTCTTCCACAATGGCAAGCTGAAAATAAGAATGGCGGTGAGCGCAACCTGCAGTATGGAGATGTAACGGTAGCCCCACGGCCAGCCTTGACCCGCACCCAAGGCGAATCCCATGACGTATGGGCCAGTCAATGCGCCGATGCCCCACATGGCGTGCAGCCAGCTCATATGACGGCTCTCATAGTGAATGGCCACATAATTGTTGAGGGCCGCGTCAACTCCACCCGCTCCCAAGCCGTACGGGATGGCAAGCAGAATCAGCACCCAATAGTTCGGAGCCACCGAAAAGCCAAACAACGCCAACGCCGTCAATGCCACGGAAACCGCGGTGACTTTGCCCGCCCCAAAACGCAAGGTCATACGGTCGGAAAGCAGCGCAGAGACAATGGTTCCAGCAGAAATCGTCATGGAAATGCCGCCAGCCCAAGAGATGGGTGCACCCAAATCGACACTCATCGTCGGCCATGCGGCACCCAACACAGCATCCGGCAAACCAAGACTGACGAACGCCACATAGATTACGGCAAGCAAAAGATTGACCACGCCCCACTCCCTCTTAACTGATAGCTGCAGAAGACAACATCAGCCACCATTGTAAACATATCTATCTACCGATCGGTAACTGCTCAATTGCACTATTTACCGCAGAATCTTCAATCCCTATCTCGCGAAACCATATACCGTCTTCGCTAAGAAAACGCCCTCCGCAACGTCTTTGACGCAACGAAAGGCGAACCATCGAAAAGCACCAATCAGGTATCGATCTTGGAACGGTCGAAGTCATCGGCGTTTTCAACAATGAATGCCTTTCGAGGAGGCACATCGTCGCCCATCAACAGGCTGAAGATCTGACTGGCCTGTTCGGCATCTTCCATACGAATACGGCGCAGCATGCGCGTGCGTGGATCCATGGTGGTGTCAGCCAACTGATCGGCGTCCATCTCACCAAGACCCTTGTAACGCTGGATATCTTCGTTGTAGCTGATGTGCTTCTTGTCAAGCTCCGTCAATTTTCCGGCAAGCTCATCATCGGAATACGTATAGATGTACTCCCCCTTGCGAGCTCCGGTCAAGGCGATGCGGTGCAACGGAGGCACAGCCGCATACACATGGCCATACTCGATGAGCGGCCGCATGTAACGGTAGAACAAGGTGAGCAGCAGAATGCGGATATGCGCACCGTCAACATCTGCATCGGTCATCATAATGACCTTGTTGTATCTTGCCTGCTCAATGTCGAAGCTTGCACCGGAGCCAGCACCGACCACCTGAATAATCGCCGCGCATTCCTTGTTCGACAACATCTGTGACAGCGACGCCTTCTGCACGTTAAGGATTTTGCCGCGAATCGGCAACAACGCTTGGAAGCCGGAATTACGCGCGGCCTTGGCGGTACCAAGCGCGGAATCACCCTCCACGATGAACAGTTCGGCTACATCGTCATTACCCGGCTGGCAGTCAGACAGCTTCGGAGGCATGGACGCCGATTCGAGCGCGTTCTTGCGACGGGTCACCTCTTTAGTCTTACGCGCCTGAATGCGGGCATGCATTTCGCCGACGATCTTCTCAAGCACGCGACCGGACTGTTCCTTGTAGCCGCGCTTGGATCCGGTGATCATCTCACCGAACTGCTTGTCGGTCATTTTGCTGACGATCGGCTTGACCTGCGCGGTACCAAGCACATCCTTGGTCTGGCCTTGGAACTGCGGTTCGGCGATACGCACGGTGATGACGGCCACAAGACCAGCCAGGATATCATCACGTTCGACCTTCATGTTGGAATCTTTGAGATTCACCTTGAGCTTGCGCGCGTTGTCTTCAATGGCCTTACGAATCTGCTTGGTCATTCCTAACAAGTAGCCGTCCACATGCGTGCCGCCGCCGGGGGTCTCCACCACATTGACGAAACTGCGCATGGTGGTGTCGTAACCGTTGGTCCACCGCATGGCGATGTCGACGGCGCACTTTCTTGTAACCTTCTGCGCATGCAACTCGCCGCCGTCGCCAACGGCCTGGGTTTCTTCAACGTACGTGTCTTCGCCGGTAACGCGCCAAATGTCGGAAACGGCTTCACCCTTGGACAGGTAGTCCACGAAATCCTTCACGCCGCCGGTATGGCAGAATTCCTCGATGCGGGCATGCGTATACTTCGATCCCTGAGGTTGTGCCACGGCATCGGTTTCCACCGTCTGACCTGCGACGGCATTTTCAGCATCGTCACTTTCGCCGCTTTCGTCGCTTTTCTGCGTTTGCGCATCGTTATCCGCTACCGGTTCCTGAGATTGCGCAACTTCCTGCGTTCCTTCGAAATCCTGAGATTCGTCATCCGCAGTATTCGTAATATCGTCGATTTCCAGTATTTCATCGATGGATTCATCGCCGGTTTCCGGAATATTCTCGTCGATAACGGTGATTTTCAATCCCGGCACCAGGAAGCTGGTTTGCCTGACACGGTCGACCAGCTGCTCATAGCTGAATTCTGCGGTATCGTTGAAGATCTCCGGATCAGCCCAGTAACGGATGCGGGTACCGGTGGTCTTCGGACTGACCTTGCCAATGATCTCAAGTTCGGTCGGGCGGTTCTTGCGCGTACGCTTGAACGGCGCGTCCGGCGACGGATGCGCCGGATCGACGTCGGTATACACACCCGGATGACCCTGGTGGAACGACATGTGATGGGTTTTGCCATCACGATCCACTTCCACATCAAGCCTAGAGCTCAACGCGTTCACCACGGACGAGCCCACACCATGCAGTCCACCAGAGGCGCCGTACGAAGAGCTGCCGAACTTCGCGCCAGCGTGCAGCTTGGTCAACACCACTTCCACGCCGGTAAGTTTGGTCTTCGGCTCAATGTCGACAGGAATACCTCGTCCATTGTCTGCGACTTCCACGGAACCGTCGGAATGCAGTGTTACGACGATATGGTTGCAGACACCCGCAAGGGCCTCATCGACGGAATTATCGATGATCTCCCATAAACAGTGCATCAAGCCTTGGCTATCGGTGGTACCGATATACATGCCTGGGCGCTTGCGCACCGCGTCAAGACCCTCGAGCACAGTAAGACTGCCTGCACCGTAATTGTCCTTGTCTTTCGCCATTTTCCTCATTCCGACTTGCTTATTCGCTTCGGTTTTTCAAAACATAAAAACGTCTTGTAGACGTAAGAAGCCGAGAAATTCGACATTTCCGCCGGATTTCTCGACTTCATTCACACATGTATCGTCTGATCACTGATCAAGGAAGTCACGCAACGTCTGCGAACGAGACGGGTGACGCAGCTTCGACATAGTCTTCGACTCAATCTGGCGAATACGTTCACGGGTTACGCCATACACGCGGCCAATGTCATCGAGCGTTTTCGGCTGACCATCTTCCAAGCCATAGCGCATCTTGATCACACCGGCCTCGCGCGGAGACAGCGTCTCAAGCACCTGCCTGAACTGTTCCTGCAACAGCGAGAAAGCAACCGCATCGGACGGTGCGATGGCGTCGGTGTCTTCGATCAGATCACCGAACTCGGAATCGCCGTCCTCGCCCAGAGGGGTATGCAGGGAAATGGGCTCACGACCGTACTTCTGCACTTCCTGCACCTTCTCGACCGGCATGTCAAGCTCGCGCGCAAGCTCATCCGGCGTAGGTTCACGGCCAAGATCCTGAAGCATCTGGCGCTGCACACGAGATAGCTTGTTGATCACTTCGACCATGTGCACAGGCACGCGAATAGTGCGCGCCTGATCGGCCATAGCTCGGGTAATGGCCTGACGAATCCACCACGTGGCGTAGGTGGAGAACTTGAAGCCCTTCTTCCAATCAAACTTCTCAACAGCGCGAATCAAACCAAGGTTGCCTTCCTGAATCAAATCCAAGAACAGCATGCCGCGTCCGGTGTAGCGCTTGGCCAGCGACACCACGAGTCGCAGGTTAGCCTCCAACAGGTGGTCCTTGGCACGTCTGCCATCGTTTGCGGCCCACTTAAGCTCGCGCTTGCGCTTGAAGTCCATCTGGTCGGATTCGGTGTCCAGCAGGTGTTGGGCATATAGACCAGCCTCAATACGCTCGGACAGGTCGACTTCCTGCTCCGCGTTCAGCAAGCTCACTCGACCGATCTGCTTCAGGTAATCCTTGACAGGATCGGCGGTCGCTCCTGCTGCGATCACACGACGCTTCGGGTTGCCGGACGGAGTCAGATTCTCATCATCGTCATCGTCTCGCACCACGAAAGCGCCCTTTTCCTTGGGCTCTTCCGGCTTCTTGCGTTCTTCCTCGTCCTCGTCGTCGTCATCCTCCGGCTCGGATTCCTCGTCATCATCGAGATCGTCATCATCATCCGAATCGACGTCATCGAGATCGTCATCGAAATCATCGAGATCGGGGTCATCCACCTGAGCGTCCTCATCGTCAAGGGCGTCATTCTCAATCTGCTCCTCTTCCTTCTTGGCAGGGGCGCTCTTCTTGGCGGTGGTCTTGCGAGGGGTCTTCGTGGCAGGGGTTTTCTTCGCTGCGCTTTTCTTGGTGGAGGCCTTACGCGTGGCAGCTTTCTTCGTGGAGGTGGTCTTTTCGGTCAGATCAGCCTGTTCCATGCTTGCCGTCGTTTCCTTGGTGGCCAAACTTATCCTCCTATTGATCCTGCCAGAAGCGTATACCACAAGGACCCACTTCTGGCAAGGGCAAATCGTCAACTATGTGAGTAAACCATCTTGCAAGGACGATTATTCCCGCATAATGAGGCCTGCACGCACAAGTCACGCCGCTTTACGGCGTGTTGCTTTAGGTTTCCGATGTCCAGGCAGGCCCGATATGCCGTTCGACCGCTGAACATACGATCGCTGCCAGCGAACATTGATCATCTATCGCGAGCGCGCTGATGGCGGCCGCCATGGCGCCTTCCTGACCCATCCACCACATGATGTAGCTGATTATGGCGAACGGCTGTGCCCGATATGATTTGGGAATCATATCGATGATGTCGAACAGCATGTTGATCGCTTGGTCGCAACGTCTCATATCGGGTCTGGCTGATGGGTCGCGGAATGCATCGCTGAGCAGCTGTTCCAAACGTTGCGCGTTGCTTGGCTGCTGGGGTCGTTCGGCGAAATCCATAAGGAACTCCCGACTGGCGCGTTGCTCATCGACTATGGCGGAGATGAGGAACACATCGCGTATGGACAGCATTTCGCCCATGCCCACTGTAATTCGTATGACCGTGTCCCTATCGAGGCTGCATTCGGTACGTGTCACGCTTACTCGGCATGGCTCGTCGTTCTCTGCCGACGCCTGTTCGAGCGCGTCCATCCATATGAGCAACGCCTCTGATATGAGGGAACGCACCGCTTTGCGCGTGCCATTCGATCGGCGATCTTGTTCGAATTGGTTGATGGTTTCTTTCATTTCCGTTCCGGTGATGCGTACGGTCCTGTTGATTGTCATTGTTCTGCCCTCCTTAGCATGGTTGATCGGCTTCTCTGTGCGCCGCTTGTATGGCACTATGTCCGATGCGCTGAGACGATGCGCTGTTTTTTGGGGCTTGTGGTCGGAGGATGGGTCTTTCGGCTTTTCGCAAAATGGTTTCGGTACCGCAACTATTGCAATCACTGAGATTTGGTCTTGTCGAATGCCTGTGGATAACTGTTGGTATGACTAGCTCTTCCGATTTGGAACAGATTGAATCGCGCATTGTTTCGTTAGTGAAGGATTTTGCGTTCCTTCATGTGGACGATTCGGTTGTCTCTTCCTGCAGGCCCATCGCAGACATGGTCGCCACGCAGGCAGTCACTTCAAGTGAGGGCGGCAAGCGGCTTCGCGCCTTGCTGACACTGGATTCGTTCCGCGCGTTCGCTTCGGAGGATGTGCTGGAACGCGATTTCGATACGCTACTTGATTTGGCGTGTGCCGTGGAGGTTTTTCAGACCGGCGCACTGGTGCATGATGACATCATCGATGATTCCGATCTGCGTCGCGGCAAGCCATCCGCGCATCGTGCGTTTTCCACCGATACGCATAGTGAGACTATCGGTCATGGTTTGGGAATCATGCTCGGCGACATGTTGGCCACGGCGAGCGTGGATATCGCGGATAAGGCCGCATCCAAGCTTACTTATGGTTCCGATGTGGTTGCGGCGTTGCTCAATATGCATCGCGAAGTCGAAGTTGGCCAGATACTTGATTTGGCGGTGGAACTCAACCCGTTAAACGATCCGGACGAGCTGGTGGAAGCTTCGTTGAATGTATTCCGTTGGAAGACCGCCAGCTACACCACCATCGCCCCTTTGGAATTCGGCATGCTTGCCGCTGGTTTAAGCAAGGATGATGCTCGAAGACGCGCATTGACGGTCGGTTTGCCGCTCGGTTTGGCGTTCCAGCTTGCGGATGACCTTTTGGACGTTGTCGGCTCAAGCAGGAATACCGGGAAACCTGTTGGCGGAGATATTCGCGAAGGCAAGCGTACCGTGCTTCTCGCCGATGCCATCAACGCTGCGGATGATGGGCAGCGGCGTGAGCTTATCGACATGTGGGAAGCCGATTCGCGTTCCGAGACTCAAGTGCAACGCGCCATTGAACTGTTCGGACAGACGGGAGCCATCGCGCAATCCCGCAACAGAATCGCAGATCTGTGGCATGCATCGAAATCGGCTATCAATGCGCTTGATCTTTCTGAGTATCGCAAATCAACGCTCGTCGAGGCCTGCGCACGTTTCGTACCTAATGTACGTGCAAATGCGTGACGAGATCCGCGTAGCTTCTAGTCAGTCCGGACAGGACGCTCGTTCGTTGCATAATCCGCAAACCTCTGCTTGTAGACTACAAATGAGAACACGTTCAGCGTGAAGCGTTTTGAAGAAGGAACCGCAGCAATCAACCATGAGTGAAGCTCCACATGCCCCCGAAGGTCAGGTCATCGAAGGCCGGTATCGGGTCGTCAGCAGAATCGCCGATGGCGGCATGGCCACAGTGTACCAGGCGGTAGACGAGCGCTTGGGGCGCACTGTCGCCATCAAAATCATGCATACGCAGCTGGCTCAGGGGCCGCACCGTGACCAATTCGTGGAGCGTTTCCACCGCGAGGCACGCTCCGCGGCCGCCATTGCCAACCCGCATATCGTGCAAGTGTATGACACCGGCGAATTCGACGGTCTTGACTACCTCGTCATGGAGTATGTTCACGGCGTGAATCTGCGCTATGAAATGAACCAGCAAGGCACGTTCAGCGTTCGTGAAACGTTGCGTATCATCGGCGAAACGTTGGATGGCCTTGCTTCCGCACACCGTGCGGGCGTGGTACATCGCGACATCAAGCCGGAGAACATTCTGCTCAACGACCGCGGCCACGTGCAGATCACCGATTTCGGTTTGGCCAAAACGGTTTCACAGGCAACGCTTTCCTCCACTGGCATCCTACTTGGAACGGCCGCATATCTGGCGCCGGAAATGATTGAGAGGAACCAGGCCACGCCTCAAGGCGACTTGTACTCCGTAGGCATCATGGCTTGGGAAATGCTCGCAGGCAAGGTGCCGTTCACTTCGAACAATCCGGTGACATTGGTATTTAAGCATGTTCACGAGGATGTGCCAAGCATCGTTACCGTCTGTGAGGGCATCAATGCCAATGTGGCTGCATTCATCGCTCACCTCACGGCTCGCGCGGTCGAAGCACGACCCGCAGACGCTTCCGCCGCATTGGCCGAGTTGCAGCGACTGCAATCCATGCTCGCGATCAGCGATTGGCAGTATCGGCTTCCCACGGCAAACGTCAACGTATCGCGCAATACCGCACAAGCGGAAGATGCCGCTGCCCCGATGGATGAGGGTAATCCGGCTCCGCCCACTCCCCCGGCCCCACCGACGCAACAATTCGACGATCGTACACGCAAGCTGGACAGAGTCAAACCGAACATGACGACCGTCATGCCGGTGCAACAACAGAACGTTGATCCCGAGGCGACAACGCGCTTCTCGCTGCCGCCGGATGGAGGCGTCAATACCGCAGACAGCAGTACGAGGCCGCAATCCCCTGCCATGCAGAACGGCGATTACGGCAATGCGGGAAAGGACAAATCTTCGAAAAAACATCGTACGCCGCTTATCGTCGCAGGTGTGGCTGCGCTTCTTTTGACGTGTGGCGCAGGCGGCTGGGCATGGTGGCGTTACCAGGGGCCTGGCAGTTATTGGACCATGCCTCAGCCGGATGGCATGTCGTGCAGCGATTCCGTAGCCTGCCCCATCACCGGTGTGAAATGGAGCGACTATGAGAGTCTGCTGAAGGTTTCCGATATCGAATACGAAGTGTCGGAAGAGTATAGCGATTCCATAGCGGAAGGCGATATCATCTCCACCGATCCGGCGAATGTCGGCGATCGTGGCAGCAAGCGTCGCGGCCAGAAGGTCAAGGTCGTGGTCTCCAAGGGAGTCAGACAGGCGACGGTTCCCGCCGACATTCTCGACGCGACCAGCGCATCCGGCAAGGATCCGATCAATGCGTTGAAGAAGGCCGGATTCGATAATGTCGAGCAGACCACTGCTTCCGATGACACGTATTCCATGAAGGTGCCGCAGGGGGCGTTGCTGTCGTTAAGCGTGGATCCCGGTGCCACATTGCCGCATAATACGACGATCACCGTCACCGTGTCGCAGGGACCAAAGCCCATAACCATGCCTAATATCGTCGGCAAGACGAAAGATGAGGCGCAGCAGACGATGGATGACCTCAAACTCACCGCCAATTGGACGGAATCCTTCGACGATAAGATTCCGCAGGGTCAGGTGATTTCCACTTCCGTCAGCAGCGGCAATACGCTGCATTGGGGAGATAGCGTTGACGTAGTGGTCTCCAAGGGACCGGAAACCATAACCTTACCGAATTATGTGGGCCAGAAAGCCTCTGACGCCAAAGCTGCGTTGGAGAAGCTTGGATTCACGGTCAAAGTGAGTTCGCAGCTCACATTGGACGCCAGCCAAGATAAGAAGGTCGCTTCGCAGGATCCGGTAGGTGGCACCGAAGTACGTATCCGAGACGAAAATGGAACCCCGACCACCATCACATTGAAAATGTATTCCTCACTGTTCTAAAACGTGGGAGGCACCGGATCCGGCAACGCGTTTCCCCACAACAGAGTGAGCCCGTCCGATTTCCCGGATGGGCTCACTGATGGCGTCCCGTCTCCGTTTTCAAATCATCTTTACAACTGCGTGACTACGACAAAATTCAGTCCTGCTTCGGCTGCTCTTCCGCTTCCTTGGCCGCCTTAAGCTGTTCCTTAACTTTTTGCGCGTATTCGTTCACATATTCCTGACCACTCATCTTCTGAATCTCCATGGTCACACGGTCGGTAAGCGAACGCAGGTCGTCATGCGTAATCTGGTCCAACGGTTTTTTTTCAACCTCGATCGGCTTGCCGTAAATCACCGTGGTCTTGCCTTTGTCGGGAATGACCTGCCCTGGCTTCTGCAATTCTCGGGAGCCGATGATAGCGGCCGGAACAATCGGACATCCGGTTTCGAATGCCAGACGCGCCGCACCGGTGTGGCCTTTATAGAGACGTCCGTCAGGACTGCGGGTGCCTTCGATGTGGATGCCGAACAGGTGGCCGTCCTCAATGATTTCACGGGCATGGTTCAGCGCACCCAACGACTTGGAACCACCGGAACGGTCCACGGGGAACACGCCAACGGATGTAAACCACCATTTCTTGAACTTGCCTTTGATGCCTTTACCTTCGAAATATTCGGCTTTGCCCATGAAGTGAATCATGCGTGGGCTGGTCAGCGGCAACAGTGCATCGTCGATGACGGCAAGATGGTTGGCCGCAATAATGGCACCGCCTTCGCGAGGAATGTTTTCAAGCCCTTTTGCGGTCGGTCCCAAACGGTGGATGGCGATCGGTCCTAGGCCTTTAACGAAAAACCAGTAGAGCATTCTTCACGGTCCTCCCAGCGGATGGGCATCCGCTTGATTAAAGTTATCAGTATGACTGACCTCAACAATAGCAATGCCGATGAAGAACACCCAAATACCGAGTCGCATGGTGGAGGGAATGTTCCATCCTCTGATGCGAACGATCTGGATGCCGCTTGGGCAGAATTCGCCAGTTCTCATGCCGACGATTTGAAGGCCGTGGAACACTCGCGGAATGCGAAGCGTTTCGAGAAACATGCGCAGCGACGTGAAAAAGAGGCGCTGCTATCGATTCGGGATCTGGATCAGGGTACATTCACCGACGATATACCGCAAGGTCGTGGACCACGCGATTTCACAGGTTCCAGCTGGTTGGACACCGATAGAGTGATGGATCGTTATGGAGATGATTTCGTGCCTCCGAATCCAGAAATCGGACATGTCAAGCTTTCGAAACTCGTGTTCTGGGCGTTGCTGGTCGCCGGAGTCATCGGCATCATCGTTTCTGTATTCATGCCTACGTTGGCGGCGATTCTGGGATCGATTTTCGGCTTGTGCGCATTGGTCGGCGCCGCAGGGCTTATTGTGCAGCACAAGGGACACTCACAGACTCGCTTTGATGAGTTTGATGATGGCGCGAGGGTCTGATTTCGACCTCTTCTTCATCGAGCATATTTCAGAACATCATAAGAATCCTGGCAACGAGATTTTCACATCGAAAACCTCGCATCAGAAAAATGCGTGTGCGGCACCGGATATTTCGATGCCGCACACGCATTGCTATTCAGTTATTGGCAAATACCGATCAGAAAGTCCTGAGTCAGGCATTTTTCTTAGACTGCGCGGTGGCGATCCACTGATCAAGCAACGCGGATGCCTTACCGGAGTCGACGGTCTCTTCGGCGATGGCGTAGGCCGCTTTGAAACGATCGGCGAGGCTGGCTTCCGTTGGCACCAAATGTCCATCAGCGACAATTGCGGATGCCGCATTGAGCAGAGCGGTGGTGCGGAACGGCACGTCCTTGCCTGCGAGGAAGTCACGGAATAGTTGGGCATTAAGCTCCGGTTCACCACCCTTGAGGTCGGCGACGGTCACTTTGGCGAGACCGAGTTCAACGGTTGGATCAAATTCGTTTTCCGTGACCTTGCCATCCTTGAACTCCCAGATGGATACCGGGCCAGTCGGAGCCATTTCATCAAGTCCCTCATGCGAGGTGTAGACCATGCCGGTCTGACCATTCGCTGCATATACTTCGGCCATAATCGGACTCATCTTGCGATTGGCGCAACCGACCGCCATATGCTTCGGAGCGGCAGGATTGGTCAGCGGGCCCAGCACGTTGAACACGCAGGGCACTCCCAGCGCGGTACGAATCGGTCCGACGAAGCGCATCGCCGGGTGAAAGGTGCGTGCGAAGGCAAAGGCAATACCACATTCGTTGCCGACTTCCGCCACCTGGTTCACAGTCAGGTCAAGCGGCAGACCGAGCGCTTCGAAGCAATCGGCTGTACCACACTTGGAGGATGCTGCGCGGTTGCCATGCTTGACGACTTTGACACCAGCGGCGGCCGCCACAACTGCGCCCATGGACGACAGGTTCACGGTGGCGGCACCATCGCCACCGGTACCGACGATATCGGTGGTCTCACCTTCGATATGCAACGGAATGGCGTGGGCCACCATGGCCTTCGCCGCTCCACGCACCTCGTCCGGAGTCAGCCCCAGCTGCTGCTGCGTGGCGAGCACCGCGCCGACCGCAGCCGGATTGGCGTTGCCATTCATGAGGTCATCGACGAACCACTCGGATTCCTCGGCGCTCAGATGGTCCCCTCCGACCAACTTGGTGAGGATCGACTTCCATGTGATTTCGGCCATGATGCCCTCCTTGACGCTTCGACACGTCATTATTGTTATGTGATGCCGATTATTGTATCGGGTCTACGTTTCTTGGTTTTCCAACGTCCATATCACGAACAGATGATTACACAACCTGTCCCACTTATAAAATGCACAGACGATTTCGATATCGATCTCACGTATATCAGATGGCAAAGGAACGGATTAAAAAAGCGGTCTGCGAAAAACCGCAAACCGCCTTCACCATGTGCGAATCATCAACGCACTATCTCATGCGTCACTGCTCGTTCTGTCCGTGGCACATCTTGTACTTGCGACCGGAACCACACGGGCACTGGGCGTTCTTGCCAGTTCCCGGGAAGGTACGGCCATCCGCCCACGGGGAGTGCAATTCCTCGCTCTTCGGACGCTTGTTGGCCGGAACTTTGCCTTCGGCGTGGCTGATCGGCTGCATGCCAACGATGCCAGATTCGTTCTTTTGCTCGTCAGCCAGTTCGTCGATGGCGGTCTTTTCGGACTCATCATCGGTTTCCGGCTCGGCAGGAGCGGTTTCGCCGGTAGGTTCGGTCTCGCCTTCCAGTCCCATCACCGCTTCAGCCGCGTTCACGGCCTCATCCTCGTCAGATTCGGTGTTGGCGTCTTCGGTGGTGGCGACACGATCGATATCGACATGGAACAGCAACTGGATGGTCTCCTCCTTGATCGCTTCGATCATAGAGTTGTACATCTGGTAGCCTTCGCGCTGGTATTCGACCAGCGGATCGCGCTGGCCCATGCCACGCAAACCGATGCCGTCCTTGAGATAGTCCATCTCATACAGGTGTTCGCGCCACTTGCGGTCAAGAACCGCGAGCACGACACGACGTTCCAACTGACGCAGACTCTCTTCACCAAGCTTGCCTTCGAAGTCGATATACTGGTCCTTGGCGTCGGAAACGATAAGCTCCTGCAGGGCCACGACGGCCTTGTCTCCCTTGAGCTTGGAGACAGCATCCTTGGCTGCTTCCGGATCGACGGCAATCGGGTACACGGCGTTCAGAGCCTTGAACAAGCCTTCCCAATCCCAATCCTTCGGCTTGTCAGAGCCCTTGTTGGCACCCTTGATGTAGCTCAATACCGTCTCGTCGATGAACTTGAGGATATCCTCGTGGATGTCCTCGCCCTTCAGTACGGCCTGACGCTCGGCATAGATGACGGTACGCTGCTTGTTCATCACATCGTCGTACTTGAGCACGTTCTTACGGATTTCGAAGTTGCGTGACTCCACAGCCTTCTGTGCGGTGCGTACGCCCTTGGAAACGCTCTTCGCCTCGATCGGCTCGCCTTCCGGCATACCCTTGGCCATAACGCGGGCCACGAGCTGGGTGTTGAACAGACGCATCAGATCGTCTTCGAGCGACAGGTAGAAACGGGACTCGCCCGGATCGCCTTGACGTCCGGAACGTCCACGCAGCTGATTGTCGATACGGCGAGACTCGTGACGCTCAGTACCAAGCACGTACAGGCCACCGAGCTCGACGACCTCTTCATGCTCGTCCTTGACCTGCTCCTTGATTTCGGCCAAGGTGCCCGTCCAACGCTTCTCGTACTCGTCCGGAGTGTCATCCGGAGAGTAGCCTTCGGACTTAAGCTTCGCATCGGCGAGGAATTCGACGTTGCCGCCGAGCATGATATCAGTACCACGGCCTGCCATGTTGGTAGCCACGGTGACGGCACCCTTACGGCCTGCGACGGCCACGACGGCGGCTTCCTTGTCATGCTGCTTCGCGTTCAGCACCTGATGAGGAATGTTGGCAACGTCAAGCAGGGACGACACGATTTCGGAGGATTCTACGGAAGCGGTACCCAGCAGCACCGGCTGGCCCTTCTTGTGGCGCTTGGCAACATCGCGCACGATGGCAGCAAGCTTCTCCTTCTTGGTACGGAAGATCAGATCGTCCTTGTCTTCACGAATCATCGGCTTGTTGGTCGGAATCGGGAGCACGCCCAGCTTGTAGGTGCCCATGAACTCCGCGGCCTCAGTTTCTGCGGTACCGGTCATGCCTGACAGCTTGTCGTACATACGGAAGTAGTTCTGCAAGGTGATGGTGGCGAAGGTCTGGTTCTCAGCCTTGACTTCCACGTTTTCCTTGGCTTCGATGGCCTGATGCAGGCCCTCATTGTAGCGACGCCCCGGCAGGATACGGCCGGTGTGTTCGTCGACGATGAGCACCTCGCCGCCGGTCACCACGTAATCGCGGTCGCGCAGGAACAGTTCCTTGGCCTTGATGGCGTTGTTCAGGTAGCCGATCAGCGCGGTGTTGTTCGGCTCGTACAGGTTGTCGATGCCGAGATAATCCTCGATCTTGT
Source organism: Bifidobacterium catenulatum PV20-2 (assembly GCF_000800455.1). NCBI lineage: Bacteria > Bacillati > Actinomycetota > Actinomycetes > Bifidobacteriales > Bifidobacteriaceae > Bifidobacterium > Bifidobacterium catenulatum. The sequence continues at coordinate 1,544,206 of NZ_CP007456.1, forward strand.
TGATGCCTGGATCAAGAATGCCGACAACCTTCTTTTTCTCGTCGACCTCATAATCCTCGTCGCGGGTGAGCTTGAGCACCAGACGTGCGAACTGGCGGTACCAACGGGTCACGTCGCCTTCGGCCGGACCGGAAATGATCAACGGGGTACGGGCCTCGTCGATGAGGATGGAGTCAACCTCATCGACGATGGCGAAGTGGTGGCCGCGCTGCACCAGATCGGACTTTTCCCACGCCATATTGTCACGCAGGTAGTCGAAACCGAACTCGTTGTTGGTGCCGTAGGTGATGTCGGCGTTGTACTGCTTGCGGCGCTCCGGCGGCTTCTGGTTGGTGATGATGCAGCCGGTGCTCATGCCAAGGAAGCGGTAGACACGGCCCATGAGTTCGGCCTGATAGCTTGCCAGATAGTCGTTGACGGTGACGACATGCACGCCTTGGCCGTCGAGTGCGTTCAGGTATGCCGGCAGGGTTGCCACAAGGGTCTTGCCTTCACCGGTCTTCATTTCGGCGATGTTGCCCCAGTGCAGCGCCGCACCGCCCATGAGCTGCACGTCGAAGTGACGCAGGCCCAGCGTGCGCTTGGAGGCCTCGCGCACGGTGGCGAAGGCTTCCGGCATCAGCTTGTCGAGGGACTCGCCATTGTCGAGACGCTGCTTGAACTTGGCGGTCTGGCCCTTGAGTTCCTCGTCATTGAGCGCTGCAATCTCGTCTTCCAGCGCATTGGTCGCCTGAGCGACGTGCTCAAGCTTCTTGATCTGTCGGCCTTCGCCCATTCGCAGAGCTTTGTCAACGATATCTACCACAATCACTCCCTTTGTGTATGCGAGTTACCTCACCTGAGATTAGTCGCTGTTTAACGATTTCCGAAAAACACCGTCCATTTTACGTAACTTTCAGCGTGTTGCGGCTTTCTACCATTCGACATACCGTCTGCAGTCATGAAAAAGAGGCCCGCACATACACTGTGCGAGCCCCGTTCGGTCAGATTATCTCCCTATCCAACCTGTTGCATGTCTTACTTCGCCACATTCTCCGGGGTGTCGATCTCGAAGACGCCATAGCTCCAGCCGTGACGATGGTAGACGACGGACGGGCGACCGGTCTCCTTGTTCACGAACAGGAAGAAGTCATGCCCGATCAACTCCATCTCATACAGCGCCTCATCAATGGTCATCGGCTCCGCGATATGCAGCTTGCGACGGATGACAATCGGGGTGTCGCCTACCTGGACTTCGACGGACTCTCCCGGACCCAGCTCAGCGGCGACGGCGTCGGCTGGGCTGTTATTCGGCTCTTCGATCGGCTCCTCGACTTCCGGAGTCGGCTCGACGACGCCAAGATCGACCGGGACCGGATCGCTGTAGCCACGACGATGATCCTTGCGACGATCACGGGTGCGACGCAGACGGAGGGTCAGCTTGTCGAGAGCCATGTCCAGAGCGCTGAACTCATCGGCGCTTGAAGCCTCGGCACGCACTACAGTACGACCCGCGATGACAGTGATCTCGACGCGCTTGGCAGTATCGGCCTGACGCGGATTGCCCTCATGCGACAGCACAATCTGAACACGCTGCGCATCCGGAGCGATAGCGGTCACACGATTCATCTTGCTTTCGACAACGTCACGGAACCTTTGCTTGATCTGCGTATGACGTCCGGTAACGACGATTTCCATGTGGACCTCCCTAGACTCAAGCGGTGTTACCCGCTATATACGGACCAAACAGCTGCTTCGCTGTTCGGTAGTCAACATTGTAGCCGCAACATTGTGATTTCACTGAAAAGTTGATGCAAGAAAAATAAAGTTTTTTTGATTTTCCTTTCGTCCGTTTTCTTGCTATCATAGTGCGTTTGAGACCTCTTGATGGCCGCGACCGATCCGTCGGTTGAGGAACTTCCGGGCTCCATAGAGCACGATGGCGGATAACGTCCGCCCAGGGCGACCTGAGAGATAGCGCAGCAGAGAACAGACCGCCTATCGGTTTCGACCGGCAGGTAAGGGTGAAACGGCGGTGTAAGAGACCACCGGGCCGCTGGTAACAGTCGGCCGCATGGCAAGCCTCATCGGGAGCAAGGCCAAGCAGAAGGCGTTTGAGGGCTGCTCGCCCGAAGCCTTCGGGTAGGCTGCTAGAGCCTGGCGGCAACGTCAGGTCGAGATGGATGGCCATCCGTGCCTGAGGCACGACAGAACCCGGGGTATAAGAGGTCTCACTCCCTTATCACACCGACCGATTCCCGCGGCGAAACAGTGTTCGAAAACCGCATAGCCACTATGCGAATCAGCCGTTTCAGACGAACAATTCCTGTGCGATTTCCCGCAGAACTTCAGGATTATGGCCTTTCCGCCCACCAGCACTCCAAAACCGTCGTTTACGCACCTCGACATCCAATCCAGCAGTTTTTCTTGCTGTTCGACGTCCCAGCTCCCATGCAGCCTCGGCGAACACGCCTTGGGATTCGGCCTCATCGCACACACGTTGCGCAAGCTGGCGGTCTACACCTTTGCGTTTGAGCTCCATAACCGCTCCCCTATGCCCCATCAGCCGTGATGCGCAGTACCGCACCGCGGACTGGGCGTACGCCTCGTCGTCGATGAGACGGACCCTAATCAGCCTAGCAATCACATCGTCCACTACTTCAGGAGCGTATCCTTTGCCAACGAGTCGCTCTCTCATCGCACCTGACGGACGCGGTGCCGCATCAAGCAACCGGAGGGCGGCCTCCCTGCACGCATCCAGATCAGTCGGATCGTCAGGGGTTCGCGACACGCCGACCACGACACGCCCTGCGTGTCGTGCGTGTCGCACACGCTTCGGCGTGTCTTCTTCATCATTGCACAAAACCTGTCCGCAGCCGGATTCGATTCGGCCGTCCTGCAGTCGCCCACCGCAGGAAAGGGCAGGGCCCCCAGCCTTGGACAATACCGGCTGGAGGCCCTGCTGTTCAAGAAATCGCTCGGCACTGATCATATGTCATGCCTTGTCGGCAGGCTTGGAAGACTTTGTCGCACCCTTGGCCGTTTCCGGCTTGGCAACAGCTTTCGCCTTTTCCTCGCCTTTCGTATCCTTCGCCGACGCATCGTTACCATCCTCGGCGAATTGGTCGGTAGGCTCAATGAGTCCGAATTCGGCTTTCACCTTATTCTCGATCTCTTCAGTGAGCTCCGGGTTGTCTTTGAGGAACTGACGCACGTTCTCACGCCCCTGCCCCAGTTGGTCGCCACCATACGTGAACCACGATCCGGACTTCTTCACGACATTGACCTGCAACGCCATGTCAAGCACAGATCCTTCTTTGGAAATCCCCTCGCCGTACAGCACATCGAACTCAGCAGTCTTGAACGGCGGAGCCATCTTGTTCTTGACGACCTTGACCTTGGTACGGTTGCCCACAGCCTCGTCGCCGTTCTTGATGGTCTGGATGCGACGAATATCCATGCGGACGGACGAGTAGAACTTCAACGCCTTGCCACCGGTGGTCGTTTCCGGATTGCCGAAGAACACGCCGATCTTCTCGCGAAGCTGGTTGATGAAGATGGCCGTGGTGCCCGCCTGGGCCAAAGCGCCAGTCATCTTACGCAATGCCTGGCTCATCAGTCGCGCCTGCAAACCGACATGGCTGTCGCCCATCTCACCTTCGATTTCGGCCTTCGGCACCAATGCCGCCACGGAATCGATGACAATCACGTCAAGAGCGCCGGAACGAATCAGCATATCCGCTATCTCCAGCGCCTGTTCGCCGTTATCGGGCTGAGAGACGATCAGCGAATCCGTGTCGACGCCAAGCTTGCGCGCATAGACAGGATCAAGCGCATGCTCCGCGTCGATGAACGCGGCGACTCCACCGCTTTTCTGGGCATTGGCCACCACATGCAGCGCCAGCGTGGTCTTGCCAGAGGATTCCGGGCCGTAGATCTCCACAATACGCCCCTTCGGCAAACCGCCGATGCCCAATGCCATATCCAATGCCAGTGATCCGGTTGGAATCACCTCGACATCCTGCTCGGGACGATCGCCTAATCGCATGGCCGACCCCTTGCCGAAATTCTTCTCGACCTGCGCGAGCGCCGTATCGAGCGCGGCCTGACGACGCGGGTCGATGCCGTTCGCGGACTTGTTCTGTGCGGCTCCCTTTGCCGCGCTCGTCTGTGCCATGACTACTCCTTTTGCCGACTATGACGAATGGTGGCTTCACCGTAAGGCCACAGCATTCGTTCTTGCAAATCCAACGACCGCTGTGGTCGGAAGACATGCGATCCAACGAGTCATAAACCAACATTCTTTGAAAAATCAACGTTCTCACGCGACCTAAAGAATTTGGAAACGGCCCGTTTCGGTTGTTATCTGTGGATAACTATATCCCAATATGCGAACATCTGTTCGAAGAGGTGTGTTGTGTTCGAAAAACTCAACAAACCGGCATGGGAGGCGCGTTATGATCTTTGCCCCAACGTTGGGAATCCGGGATACCCATCTGGTCGCATAGCACATTCCACACCACTCGAGGCTCCTCGCCCGCACTGAGAGCGTCGACCACCGTCATACCGCCAAGGCGATCAAGCACCTGATCATGCGCCAACGATCGACCGTAGCTGCGTCCGAGCACTTCCTCAAGCAACTGCCAAAATTCACGTTCCTGCACGCGCCCCAGTGTACACAGACTTGATTTATATGCGAAAAGAGAAACGCCCGGCGAACAATCGCCGGGCGTCATCATGCCATATTTCACGAATCAGGCAGTCACGGAATCAAGATAGTCAGCCACCATACGAAGCATCTGAGCTGTGGACAGCCCCAAGGACTGCGCGATGGACGACAGCAGCTCGGAGCTGGCTTCCTTCTGCCCGCGTTCCACTTCGGAAAGGTACCCCAGCGACACGCCGGCCTTTTCGCTGACCTCGCGAAGCGTCTTATGGTCTCGCGTGCGCAGGTCACGCAGCACATGACCGATGGCTTCGCGCAACGAAACCTCTTTGGCCTCATCAGACTGCTCCGGAGCATGCTGCACGGCGCACGTGTTTACACGTTCGGAGTCCTCTTCCTGCCACATTCGCGTCAACGCGGCCTGACGCTCGTCCTTGGCTTTCTTAGCCGCACGCGCACGGAGCACCTGCTGCTGCGCGAACATCACCGCACGCCTCTGAGCCGGCGTGAGCTCCCTGACGCGAGCCCCGGCAGCCTGCGCGGTCGCAGGGGCCATAGCCTTGAGTTCCCTCTGTTCTTTGGTGAGTGTCATCATTTCCATTCATCAGCCCCTTTTTCGTGCGTACGTCTGTCCACTATGGTCAACACTCATCTTTGTGGATTATTCCTGTGAATCCGCTGAAAGCTCCCTCAGTTTTTGCAGAATGCAATACACGACGCCACGCCGTACGCTTTCCCTATCTCCCTGCAAGCGAAGTTCGAAAGCCTCCGTTCGCCTAGAGCGAACAGATCCAAACCCGTTCGGCAGGGAACAGCCGACGTAGGCAAGCCCCGCAGGCTTGTCTCCGTCAGGTCCAGGACCTGCCACACCGGTGGTCGACAATCCGACGACACGATCGCCGTCCTCCTGCTGACGGTACAGCCTCGCTGTTCCGAAAGCCATCTGGCGCGCCACTTCGGGATGGACAGCCCCCTCTCGGCGCAACAACTCGGCATCCACTCCAAGAATCGACGCCTTGGCACGAATGTCATATGTCACAGCGGAGCCAAGAAACACTTTCGACGCCCCCGGCACACGCACGAAAGCATCGGCCAGCAAGCCTCCTGTCAATGACTCAGCCGCCGCGATTTTGAAACGATTGGTCTCGCAATATGCAAGAACGGCCGCAGCCAATTCATCGCATTGCGATTGGTTGGCGGCAGCCGTCTGGTTCAAGGATTCAATCATGAATAACCCTACTTGGTTTCTTTTCCGGTCTTGTCTGCGGGCTTCTTACGACCGCCGAAAGTATTAACCAGATACTCGCCACCGGAATACAGGCAGAGAATCAGCGCAAGATAAATCAGCGCATACGTGATGGTGTAGTAGACGGTCATCCACATCGGGGTGTCGTTGACCCCTTCCGACGCCAAGCTCCACATAGGCAGCATCAACATGGCCAGACCGATGCACTGGCAGAGCGTCTTGTACTTGCCCGCCTGGGATGCGGCGATGACCTTGCCGCCCGTGTCGATCACAAAGAAGCGCATGACGGTGATGCCAATCTCACGAATCAGGAACAGGGCGGTCACGACCCAGCCCAGCACCGGATTGCCAAATTCGTTGAAGATGGCGGCAACGATCAGTGTGCCGCAGGTGAGCAGCTTGTCGGCAATCGGGTCCATCAGCTTGCCAAGTTCAGTGACCTGGTTGTATTTGCGGGCCATCCAACCATCAAGCTTATCGGTGCATGCCGCGATGATGAAGATGACAGCGGCAACCCAACGCATGGTGACGTTGTCCACGCCCCACGCGCCGGCTTTGGCGTACAGCGTCAAAAACACGATGACCAAAATGATACGAGAGAAGGTGACAAGGTTCGGCGGCGCGTTCCAGCCGTCAAGCAACGATGATTTGCGTTCTTCTTGCTTTTCCATACCGTTCACGTTACCCTGACACTTCTACTTGCTTACCAATTTGCGTTTCATACGGAGCGCTCCCCGGTCACATCGCCACTTCGGAATCCACCGCCGAAGAAGCTCCCGAATTCAGCGACGAGGTCTCGCCCTTGATGAAGGCGAGCACTTGCGGCAAGTCCTGGGGCTGCACCAACACCTCGCGCGCCTTGGACCCTTCGGACGGCCCCACGATGCCACGCGACTCCAGCAGATCCATAAGACGTCCCGCCTTGGCGAACCCGACGCGCAGCTTGCGCTGCAACATGGACGTCGAGCCGAACTGCGATGTGACCACCAGTTCCGCCGCCTGCAACAGCACGTCCATATCGCCGCCAATATCTTCATCCGGTTCGATGGCCTTCTTGTCGGATTCCTTAGCCATTTCCTCGATATCCTCGCGGTAGTGCGGCTTGCGTTGGGTGCGCACGAACTCCACCGCACGACGGATTTCCGATTCGTCGACCCATGCGCCCTGCACGCGCAACGGTTTGGCCTGTCCCATCGGCAGGAACAGCGCATCGCCCTGCCCGATCAGGGTTTCCGCTCCGGTAGAGTCGAGGATGACACGAGAATCCGTGGCGGACGAGGTCGCGAAAGCAAGTCGTGAAGGAATATTTGCCTTGATCAGACCGGTGACCACATCAACCGACGGACGTTGGGTGGCGAGCACCAGATGCACACCTGCCGCTCGTGCCAGCTGCGTGATGCGCTGGATGGAGCTTTCCACATCGTTCTTGGCCACCATCATCAAATCGGCCATCTCGTCGACGACCACCAGGATGTACGGATATGGGGCAACCTTCCGTTTCGACCCGGCTGGCGCATGCACTTTGCCCGCACGCACGGCCGCATTGAAATCCTTGATGTGGCGGAATCCGAAGAATTCAAGATCGCTGTAGCGTGCATCCATCTCCTTGACCACCCATTCAAGCGCCTGCGCGGCCTTCTTCGGATCGGTGATGATCGGGGTCAGCAGATGCGGGATGCCCGCGTAGGCGGACAGTTCCACTCGTTTCGGATCAACCATGATCATGCGCACTTGGTCAGGCGTCGCTCTCATGATCACAGATGTCAACATGGAGTTGATGAAACTGGACTTGCCGGAACCGGTGGCGCCTGCCACCAGAAGATGCGGCATCTTGGTGAGGTCGGCCGTTATAAAATGGCCTTCCACATCCTTGCCCACGCCTGTGAGCATCGGGTTCGGATCATTCCTTGCCTTGTCCGAGCGAAGCACGTCGCCAAGCACCACGGTTTCACGGTCGGTGTTCGGTATTTCGATGCCGATGGCGGACTTGCCTTCGATCACCGACAGGATGCGTACGTCGGAGCTGGCCACCGCGTAGGCGATATTTTTCTGCAGATTGGTGACCTTCTCCACTTTCACGCCAGGACCAAGCTCCACCTCGTACATGGTCACGGATGGGCCTCGCAGGAAGCCGATAACTTTGGCGTCGACATTGAATTGCTGGAAGGTGACCGTAAGCGCGCGAATCACACGATCGTTCTCCGGCGTGTGCACGGCGTGCGGCGCACCTTGCTTCAGCATGCCGAGGTCAGGTAGATGGTATGGGCCTTCCGGAATCTCGTCGGATTCATCGGAAAAGCCTTCCTCGCTCAAGCCGCCATTCAGATCGTTTACGACCTCGTTGGTCGCCGCATCGACCATGACCTGCGTTCCGTTGGATGTGCCGTTCTCATCGATGACCGCCCACGGGTCGTCCGCAGCCACGCCGACTGACTTGATTTCACTGGATGGTACCGCTCCGACCATCGCGGGGACGGTTTCTGAAATTTGCGGCATGGTGCCGCTTGCAGTTCCGATCGGATCTGACGAAAGGGAACGCGCCACGGGCATTTGAGGCATGACGACGGTTCCGCCAGAATCCTGAGTGGAATGTTCGCCGGATGAAATGCTGCGCGGCTGCGAAACACTCTGATATGGTTCGTCAAGCATGGTTTCCGCCGTTTCGCCATGCTGTTCGGCGGCATTGCGGAACGCCTCATCGCCGTCATAGTATTCGAGTCCGTCTTGAGTGCCCTGCTTCTTGGTTTTTGATGATATCAACTGCTTTAAGCGAGAAAGCAGCATCGGCCCCTTCCCTTCGGCTGCCGCATTGTCGGTTCCATCATGCGCCGGCACTCCCTCGGCAAAGGACAGCGTGGTATCTCCGATGCGCACCTCATTCGGGAATTGCTCAGTCTCGTCATCGTCCGCCTTATTTGCACCGAAACCAAAACGGGACATCAACGCGCATATTTTGTCGGGAACCTCATCAACCCGCGTACGGGTGATCAGCAACAGCGAAAACAGAATGACGACCGCGAAAATAACGATGGCAAATGCTTTGGAAAGCCCCCATGCCAACGGGCAACCAAGCACGTAGCCGAGCAATCCTCCCGCTTTCTGCAGCAGCGCCATATCGAAACCTTGGATGTCGGACGCGAGTGCCGCGTCAAGTATGGAACAGATGGACCACAAGATCATGGACCATCCCGCCGCCATACGCGCATTGTCGCTTTTGCGCTGGGTCTTATGCATAAGGCTGAACACCACTAGCATTAGGAAAACCGGCAGAATGACGCTCATCAGGCCAAACAATCCGGAGGCCATGGCATGGAGCACCTGACCGAACGCACCTTGCACCCGGAACCATTCCGAAGCGCAGAACAGCACCGCGAGAATCACCAGAACAAAACATGTGATGTCACGCCTGTACTTGGTCAAGACGCCCATCACTGGCGATGGTTCGGCCGCGTCCATGACCTTGGTCTCGCCGGAACGGGCTTTGCCCGCGGACCTTTTGCCGCTAGATTTCGTGTTGGAAGATGCTGTTCGTGCCATAACGGTCATGATTTTACCCATGGGATGCGCCATGACATGACATTTCCTCGAATCGCACACATTTTCTAACTTAAGTGAACACGCAATTTCACTGATTGGATTCCGTCAAGATCGTCACCGTCAAGCTGGGTGCCCAGCCGGAGAAGACCGTGGATAAGGTGAAAAGCTTCGACGAATATGCCAGCGGGTTTTTCATTTCAGGCGAGGTCTCCGAGATGATGCTGGGTGTAGGCGTCCGCTTGCGCGTCTATGGCGTCATAGGCACCTGCATCGGCATGTTCGATGATGGCCATCGCATTGTCTAACAGCGCCGGATTGAGCGCTTGGAGCCAGTGGATGCGCGGATCGCGACCGAACCATCCCATCTGCTTGCGTGCCAGACGCTTCGTTTTCTGCGCGATGTCCATGAACGTGTCGTTCAGGTCACGCAATCCGTCCAAATAGTCGACGACCTGCTGGTAACCGAGCGCTTTGGCTGCGGTGATGCCCAGTTTGGGGCGCATGCGCTCCACTTCTTCGATGAATCCGCCTTCAAGCATCTGCTTGGTGCGGATGTCGATGCGACGGTCCAGTTCCTCACGGGGCAAATCGAGACCGATCTGCACGGTGGGAATGACGTACCGATAATGCGGAAGGCTTGCCGAATAGGGGCGTCCCGTCACTTCGATGACTTCCAGCGCGCGGATGGTTCGTCTCGGATTGTGCGGGTCCATGCGCGCCGCCGCTTCGGGATCCTTGACCTTCAGCTCGTCGAACAACGCGCCCGCGCCTTCGGCTTTCTCCCGTTCCTCAAGCGCCTTGCGTACTTGCGGGTCGGTGCCGGGGAAGGAGATGTCGTCGATGGCCGCCCGTGCGTACAGGCCGGAACCTCCAACAAGGATCGGACGCACTCCCCTGGCCTGTAGTTCGGCTATTTTCTCGCGGGCGAGCTCTTGGAACCGCGCCACGGACATGGCATCGTCCGGTTCGATTATATCGATGAGATGATGTCTGACCTGCGCCTGCTCCTCCGGGCTCGCTTTGGCCGTGCCGATATCCATGCCCCGATACATCTGGTATGCGTCGGCGTTGATGATTTCCGCCTGTTCGCCTTTGCACGCCAACGCTTTGGCGACGGCAATGCCCAGTCCTGTTTTGCCGGATGCGGTTGGTCCGACAATGGACACGACCTTACGCTGCGTGGCAGGATCGGCGCCCCTTGTTTTGTCTGTTTTCTCAGAAGTCTGCTCAGTGTCGAACGGCATAGGTCTGCCCCGCCTTCAGATCGGGATCGGCAATGAGGTTGTGGCGCCCCGCATGGGTGACGGTGGCGGTCACGAAATCGCCTACCTGCGGCATCGGCCTGCCTTCAGGCACACCGACATGCACGAGCACGCCGGTTTTCTCGCGCCCGGTAACGCGATGGGTCGCGGCGTCCTTCTTGCCGGATGCGCCGGTTACCATCACTTCGACGTCACGGCCTTCGAAGGTTTTGAGATTTTCTTCGGTGATGCGTTCCTGCAATGCCACGAGTCGTTCGAACCGGTCCTGGACCACGTCGTGCGGCACTTGCTCCATTTCGGCGGCCGGAGTGCCTGGGCGCGGCGAATAGATGAAGGTGAATGCGGACGCGAATCTCGCCTCTTCCACCACGCGCAGAGTTTCCTGGAAGTCCTCTTCGGTTTCACCCGGGAAACCGACGATGATGTCGGTGGAGATCTGCGCATCCGGCATGGCCTCACGGATTTTGCGCAGAATGTCAAGGAACTTCGCGGAACGATACGAACGGCGCATGGCGCGCAGGATTCGGTCGGATCCGGACTGCAGCGGGAAGTGCAGCTGGTGCATGACATTGGGCGTTTCGGCCATGGCTGCGATCACGTCGTCGGTGAAGGCGGCGGGATGCGGCGAAGTGAATCGCACGCGCTCCAATCCTTCGATCTCACCGCATGCGCGCAGTAGCTTAGAGAAGGCGAAACGGTCGCCGATGCCGTAACCGAACGAGTTCACGTTCTGGCCGAGTAGCGTGACTTCCTTGGCTCCTTCGTCCACGCACTGGCGGATTTCGGCAAGAATGTCTCCCGGGCGACGATCATGTTCCTTGCCTCGGGTGGTAGGCACGATGCAGAATGTGCAGGTGTTGTTGCATCCGACGGAGATGGCCACCCAGCTCGACACCTTCGACGCACGGTCGGTGGGAAGCTGGCTTGGGAAGTAGTTGAGTTCCTCTTTGACCTTGACCTGGGCGTGACCTTCAATACGTGCCTGATCGAGCAGCTGCGGCAGTGAACCGATGTTCTTCGTGCCGAACACGGCGTCGACCCATGGCGCTTTTTTGGCGATTTTCTCACGGTCGAGCTGCGCCATGCAGCCGCCGACGGCAATCTGCAGGTTCGGGCGCTGGCGCTTCCTTTCGGCCCACAGGCCGATGGTGCCGTACATGCGTTCCGCCGCGTTTTCTCGCACCGCGCACGTGTTCATGACGATGAGATCCACGTCATGGTCGAGGTATTGCTCTTCGGTGGCGGGCACGTAACCGTCCGCCTCAAGCACGCCTGAGATACGTTCGGAATCGTGCACGTTCATCTGACATCCGAGGGTGTGCACATAGAACACGCCTTTGCCTCGCGTGGCGGTGTCTCCTGTGGTGGGTTCCGCAAGTTTCGAGGCGCGCTCCGCCTCGGTCATCATGTCTTCGTTCATAGTGTTCCATGCTATCGGCAGGGATTCCCAGCACGCGCCGTACTGTGCGTGGCATGTTGACGAATTGAAGGGATAACGTTTTTCAGCGCTTTTTCAGTTTCCCCTGCTCCTTTTGGGTACACTATGGAACCGTGATACTTGATAGACAAAGCCGCATCAATACCAGCGAACTACAAGCGCGATTGAAATCGGTAAGTTTCGACGACGGTCCGTTGCCATCCGATCAGATCACCGAATTCATCGATCAGATGCAGGTGTACGAGGGTGCGATGTATGAGATTAGCACCAAGTTGGAGATTCTTGATTCCGAATTCCAAGTGCGTTTCTCCCATAACCCCATCCATCATATGGAACGCAGGTTAAAGTCCGTCAATTCCATTCTCGGCAAGCTAAAACGTAAGGAACTGCCGCTGACGGTGGAGTCGGTCAAAGACAATCTGTTTGATGTGGCCGGCATTCGTGTGATCTGCAATTATCGCGATGACGTATATTCAGTATCGAATTATCTGTCTGCCCAGAACGATATTCAGGTGTTGCGCGTGAAGGATTACATCAAGAATCCGAAGCAGAATGGTTACCGTTCGCTGCATGTGATTTACGCGGTGCCTGTTTTTCTGTCTTCCGGACCGCATTACACGCCTGTGGAAGTGCAGTTCCGCACTATTGCTATGGATTATTGGGCGAGTTTGGAGCACGCGCTGCGCTATAAGACGGATCTGCCTGACACAAAGCTGTCGGAGCATTCGCAAACGCTACTTGATTGCGCGAGGAGTCTGCAGAATATCGAAACGCAGATGCAAAACATCCACCGCGACATCAATGGCGCGCCTCGGGTTGGCGAGGCTCCTAAGGCCGATTGACGTCCACCTGCCTGCATTTGACCGCGTGCAGAAGCTGGTCGATGGGCAGCTGGGCAAGTATGGTGCCCACGAAGATGAGCGCACAGCCGATATAGGCTCGGGTGGTCATGATCTCGCCAAGCAGGAGTGCGCCGCCGACCGCGGAGAAGAACGATTCGAGCGACATGATCACGGACGCTCTGGTCGGGGGCACAAGTTGTTGCCCTACGACCTGAAGCGTATAGGCTACGCCAGCGGAGCAGACGCCCGCGTAGACGATGGCGATCCAACTTTGCGCGGCACCGGCCCAGTCGATGGATCCTTCGATGATAGAGCCGATCCAACTGAGGATCGCGGTGGTGGTGATCTGCCCGAATGAAAGCAGGATGGGGTCCATGTCTCGCCCGAAGGTGTCTATGACGAGGATGTGCCCAGCGAAGAGAACCGCGGTGAACAGCAGCACCATGTCCGCCAGGGTGATGGATCCGAATCCGTCGGTGACGCACAGCAGGTAAAAGCCGATAACGGAGATGGCGACGCTGATGACGACGCTGAGGTGCACTCGTCGACGCAGTATGACGAAGGCAAGCAGCGGAGTCATGACGATGTATAGCGCGGTGATGAAGCCAGATCGTCCCGCCGATCCGGAGTAAAGGATGCCGTATTGTTGGACGGTGCTTGCGGTGAAAAGCACGATTCCGCAGATGATGCTGACCACGATGGGATTGCCGGTCCATTTCGGCATGGCGACGATTGCGCCGTTGCCGAGGGTGATGGACGGTTTTCCCTGGGTTTCACGGCGTTTACGCTCTTGTTCCGCTATGGTGCTGCGGCGAACCCAAAGCAACGGTATCAGCGAGATGGATCCGAGGGTGAATCGGGTGGCTCCGAAGAACAGCGGTGTTGTGGAGTCCATGCCTTGCACTTGCGACACGAATGCGAATCCCCAAATGAGGGCCGCCAGTACGAGGCATGCCATGCCGCCAATCTCTTTTCTCTGCATGAGCACCCACCGTAAAGCATGTCTTTGACCAACGGATAAAGCCTGGCCACATTCTGGTCAGGCTTTATCCGTTACGTTGACCGAGGAGCAATTCCGAGGACGCTCCGTCATTTGGATTTCAGTCGCGATTGCCAAGGAGTTGGAGAATATACATGAACATGTTCACGAAATCCAAATACAGATTCAGCGCGCAAAGGATGGAAACCTTCTTGACCATTTCGGGGCCTTGGGCGGAATACTGTTCAAGCATCGCGCGGGTGGCTTGGGCGTCGTAGACGGTCATACCAGCGAAAAGCAGAAGGCCGATGGCAGAGACGATCATGAGGGTGGTGTTGCCGGGGGCGAAGATCATGAGAATCACTTCGGCGATGATGAGCACGATGAGACCGACGAAAAGGATGGGGCCGGCCTTGAGCATGTTGATCTTGGTGGTGCGTCCGAACATGGTGAGCGCGAAGAAGAAGCCGGCGCACAATGCGAGGGAAATGCCGATGGTGCCAAGATCGTAGGCCATGAAGATGGTGCTGAGGGTGAAGCCCATGAGCGCCGCATACACGTAGAACATGACGTATGCGGTGGAGACCTTCATTGTATGGATGCGCGCGCCAAGGTAGATGGCAAGCACGATTTCAATGATGGCGGGGGCGAAGATGCCGATGATGCCCGTGGTTTGGATGAGTGCCAGGTATGCGCCGCTCATTTGGGTGATGATGGCGACCACGGCGGTGACGATCAAACCGAGGGTCATGTGCGCGTATGCGCTGTTGACGGAACTGCGTTCGGCCTGCTCGTAGGAATAGGTGGCCTGCACGTTGACCGCGGCGGTACCGTTGGGCGCGTAGGCGTATTGCGGCTGCGCATTGTACTGGTTGTACTGTTGGTTGTACTGGTATTGATTGTTGAAGCCGTTATTCTGGGCGTTGTTACCCCGGGGCTGCTGACCGAATGCCATAATCGCTCCTTTTTGCTCGATTGCGCATCACGATACGGCATTTTCCTGACGATTTCATGAATATTGGCTTAATCTCGTATTTTCTTCAAAGCCCGCATAGGTTTCGCGTTCGACACGGGGAGTGTGCCGGACGCGAAAGACTGGAATCGGAATGAAGCTCAGCACCAAACCGAGCGCGCCGACCGCGGCCGCACGCGCCGTCGGCGGCAGTTCGGCGGGATTGACCGTGTGGAAGCGCACGTCGAACGGCCAAAAGCTCAGCGACGTGTGGAAGACCTATCGTCTGCGCACACGCTAAGAGTGGTATCCGTTGGTCGCTTACGTAGGTGCCATTGGCCAGCGGTCATTTACTGACGGTCGCTTATTGGCAGGCCAGCCATTCGACGGCAAGCTTCGTTCGATTCGTGATGTTGGTTTTCGCGAGAATGTCGCTGATGCGATTGCGTACCGTACCTTCGCTTAAGAACAGTTTCGCGGCGATCTCCCGATTATCGTAGCCTTCGGCGACCAGTTGCAGCACGTCACGCTCCCGTTCGGTGAGATTCGTGAAACGGCCCGGAAACTGAGCCACTTCGCTCTTATGCGCTTGTGAAACGTCGTTCCATGCTGGACTGGCATTGCCGACGTGCAGTTTCTGCAACACCTGTGCCCCCATGACGACCTGCCCTGCCATCACCGACTGCACTGCGGGAATTACCGATGAGACATCCTGTTTGATCAAATAGCCTTTGGTGCCGATTTCCAGCGCTTTGGCGATATACGACTCGTCCGCGAATGTGGTGAGGATCAGGATTTTCGCATTCGGATGGGCGTCGATGATCTTGCGTGACGCAGTGAGCCCATCCATGACCGGCATCTGCACGTCGATCAGAAGCACGTCCGGATTATCGTCTTCATATCGGTCCACCGCGGTTTCGCCATCGCAGGCCGTCCATGCGATGTCGGCGGTGCCTGTCGCCTTGAGGATCGTGGACAGCGACGAGCATACGATTGGATCATCATCGACGATTGCGACTCGCGTCATACGTTCTCCTTCGTTGCCATATGCGTTGCCGTGCTATTGTCCGTTTTGGGAATGGACACAAACACCCGCCACCCTTCATGATAAGGGCCGCACACCGCTGTGCCACCGAGGGCGCGCGCACGTTCCTCGATATCGGCCAATCCAATGCCTGTATCTCCTTGCATCGCCTCCTTGCGAACGGCACTGCGGAACTGGTGGATGCGGACGGAAGTCTCCCCCATCATGCTGGCGTCTCTTTCCTGGGAGCCATCGCTCCACAAGGCCCCGTCATCCTGTATACGCAACTGCCATAGCGCAGGAAAATCACGCAAAACGATATCGACGTTGCGCGCCATACTGTGACGGATCGTATTGTTCAACGCCTCACGAATCGTCGTGGCGAAACAGCGTGACACCGCGGCCGGAGCCGCATCAATGCCGTTACTCAACATGACCTTCACTCCACTGGAACCATCAAAACCATGTGCGGAGGCTTCGATCTGCGCCACGAAATCCGTGCCTTCGTCCTTCAGATCATGCACCGCGCCTCGCACCAATGTCATCGCCTCGCCCACAGTGTCGCGAATCTGCGCGAATCCTTGAGCCGCCTGTTCCTGTCCGGAAACCTGCGCCACCACCTGCGACGCTTCGGACTGCATGATGGCGCGGGTGAGCATATGACCGACGTTGTCGTGGATTTCCCGTGCTATGCGCGTACGTTCCGCAAGCGTGGCCGCACGTACCGAGGCGGCGCGATCCTCCTCGCTTTCCGCCAATTGCGAGCGCAACCGACGTATCTGGTCGCGTCTGGAATCTTGGAGTCTCTTGTTTTGCCATGCAAGTTCGATGTTGCGGGCGCATAGCATGCCGACCGCGAATCCTAATATCATGTGCAGGATCAGCAGCGCGGCGACCATTGGAGAGTTTTCGTTCGCACTTGCACCGTGGCAACGAAGCATCGCCGCCACGGCAGGAGCGAGCCATGCCCATCGCACGACAATCCGTATGATTCTCGACAAGATGTGGTGCGGTCTTGATGCTTGCTGACGTTGGATAGCGTATTGCCGGTCGGCGTCATGTGAGACTGCAGGCAACATGGCTACATTGTATGCGGCGATCGGCACCATCGCGCACCATGAAGGCATGATGCAGGCGCCGCAGTCCAACACCAGCAATAGGGCAGCGTTCCATACCGATGAGCGCGCATACTCCCCCACTGAGGCGCAGCAGATGGCCAGTAACGCTCCACATACCAGTTCGGCTGATGCATCTCCTGTCATGTATAGATTCGCAATCAACGCGAACGCCAGGAAAATGGCTTGGAACATCAATCGCAACATGCCATCCTCCATTGTCGCCGCCCAACATGGTCACGGCTTACCAGCGTAGTGCACGATGCCGTCGTTACCGTCCCGCTTTGCGTCGAAGATGACATTTGTCACCTTTCGCCTGTTCATCTCGCATCGTATTTCATGACTGCAAACACTGTGTTGTTCCTCTTTCATCGGAGAGAATGGAATCATCATCGAACAACGGCCGCCATCGCCGGTGGAACATGTGAGGTAAGGAGTTGCTATGAGCGGGCATATGGAACGCGGCACTGATGAGCGTTTCGGTAGCGCGGTCAAAGTGTCGAAGCTGGTCAAACGGTATGGGGATATGCTTGCGCTTGACTATTTCGACCTTGACGTGCGTGAAGGTGAGATTTTCGGTTTGCTTGGCCCGAATGGTTCAGGCAAGACCACTGCGATTAATTGCATTCTCGCATTGCTTACGTTCGATGAGGGCACGGTGCGCGTGTTCGGCGAACCGATAGGCCCGACCAGTTATGCGCTGAAACGTCGCATTGGCATTGTGCCTCAGAATGTTGCCGTGTTCAACGAGCTGACCGTTGAGGAGAATATCGATTATTTCTGCTCATTGTATGTTCCCGACAGGGCTCGTCGCCATGTGATGGTTGAGGATGCGCTGGATTTCGTGGGCTTACGCGATTACCGCAAGTTCCGTCCGTCGAAACTGTCGGGAGGTTTGCTTCGTCGATTGAACATCGCATGCGGTGTGGCGCATAAGCCGGATCTGATTTTCTTCGACGAGCCGACCGTTGCTGTCGACCCGCAGAGCCGCAATGCGATTCTGGAAGGCATTCAGCGGCTTAACCGCGAAGGCGCGACGGTGATTTACACGAGCCACTACATGGAGGAGGTCGAACAGATCTGCGACCGCATTCTCATCATGGACCACGGCAGGCATCTGGCATTGGGCACCGCCGACGAGTTGAAGACGATGATCGACACCGGCGAACGTATCAGCGTGGAAACCGATGACTTGGGCGGTACTCACGATGAGTCCGGCATAAGGAAGACGTTGGAAGAGCTGAGAGCGCTGCCATGTGTGGTCGGCGCCGATTATGACGGTCACGAATTGACGGTGCGTTGCCGCAGAGGCGACCACAATCTTCTTGACGTGCTGACGTTGCTGAAAACCAACGGCACGAATATCGGGCATCTTTCCTCCCGGCAGCCGACGCTGAACGACGTGTTCCTCGAGCTGACCGGCACCGCGTTGCGCGACTAGTGGAAACCATGATCTGAAAGGTTTGGCATTATGCTGCAGACACTGCTGGTCAATCTGAAACTTCATTTCAGGGAAAAGTCGTCACTGTTCTGGCTGCTCGCTTTTCCCATCATTCTGGCGACCATGTTCAACGGCATGTTCGGCAATATCGCAGAAAGTTACGAATTGCACACGATCGATGTCGTCGTGATCGATAATGACGATTGGCGCGCCTCCCCTGGCGTGCAAACGTTAGTTGACGGCATTTCGTCCGGCTCCGACGGCGATCATGAAAAGGCCGATAGTGGTGATGGTGCCATGCCAAAGCTCATCACGGCCACGAAAACCAGCTCAGTGCAGGCCGCGGATCAGCTGCTTTCCGACGGGAAGGCGCAAGGCGCGCTATCCGTCGACGGCGAAGGGAAACTGCAGTTGGCCATTTCGCAGGCCACGCAATCGTCCGTCACGGATGTGATGGCATCAAGCAGCGGCTTGGACATTTCCCTGACGGTATTGGGCAATATCGTGGACTTGTACAATCGCAACACCGACGTGGTGGTCAATGCCGTGCAGCATAATCCGTCGGCTTTGCTGGATGACGCATTCACCGGCAGTATCGGATCGTCAAGCGGGTTCACGAAAGAAATCCAGTTGACGAATTTCAAACCGAGCAGCACCGCACGCTACTATTACGCGCTGCTTGGCATGGTTGCGATGATGGCCATGAATTTAGCCGTGAACGCGGTATCGATGGCGCAGGCGAATCTTTCGGCGCTTGGCATCCGACGTTCCGTCGCTCCCCTGCCGAAATTGCAGCAGTTACTTGCCGGTTTTCTTTCCAGCTGGATCTGCTCGTTCCTAAGTCTGACCGTGGACATGCTGTACATCCGTTTCGGTTGTCAGATCTCCCTTGGCGGCCGTGAATGGGCAGGTTTGTGCGCATGTTTGATGGCATCGTTCGCCACGAGCGCGTTTGGCACATTAATCGGCGCATTGCCGGGTATTCCCGCAGGCGCCAAGCAGGGATTGTGTACGGCTCTGGCTTGCATTCTTTCACTGTTTTCCGGTTTGTATGGTTCGTTCGCCATGGCTCTGAGCGATCAGATAGCGCAGCACGCGCCCATATTGAGCACATTGAATCCGGCACAGCAGGTAACGAACCTGTTCTACGACATTCTGTATTACGACAGTTTCCGGCCGTTCCTCACCACGGTGGGCGTGCTGGCTGCAATGAGCCTGGTCTGCCTTGCCGTGGCGACCGTTCTGTTGAGGAGGCAGCGCTATGAACACCTGTAAAGCCGCGATGCGCATTCTCAAGGCGCGCAAATTGTATGTGATCATCTATTTGGTGCTGATCGGCACGATGATGTTCTCAATCAGCTGGCAGATCATGCGAGGCTCCTCAACTGCCGGAGCGTCGACGTATGAGCCGAAATCAGCCCGCATCGCAGTGATCGACCGTGATAATGACGCTGACCATGTGGCGGAATCGTTGCGTTCCTATCTCGCCTTGGATGGTGAGATGGTCGACATTGACGACGATTCCGTATCATTGCAGCAGGCTGTCGCATCGAATTATGTTGATTTGATTGCGATTGTTCCAGAAGGTTTCGCCGAGCACTATTTACAGTACGTGGACGGCGGCACGGATGCGCAGCCAACCATCGATACCGTGGTCAGCTATGCTTCCGGGGCTGGATCCTTGGCCCAGCTGGAAGTCAACGAATTCCTTTCTTTGACGCGTACCTCCTATCTTGGTCTGCCGCAATCGCAACGCGAACTCGGCACCGCCATGACAACGGTGTTGGATGTTGCCAACGACGATACGAAACAATCACATATCGCCGTGGTGTCTTCGTCTTTCGAAGATGAAAGCACAGCCATGCTGGGTACGTCGGCATTCGCAGGCACGATCAAAACCGGCCTGTATCCGCTGCTGCTGGTCATGCCGATATGCACGTTCCTGGTGGTCAGCACGTTCAACGACAGCGAGATCAGGCGCAGACTCTACTCGTCGCCCGCACGCACGGTATCGTTGGAATCGCAGCAAATGTTGACATGCGGAGCGTTCGGTCTGCTGGTATGCGTGGCCTACATTGCGGTGACGTTTCTGCTGATGATGTTGGCCGGAGTCTCCTTTGACGGGCTCACCATCATAAATGTCGGACTGGCATTCGTGTCGCTGCTGACTTACACGTTCATGGCGATCGCATGCGGCTTTCTGCTGGGATCGACAGGCTTCAACGAAATGGCTACGAATGGCTTCGCCAACGTGTTCGCTCTGCTGGTCATGTTCACGTCCGGCATGGCGTTCCCCGTTGATATGATGCCCGACCCAATGATCCTCATCGGCAAACTGCTGCCAGGATGGTGGCTTTGCTCGTCGATAGATTATGCGTTCGGGCTTGGCACGGCTTCCTCGCATGGCGTGGACTACGGCATGTGGGCATGCGATACCGGCTTGGTGGCGTTGTTCGCAGCGGCGTTCATCTGCCTTGGTCTGGCATTGGGACGTATCCACCGTGCGCGCCCGACGTTGGCCTCGCCCGCCACCACCCAACTGGTGCGATAACGGCCCAGTCACAGGTCCGTGTCTATACATAGCACGACCAAACGGCCTATTTGAGCACGACCAACGATGTCCATCCTTCAATGCCATAGTGCCGACAGTGGCTGACCGCATGATCATGTGATCCGTGAAATCACCGACGCCAACCGCGAATATCGAGAAGGCAAGGCCGTAGAATATCGTATCGCGCTTGGAAGGGTTCGATCCAGTAAACGCGGTTCCACATACTGCAGATTGCCGCAGCTAGTTGAGCTGCCGTATCAGCGCATGAAATCAACAAAGCCCGTGTCATACTGCATTGCACAGTGTGACACGGGCTTTGTTATTTGCTGATCTCAATCATGTGATTATTTATTTCATGAGATTACGCAGCACATACTGGAGGATGCCTCCGTTGCGGTAGTAGTCGGCCTCGCCTGGGGTGTCGATGCGCACGACCGCGTCGAATTCGGTTGTGGAACCGTCTTCGTGGGTGGCAGTGACATGCACCGTCTTCGGAATAATGCCATTGTTGAATTCTTCAACGCCGGCAATATCGTATGTTTCAGTACCGTCGAGGCCGAGGCTCTCATAGGATTCGCCTGCGGGGAACTGCAACGGCAGCACGCCCATGCCAATCAGGTTCGAACGGTGGATACGTTCGAAGCTTTCGGTGATAACGGCTTTGACGCCCAGCATGACAGTTCCCTTGGCGGCCCAATCACGTGAGGAGCCGGTGCCATATTCCTTACCGGCGAGTACCACCAGAGGCACATCGTGTTCGATGTAGTCTCGGGACGCCTCAAAAATGGTGGTCGGCTTCTGATCGAGGAAATCGTAGGTGAAACCGCCCGGAGTGACCTCTTCTCCCACGGACGCGAGCAACTGGTTGCGCAGTCGGATATTGCCGAACGTGCCACGTACCATGACTTCATGATTGCCTCGACGGGAACCATAGGAGTTGAAGTTCTTCGGTTCAACGCCACGGTCGGTCAGGTACTTGCCAGCAGGACTGGATGCCTTGAACGCGCCGGCCGGAGAAATATGGTCGGTGGTCACGGAATCACCGAGCAGTGCGAGCACGCGGGCGCCATGAATGTCTTCGACGGGATCCGGTGTGGCCTTCATGCCGTCGAAGAACGTCTGCTTACGCACGTAGGTGGAATCCTCATTCCATGCGAACAGTTCGCCTTCGGGAACGTCAAGTCCTTTCCAACGGCGGTCGCCTTCGAATACGGAAGCGTAATCCTTCAGGAACATCTCACGGCTGACGGTACCATCCACCACGGCGGCGACTTCGACATTGGTGGGCCAGATGTCCTTCAGATACACGTCGTTGCCGTCCGCATCGGTACCGAGCGGCTGGGTTTCAAAATCGAAATCCATGGTGCCGGCAAGCGCGTAGGCGATGACGAGCGGAGGGGATGCCAGGTAGTTCATCTTGACGTCCGGGCTGATGCGGCCTTCGAAGTTGCGGTTGCCCGACAGCACTGAGGTGACGGTCAGATCGTTGGCGTTGATGGCTTCGGAGATTTCCGGCAGCAGGGGGCCGGAGTTGCCGATGCAGGTGGCGCAGCCGAAACCGACCAGCTGGTAGCCGAGCGCGTCGAGATCGTCTTGCAAGCCAGCCGCCTTAAGATAGTCGGCCACAACCTGGGAGCCCGGTGCGAGCGAGGTCTTGACCCACGGCTTGGGCTTCAAACCCTTGGCATGCGCGTTGCGTGCAATCAAACCGGCTGCGATCATCACGGACGGATTGGATGTGTTCGTGCACGAGGTGATGGATGCGATTGCCACATCACCGTTGGTGATGTCGAATTCACCACGGAAGTCGGTGGAAACGGCAACCGGCTCCTGCACGGTCTTATCCGTTTCGTACGCGGGCAATGTTTCGGCGAATTTCGCTTTGGATTCAGACAGTTTGATGCGATCCTGCGGGCGTTTCGGGCCTGCGATCGACGGCACGACAGTACCGAGGTCGAGTTCCAGGTATTCGGAATACTGCGGTTCGACGTAGTTTGGATCGGTGGTGTCGCCCCACAGCTTGTTTGCCTTGGCATACGCTTCGACCAATGCGATCTGTTCTTCGGAACGGCCGGTCAAGCGCAGATAGTCGAGAGTGACGCCGTCGATTGGGAAAATGCCGCAGGTGGAGCCGAATTCCGGACCCATGTTGCCGATGGTGGCGCGGTTAGCCAGCGGCACCGAGGCGATGCCATCACCGTAGAATTCCACGAATTTGCCGACTACACCATGCTGGCGAAGCATATCGGTGATGGTCAGCACCACGTCGGTGGCGGTGACGCCTTCAGGAATGGAACCGGTAAGCTTGAAACCGACAACACGCGGCACCAGCATGGAGATCGGCTGTCCAAGCATGGCCGCTTCGGCTTCAATGCCGCCAACGCCCCAACCGAGCACGCCCAAGCCATTGACGGTGGTGGTGTGCGAGTCAGTGCCCACGCAGGAATCAAGATAGGCAAGAGTCTTGCCACCGTTTTCTTCGACCTTGGTCATGATGACCTTGGCGAGATATTCGATATTGACCTGGTGGATGATGCCCGTTCCCGGCGGTACCACGCGGAAGTTCCTGAATGCCTGCTGACCCCAACGCAGGAACTGGTACCGTTCGCCGTTGCGCTGGTATTCGATGTCCATGTTTTGTTCGACCGCGTCGGCGATGCCATACTTGTCGATCTGCACAGAATGGTCGATGACCATGTCGGACTGCACCTGCGGGTTGATGGCCTCCGGGTCTCCCCCAAGATCCTTGACCGCATCACGCATGGTGGCAAGATCCACAATGCAGGGCACGCCGGTGAAATCCTGCATGACCACACGGGACGGGGTGAACTGGATCTCATGGCTCGGCTGTGCAGCCGGATCCCAATCCAACAGTGCCTTGACATGATCATCCGTAATGTTGGCGCCATCGATGTTACGTACCAGGTTCTCGACGAGAACCTTCAACGAATACGGCAGATGATCGATGCCCGGCAGATCTGCGATGCGGTAATATTCATAATCCTTGCCGTCCACCTTCAAGGTGTCGAGCTGGTCGTCGCGCACAGACATGCTACCTCCGAGCTTCTTGGCTGTATAACACAGCTGATTATTCGTTGCCTACGATACAGCCAAGTTAATTCAGCTCTGGCGTGTCTTCTTAAAGTATGGGACAATGCTCAGAATTTTCGGCACCAAACGCAAACACACCAAGAACACGAGCGCCGAAAGCACCATTGCCACCGTCGTCGCAGCCAGCATCTGCCCGGTCGGCACCACCAGCGCGAAGAAATTCGCCACCGGTTTTACGAGCATGCCCCCGAATCCAATTGCGGCAAAGGCCAATACCAATATGCCACGCCACGAATGCAACGGCTTTGCCACCCGCGCAAGCACGAACACTCCCATCATGAGCAGAATAATCGCGTTGATGCCACGCAGCATCGCCAACTGCGCACCCGAATCCTGCACATTCCACTTCATGAATATCGGCAGCAGCCACGACGTGGACAAAATCGACAATCCGACCGCCACACCGCAGGGCACAGCAAAATGCAGCACACGTTTCAGGAATCCTGGAATATAACGACGCGTATTCGGAGCCAACGCAAGAATGAATGCCGGCATGCCGATCGTCAATCCTCCCACATATGTGATGTGGCGAGGCAGATACGGAAATGGTATCTGCGTCAACACCACGCCCAACGAAATCAGTGCGGAATACACGGTTTTCACAAGGAATAGGCTTGCCACACGTTCCATATTGGCCATGACCTGACGCCCCCGCGCCACCACATCGGGCAGATGTGAGAATTTCGAATCGACAAGCACCACCTGCGCCACGGCCTTGGTGGCGGGCGCAGCATTGCCCATCGCAATACCCAGATCTGCCTCTTTGATGGCGAGCGCGTCGTTCACGCCGTCGCCGGTCATCGCCACCACATGCTCACCCGCATGTAATGCCTCCACGATCGCCTTTTTCTGATCGGGCAGCACACGCCCAAGCACATCCACGTTTTCCAGTACTTGTGCCAGTTCCGTAATGTCGGCGGGCAGCTCGCGCGCGTCCATGAATCGTGGTTCATGTTCGCCGGTCAGATGCACTTTTCTTGCAATCGCGCCGACGGTTACAGGATTGTCGCCGGAGATGATGCGGCAACGCACGCCTTGCTCACGGAACCATGCAAGCGTTTCTTCGGCGTCGGCGCGAATATGCTCGGAACAGCACACCAATGCGACAGGGCACGATGCCGGATTGAGTTTTGGATCGGTTTCGTAATCGTCGGGCGCTGCACCGTCGATTCGCGCGACCAGCAGCACACGGTTACCGTCGTTGGCGAGATCATTGACTTGCTTGAGTATGTCGGCATGGTCGCCGTTGATTTGGGAAAGAATGACTTCCGGCGCACCCATCGTCCATACAGCATTGCCGTCATAGATCGAACTCCACTTGCGAGCCGACGAGAACGGTACTCGTGCCTCGACAGTGCCGTCCGCAAATCCCTGTTCCCGTAGTCTAGACAGAATCGCTTGCCCTGTACCGTTGGGCTGTCCTTCGTTCGATAGGTCGAATAGAGCCTGTCTGACGTCATGCTCATTCACGTTGCCGCACATAATGCAGGAGCTTCGAATATCCAGCAATTCCACGGCATCGAGTCGGATGGTGCCGTCGGTGACAGTACCGGTTTTGTCAAGGTTCAGGCAATCCACACGAGCAAGAGTCTCCACGGATTCCAGCTCCTGCACCAGCGTGTTCTTACGTGCCAAACGAATGGCTGCGAGCGCGAAATTCAGCGAGGTGAGCAGCACCAGGCCTTCAGGGATCATACCGACCACACCGGCCACTGCGGAAATGACCGCGGAACGCCATTCGCCGGTCGAAATGGCCACATTCCAGCCGCCAACAGTGCGTGCCTGCGACCAGATGAGCAGTACGCAGAGGGGCACCACCAGGAAGGTCATGAATTTCAGAATCGTGTTGATGCCCTTGTTTAGGTCGGATACTGTTTTCTTGTAGACCTTCGCCTGTGCAGTAAGTTTGGCCGCGTAACTGTGCTCTCCTACGGCGGTGACTTTCACTAATGCCATGCCGGAGATGGCGGTGGATCCGGAGAAAATGTCGCAGCCTTCGCCTTTGCGTACGGTCCGTGATTCGCCGGTAAGCATGGATTCATCCAGTTCCAGTCCCCAAGTGTGCACGATCTGCGCGTCCGCGGGTACCTGTTCGCCGGAGCGGATCCACATGAGATCACCGAGCACGATATCGTTGTGCGGTACTTCAACGTCTTTGCCGTCGCGATGCACAAGGTAATCGGAGGCCACCAGAATCGATAGTTTGTCAAGCGTGCGTTTGGCTTTCAGTTCGGTACAGATGCCGATGCCGGTATTGATGATGATGATCAGACCAAATACCGCGTCTTTCCACGACCCGGTGATCAGCACCATGACCATGGCGACGAAAATGATGCCGTTGAACAGGGTGAACACGTTGGCTCGCACAATGTCGACAAGAGAACGCGAGGTCGATGCTTTGACCGCGTTATTCAGTCCGCTTTCTCTGAGGGCAATCACTTCGCCTTGTGTTAGCCCCGTCTCTTCGATGGGAGGCATTGTTCGACTTTCGCTCATAATTGCCAGCCTACCGTCACAGTCCCGTTTTCTGGTCAACTTCTTGTGAAACACAGGTAAAAATCAGGGAATTTTCAGGGTACTCGCCGAGCACTGATTTGGCATCCATCTCACGCAAACAGAGCACAGATTCATGTCAGCGGTCGATTGTAGTCACCAGCATCTCACGGTCGTGGGGATCGTTGTTGGCTACGGCCACGACCGCGTCGTCGAGCGTTGTCGCGTCGGTCATGCGGTCGTTGATGGTCATGGTCACCGCATACAGTTTGTTGTCTTTCGGCACGGCGATAGGATTGAGAAGCGCCACTGGAACTCCCGCTGTTCTTGCGGCTCCCAAAGCATCATTCCAGTTTTCGGCATTGGCTTCGTCCACGTCGATTCCTGCGATGATAATGAGGTCGGCCTTTCGTTGCGCCATATCACGCACGCCTTGCTGTGCGGTGGATTGCGCGTCCACAGTGCCTGAGACGGTAATGTACACCGGCTTGAGTTTACCGGATTCCATGGCATCCATTGCCATGGAATCGGCGGTGACATCATCCGATCCGATCATGGCGATGGACAGGCTGTCACGATCCTTCATGGAGTGCGCCACCGCAGTATCGGGAGATTGCGTATCCCCCACCGCGGCATTCGACGGCACGCAACCAGATAGCGCCGTGCAAGACAACGCAATCACGGTCATTCCACAAAACGCACGACGTGCGAATAACGGCATGCTCACTGCTCGTGCTTTCTGAACAGCGCCACAGTTTCCACATGATGGGTCATAGGGTAAATGTCGAACGCGCGGATATCCGCCAATTCGTAGCCAAGTGACACGAGGGTGGCGGTGTCTCTGGCGAGGCTTGCCGGATCGCATGCGATATAGACCGCGCTTTTCGCTTCAGCTTCGGCAATCTGCCTACACACTTTCGCGCGAGCGCCGGCACGGGGCGGATCAAGCACCACCACATCTGGCTTGGCGAGATCATTGCGCACGTTGGCAAGTGTTTTCGCCACATCGCCCACACGCGCATCGACGTTGCCCAGATGAATGCGTCTCAAATTACGTTGCGCGTTCCTTACCGCGGTTTTACCGCCTTCGACGCTCAACATGCGAGTGCGCTCTGCCATCAGCGTGGCCAACGGCAGTGTGAACAGACCCGAACCGGAATACAAATCCCACAGGCATGCGGATTTGGCACCGTCAAGCTCGCCGCGTACCAAATCAATCACATGGTTGGTCAAAGCGATCGGCGCATGCCTATGCATCTGCCAGAAACCGCCTGCATCCACGTTGTATTCGAATTCATGGCCGGTAACAGTCACCTTTTCCGTAAGCTCACGGCTTCCCGCAACCACCTCGCCGTTCACAAGCACGGCGTAATTGTTTGAAATCGGCGCATTATCACGAGGTTCCGGAACGGATAGACGAATCTGGGAACCCGGTTCGAAGCTCCCTTCCCACACATGCTCACGTTCGGCCACTTCCAGCAACGTACGGCTGGCCAACGGCATGGTATCAATCGGAACGCGCACATGCGTGCCTCGACGGTGCATCGACAGACGCCCATCAGCATCAGCAATCATCTCGATACGAGTACGCCAATGCAGACCTCGCTCCGCATCGTCTTCCGGCATACGCTCAATAGGCACTTCCACGTCGACATGGCCAAGTCTTGCCATCTGTTCGGCCACCGACGCGGCTTTCCACTTCAGTTGCCCGGCAAGCGACACATGCACCAGATCAGCGCCGCCGACACCACCGCCCATGGCAAGGGGGCCAGCTAACGACCATATTGGATCAGTACGGTCTTCGCTCGCTTCGAGCACCTCCACCACTTCACCCGTCCAGAAGCGATCCTCACGATCATGCGGCTCGTCCAATGCGACACGGACCAGTTCGCCCGGCAATGCGAATCGCACAAACACAACACGTCCGTCAATATGACCGACGCAACGACCCTGGTCGGCGTACCGTTCAACGCGGATGGTCGATTCCATCAGTGCCCTTCCCTCATTTCGGTAGTTTGTGCTGCCTCAGCATCGTCTTCAGAAACTTCCTGCATCATCTTATGTCGGTGCATTGGCGTCGCCACGATCAGATACGAGACCCAAATCGCGAG
This sequence comes from Bifidobacterium catenulatum PV20-2, assembly GCF_000800455.1. Lineage (NCBI taxonomy): Bacteria > Bacillati > Actinomycetota > Actinomycetes > Bifidobacteriales > Bifidobacteriaceae > Bifidobacterium > Bifidobacterium catenulatum. The sequence continues at coordinate 1,572,953 of NZ_CP007456.1, forward strand.
CGCCCAGAACGGAATGCCCATCAGCAGACGCGCCGTTCCCAGCCAGCCGACATGATTGCCGAGATAAAGCGGCACCTGCACAATCAGACGCAGCGCGAACACCCCGATCCACAGTGCGGTGATGATGGTATAGGCGCGATTGAGTGCCCTGTCACCTTGCCAATCGGCAAGCCATGCACGAAAATGTTCAGTCGGTAACGTTCGGATGAACTCGATGACCAATCCTAAGCCAGGCACTCGGGCCAGCAGTGAAATCGTCAGCAAAACAACATAAAAGGCGTTGGTGAGGAATCCGAACATGTAGTAGTTACGTGCCTCGTGACTGTTCCATGCCCAAATCAGGCAGATACCTACTGCCAGCAAGCCTGATACCGCTCCCATGACGGACTGCCGTTGGCACAGGCGCACGATCACCTGCAGCACGGCCAACGCGGCGGACACGCCGATGGTCAGTTGCAAATTGGACGTGATGACGAACAGTACCACGAACACGACGCCCGGCAGCATCGATTCGATAACGCCTCTCGGACCGCCGATGGCGTCGATCACGGAAAAATCGTCAGTATTACCGGCGTCGGCAAGCGCACCAAGACCAGTTCGTTTTTTCGCTTCGGTTTCAGCCATATGTATTAGCTATCGGTTCAAGCGGCTCAGCGCACTTCGGAGAACATCGGTCCACGAGACAGCGTGGTCTTGACCTCAACCTGCTGGTCAGAGTCGAATGGACCCTTCGGTTTGCCTGGAATCTCAGTCTTCTGCTCAGCCTCTTCCGCAGCTGCCTTTGCCGCCTTGCGTTCGGCCGGAGCGACCGGCGGATGCATGGGAATAAGGTCGCGCGGCGCCAACGGATCATCGCCTCGTTCCACCACAATATCGGCGAAGAACTGGTTCAATGCCTTTGCTTCCTCACCCTCAGGATCGGTGGCAGCCTTGCCGGAGAAGATGCCGCGCAGCATCCAACGTGGGCCGTCGACACCTACGATGCGAGTAAGCACCTTGCGTCCACCCTTGACGGTAACCGGCAATGCCAGTTCGGTGCCGAACACGCCTTCGACTTCCTTCGCGTCCTTGTTGGCTTCAATCAGGTCGGCACGAACGTCATCCCATAATCCGAGCGTCTTCGGTGCCGCGAATGCCTCAATCTCCACACTGGAGGAACCGTAGGTGATGGTGGTGCCAAGAACCTGCTGGGTGGCACGGTTGGCCTTCACTCGCAATTCAATGCCCTTCAGGAAAGGCAGATAATATGATCCCATATCGAGGTACTCGTCGTAGTCGGGAACGTTCTCATCTTCCACATCCCACGGACCACGCTCGTCACCACGGCCCTCGTATTCAGCGGAAGGCTCCGGAAGCGCCACGACTTCCTGAGCTTCGTCAACATTTTCAGCTGCGTCAACAGCCTCTTCGTTTTCTTCGGCGGCCGCTTCAAGAGCTTCCTTGCTCTGATGCTTCTTCTTACCGAATCCAAACAATCCCATGATGTTCCTCATTTCATAACGTTTGCAACCGTGACTAGCCTAGCACCCATGCTTAATATGGGCTGGGAATCGGGGTGTGATATTCCAATTCCCAGTCTGTTCACGGTAAAAAGTGGCTTAAATGTCATACATAATGCTGAGCGGCGCATGATCGGACCAGCGCAGGTCGTAGGTCGGAGCCTTATCGATCACGAATCCGCAGGCCGTTTCCGCCAGTTCCGGTGTTGCGAACTGATAGTCGATCCTCCAGCCAACGTTGTTGTCGAACGCGCGGCCACGCTGGCTCCACCAAGTGTACGGCCCTTGAATGTCTCCGGATAAAGAGCGCATCACATCCACAAACTCCAGTTCACCCAGCCACTTGTCCACATAGGCACGTTCCTCGGGAAGGAATCCGGCGTGCTTCTCATTGGCTTTCGCATTCTTGATGTCGAGCGGAGTGTGCGCGATATTGAAATCGCCACAGAGCACCGCCTGTCGGCCACCATGCGCCGCTTCGTCACGCAGCTCGCCCATACGTACCAGCATGGTGTCAAGGAAACGGTACTTCTGTTTCATTTTCTCCGGATCATCGGTATTGCCGGCATGCACGTACACGCACACGACGGTAATGACGTAGCCCTGTGGGGTTTTGATATCTGCCTCGATCCAACGACCGGAATCGACGTCATCGTCCAGTCCCGGCAGTCCGTAACGTTTGTCGATGACCGGCAATACGGATAAAAGGCCGACACCGGCACGTCCTTTGATACGGCAGATCTCATTCATGCGATTGAGTTCGCTTTGGTCATCGACGCGTCCGGCGGTCGCGTATTCGAAACCGAATTCGTCGAAGATGGGATCGATTTCGTTTTGCGGAGCACGTACCTCCTGCATGCACCATACGTCCGGCGTGTTTTTCGCAGCCCATTGCTCGACGCCTTTGCGTTTCGCCGCGCGGATTCCATTCACATTCGAAGTCGTGATTGTGATCGTCATAGCGTCTTAGAGTAGCCGGAATACAAGAAAACCTCCCTCAGAGGGAGGGAGGTTTTCCAGACGGCGGACGCGATCAGTCAAGTCCGAGCTGCAGCTTGCCGCCCGGGATGGCGTCCAGCAGATCGCGAGTGTACTGCTTCTTCGGATGGTCGAAGACCTCGTCGGTGGTGGCGTGTTCCACCAGCTTACCGTGCTGCATCACCACGACTTCGTCGGCGATCTGGCGTACCACCGCCAGATCATGGGTGATGAACAGGTAGCTCAGTCCCTTTTCCGCCTGCAGGTCGTTGAGCAGGCGAAGCACCTGGTCCTGCACCAGCACGTCTAATGCGGAGACGGCTTCGTCGCAGACGATCACATCCGGGTCGAGGGCCATGGCGCGCGCGATGGCGATGCGCTGCCTTTGGCCGCCGGAAAGCTCGTTCGGGTAACGGTTCATCACCGATTCCGGCAGTTCCACCATGTCGATGAGTTCACGCACGCGCTTGGCACGACTCTTCTTGTCTCCGATGCTGTGGATGCGCAACGGCTCCTCGATGGACCGGTAGATGGAGTACATGGGGTCGAGCGATCCGTACGGGTTCTGGAATACCGGCTGCACGTGACGTCGGAAGTCAAGCAGCTCTTTGCCTTTGAAGCCGGAGATGTCCTTGCCGTCATAGGTGACGGTGCCGGCGGTTGGTTCGAGCAGCTTCAGCACCATGTTGGCCACGGTGGACTTGCCGGAACCGGATTCGCCGACGATGGCCAGCGTGGTGCCCTTCTTGATGGAGAAGCTCACATCGTCGACCGCCTTGAACATCTCCTTCTTGCGCGGCAGCTTGAATTCCTTGGTCAGGTGGTCCACCGTGATGATGGCTTCGCCCTTCTTCAGGGAATCCTCGTTCACCGCGTGTTCCATGACCGCGGTGGCATCGCCGCCATGCTCCTTGACGGAGATGATGCGCTGAGAGGCCAAGGACGGCGCCGCGGCGACCAGACGCTTGGTGTATGGATGCTGCGGATGCTGCAGCACTTCCAGGGAAGGACCGGATTCCACGACCTGTCCCTTGTACATGACCACGATGTGCTGGGCGCGCTCCGCAGCCAGACCGAGATCGTGGGTGATGAACAGCACCGCGGTTCCCAGGGAATCGGTCAGCATGTGCAGATGGTCGAGGATCTTCTTCTGCACGGTCACGTCGAGCGCGGAGGTCGGCTCGTCGGCGATGAGCAGTTCCGGACGGCAGGCCAGACCGATGGCGATCAACGCGCGCTGGCGCATGCCGCCGGAGAATTCGTGTGGGAACTGGCGGGCACGGGTGGCGGCGTCAGGCAGGCCGGCCTCGGACAGCAGACCGGCGATGCGGTCGTCCATGGTGGAGCCGACCACATATTTCTTGGCGATGTACCATGCGTCATCGTCCTTCACACCGGCTTTGATCAGGCCATCGGCCACACGCCAGCGGGTTTCGGATCCCGGAACCCATTCCTCGGCGAACCGGGCCATGATCTTGTCAAGTTCGTCACCGCTCTTGCCGATCTTGACAAGAGCTTCCTTGGCTGCGGCGGTCAGAGCAGGCAGTTCCTTGGAGCCGAGGAAGGTCTCGTCGTCATTGCCCTTGAGCTCCACTTCGTCGCCGGCCAAAGCCTTGGCGAATTCGGAACGCTTTTCGTGGTCGATGTCCATGTTGTTGGCCACCAACGCTTCCTTAACCTGGGTGCCGATGCGCCACACCGGGTTCAGGTTGCTCATCGGATCCTGCGGGACAAGACCCATTTTGCTGCCACGGAGCTTGTCGAAGTCCTTCTGCTTGAGGCCGGAGATCTCCTGTCCATCAAGCTTGATGGAGCCGCCGACAACATGGCCGGTTCCCGGAAGCAGGCCAAGCACGGCCATGGCGGAGGTGGACTTGCCGGAACCGGATTCGCCGACAATGGCCACCCACTGGCCGGGATACACGCTGAAGGACGAGTTGCGCACGGCGTGCATGGCCTTGCCTTCATCGGTGGTGAAATCGACCTGAAGGTTCTTGACCTCCAACAGCGGCCCGTGGGCGCGCTGCATGGCCTCGAGGTTGTTCTCGGTATTCATTTCAATCATCGAATTCCTCACTTACTCTCAGGCTGTACGGCTCTTCGGATCGAGCGCGTCCTTGACCGCATCGCCCATCATGATGAACGCGAGAACGGTGATCGCCAGCGCCGCGGACGGGTAGAACAGCACCATCGGGTCGGTGCGCAGAATGGACTGCGCGCTGGAGATGTCGCCGCCCCAGCTGACGGTGGTAGTCGGCAGACCGATGCCGAGGAAGCTCAGCGTGGCCTCCGAGACGATGTAGGAGCCGAGGGATGTGGTGCCCACAACGATGATCGGCGCGAGGGAGTTCGGCAGAATGTGGCGGAACAGGTTGCGCATCGGCGTCGAGCCCAACGCGGTGGACGCGGTGTTGAATTCCAGATTCTTCGATTCCAGCACGGCGCCTCGCGCGATGCGCGCGGTGCCGACCCAGCCGAACAGGGCGAGGACCAGAACGACCTTCCAGATGGAATCGTTGGTGCGGAACATCTGCAGAACGACGATCGCGCCCAGCAGCATTGGTAACGCCATGAAGATATCGACGATGCGGCTCAGGATCGCATCCACCCGGCCGCCGAAGAAGCCGGCGATGGCGCCGATCAGCGTGCCGACCAGCACCACCAACAGCGTAGACAGGATGCCGACGCTCAGTGAGGTGCGCGTGCCGTAGACCACGCGGGTGTACACGTCGCAGCCCTGCACGTCGAATCCGAACGGATGGCCCGCGGAGGCGGGCTCCAAGGAGTTGTCGAGCGTGCAGTAATTCGGATCCTGCTTGGTGAACACGCCTGGGAACAACGCCACGAACACGATGAACAGGATCAACAACCCGGAAATAATGAACAGCGGGTTTCTGCGCAGCGTGCGCCAAGCATCGGCCCACATGCTGGTGGCGGGAACGGAGTCGTCGACGTTGTCGACGCTCTGCAACGGGGTCTCCTCGATCGGGGCGACGTAGCGTTCCTGCCCGGGAAGGGCGGTCATTGTTTTCTCATCAGTCATGATAGTTGCGACTCCTTCCCTATCACGCGTAACGGATGCGCGGATCAAGCGCGGCATACAGCAGATCGACCAACAGGTTGCAGACCACGAAGATCAGGGTCAGCAACGTGACGACGGAGACCACGACGTTGGCTTCGCCCTTGAGGATGCTCTGGTAGGTCAGGAAACCGACGCCATGGATGTTGAAGATCTGTTCCGTGATCATGGCGCCGCCCATCAGCGCGCCCAGATCCTGGCCGAGGTAGGTGACGACGGGAATCATCGAATTGCGCAGCACATGGCGCAGCATGACGGACTTATTGCTCATGCCCTTGGCGCGTGCGGTGCGCACGTAATCCTCGGAGATGTTGGAGGAGATCTCGGAACGCGACAATCGGATGATATAGGCCATGGAAACGGAGCCGAGCACCATAGCCGGCATCAGCAGATCGAAGAATCCCGGATCGGCACCTGCGGTGACCGGCAGGATGCGCCATTTCACGCCGAGGAAATACTGGCCGAGGAAGCCGGTGACGAACGTCGGCACGGAAATCAGCAGCAACGAGACAATCAGAATCACGGAATCGTACCACTTGCCCTTCTTCAGGCCGGCGATCACGCCGAACACCACGCCGAAGATAGCTTCGAACACGAATGCCATCAGACCGAGCCTGATGGTGACCGGGAATGCGATCGTGATCTCGTCAAGCACCGACTGGCCGGAGAATGTCTGGCCGAAATCAAGTGTCAACGCGTTCTTCAAGAACAAGAGATACTGGATGATGAACGGCTTGTCGAGGTTGTACTCGGCGCGAATCTGCATTTCGACGGCGTGATTGACGGGCTTGTCTCCGAACATGGCCTTGACCGGGTCTCCCGGAAGAGCAAAGACAAGAGCGTACACCAACAATGTAGTGCCGAGAACCACTGGAATCATCTGCAGAATGCGGCGCAGAAGATATTTGCCCATTTTTGGTTGCTCCTTTTCCATATTCCGGTTGGCCGCCAGTCCGTACTGACCTGCGAATGAGGCCTCACCAGAATCAAATACCCCGTAAGTCTACCGCATCGGCAGACTTATGTTGCGCCAAACTAAAGAAATCCTGAGAATCCGCCATTCAACGGCTGCGAAATCCTCTCACACGGCTGGCGGAGAACCGGAAAAAATAGACAAAATCAGTCGATGAAACCAAAAACCTCCGCATATGCGTTCCATGAGCGCAGCACATGCTGAATGCATTCGGCGAATTATCTGAGAGCATCCATCAGCAGGGAGCGTGCGCACGGAATACGAAAAAAGGGAAACAGGGTGTACCCTGTTTCCCTTGTCACAGCGAAGTGAATCCTATGACGGATCGGAATCCGCCATCAGCCTCACTTGGTGAGCTCGTTGTAGACCGGCAGGTTCTGCCAATTCATCTCGAAGCCCTTCACGCCGGTCGCGGCCACGCCGTTGGCGTTGGAGTAGTACAGCGGGAAGGCAGGAAGCTCCTTGAGCAGAATCTCCTGGGCCTGCTGGTAGATCTTGTTGGCCTCATCGGTGCTCTTCGCGGCGGAGGCCTCGGAGCACAGCTTGTCGAACTCGGCGTTCTTGTAGTCGCCGTCGTTCGAACCGTTGCCGTCGGCGGCCGCGGAGGAGTACAGCTGGTAGAGGTAGTTCTCTGGGGACGGGTAGTCTGGCTGCCAGCCGGTGCGGAAGGCGCCCTGGATGGAGCGGTTGGTCACGTCGTTACGGAATTCCTGGAAGGTAGGAATCGGGTTGGTGGCCACGTCGATGCCCAGGGTGTTCTTCACGGAGTTCACCACGGCGTCGAAGATCGACTTCGCACCGCCGTCGGCGTTGTAGGCGAAGGTGAGCTTGCCGTCGTAGTGGGAGATGGCCTCGGCCTTGGCCCACAGTTCCTTGGCCTTCTTCGGGTTGTACTTCAGGTTCTCGCTGCCCTTGAGGGAGTCGGAGTAGCCCGGGGTGAGCGGGGAGGTGAATTCGACGGCCGGGGTGCCCAGACCGTTGAGAACCTTCTTGCAGATGGCGCCGCGGTCGATGGCCATGGACAGCGCCTGACGGCGGAGCTGGCCTTCCTCGGTGTTGGTCTGCCAGTGTTCCAGAGATGCCGGGATGGTGAAGGTTTGGCTCACGGAGCCGGCCTTGCTGTACGGCTGGACAGAAGAGTCGGACTTGAAGGTCTTGGAAGCGGAGGTCGGAACGCTGTTCATCACGTCGAGGTTGCCGGCCTGGATGTCGGCGTATGCGGCCTCGTCATCGGTGTAGATCTTGAAGGTCACACCGTCGTTCTTCACCACTTCGTTGCCCTTGTAGGCGTTGTTCTTGACGAGTTCGATCTGCTTGTTGTGGCTCCAGGACTTGAACTTGTACGGGCCGTTGCCGACCGGCTTCTCGCCGAAGGCCTTCGGATCCTTGTAGAAGGATTCCGGCAGCGGGGCGAAAGCGCTGTAGCCGACCTTGATAGCGAACACAGAGTCAGGCTGGTTCAGGTCGACGGTGAACTCGTGGTCGTTGACGACCTTGAGGCCTTCGAGCTGCTCGTCGCCCTTGAGGTTCTTGGCGTCCTGCAGCTTGTCGAAGCCCTTGATGGTGGAGAAGAACGAGGAGCACTTCTGCGCGTTCTTGGCGTTGGCGACGTAGCTCCAGGCCTTGGTGAAGGATTCGGCGGTCACTGGGGTGCCGTCAGCGAACTTCCAGCCGCTCTTGATCTTGATGTCGAACTGGGTGCCGTCGTCGTTGGACTTGATGGACTCGGCGACTTCGTTCTGCGCGTTGCCCTTCGTGTCGTAGGAAACCAGACGGGCGAACAGCAGGTCGATCGGGATGCCGCCGCCGGTCTCGTTGGTGTTGCCCGGGATGAGCGGGTTCTGCGGTTCGGAATCGTATGCGGTGATGACGTTGGAACCCTTGTCAGCGGTGGAGCCACCGTTGGAAGAGCCGCAACCGCTGAGCAGCATGCCGAATGCGCATGCGGCCGCAGCGAAAGCCAGAGCTTTCTTCTTCATGGAATTCATATTCTCCTTATCCATTATTTCCAGAGCTGTAAGACCCTGTTCAAAAAGAAGGCGGACGTCAATACCGTGGCATCAACGTCCGTCTTCGTTCTGATAGTAGGTTCATTATCACTCGATTAAGGGACAACCACTCCATATCCGAGGGAGGCCCATACAAAATAGTCAAATCAAAACTCATCATCTAATAAAATAAACCGTTTTTCCGCTTATCGCCGGAACAACTTATCCGCATCGTGCATATGGACGGACACGGACATATCTGTTCGCTGTCAGCGTACTTTGCCGATTCGTATCATGCCCGAGGAAATGCCTGACCGTATCGGGCTTTCAACTGTTCGATGGATACATGCGTGTACCGTTGCGTGGTCTTCAGTGAGGAATGTCCCAGGAGCTCCTGCACCTCACGCAAATCCGCTCCCCCGTCAAGCATATGCGTGGCGGCACTGTGCCGCAGAGCATGAGGGCTAATGTCGGGAACGCCGGCATCACGCGCGCATGCGTGCACCACACGACGTACCATCCGCTGATCAATGCGTTTGCCTTGTCTCCCAAGAAACAGCGCAGCCGCGGACTGCTCACCCACCAACAGGGGACGCCCATCATCCAGCCACCGACGTATCGCTTTTTGCGCCGGAGCGCCAAATGGCATGACTCGTTGTTTGTTGCCTTTGCCGGTCACTTTGACCGTTCGATTGGAAAAGACCACATCCGGCACATCGAGTCCCACCAGTTCAGCCACACGCATGCCCGTCGCATACAACAGTTCCAGCATTGCGGCGTCACGCAGCTCAATGGCCTGCTGCTTCATGGTCCGTTCCTTCGGCTGAGACGTTTCACCGTCCTCATCCACGCGTTCCATCAGCTGTTCAGCCTGTGATTCGCTGAGCACATCCGGCAATGTATCAGGTATTTTCGGAGTCATGAGCACACAAGCCGGATCCGTCGTCGTCACGCCATGCTCATGCGTCCACGCGAAAAAACCACGTACCGCCACAGTTTTTCGGGCCATGCTGCTTTTCGCATGGTTTTTCGATGATTCCGCCATCCACATGCGAAGATCTTCGATGGTCACCTCGTTAAGGTCCCTGCATCCAAGCCGCTCCAAGGCAAGCAGACATTCTTCGACATCGCCTCGGTATGCCTTCCGTGTGTTTTCACTCAATCCACGGTTGGCTTTCAGATATGTATCGAATGCCTCTACGCTCTTATCGAACAGCATGCCGATCAGCCTTTCCCGAGCTCAACAGCAAGCCCGAATCCATGAATTTCCTTCCATTATGTGTCCATTCTCCGATAGAAACCGAATTCCGGCACAACTTGGAAGAAGACCAACTATGCTGTCCAGTAGCGTTCGCTCAGCGAATCCGTCGATAATCGTCTATTCGAAGGGGAGATTATGCCGATTCCAAACGAAATTCCAGCAGGTGCACGCATTGTGGTGCGCACCTGCGAAGGTGTCGACTCAAAGGACCAGCGCATGAAATTCCGCGATTATGTCGGTCACGTACGTTCTTGGGACGGGCAGACATTGGAAATGACGCGCGATGCGGCAGCCAACGGTTCGCGCCCGGAGCAACGTGTCAGCATTCCCGCCGACACCATCGTCACCATAAAACCGGTTCCGGAACGTTCCATGACAAGGCCGCGCCCATAGCGCGTCATACTGCGGAACGCACCTGTGCCATAGCTTGACGGTAGCCGTCGAATCGCACAATATGCTCTCCCCTGCGCGCCGACTCCAGCAGCATCTGCTGCCAACCGGTCTCGGGAATTGCCAGTTCGACCGTTTCGCAACGTTCTGTAAAATCGGGTTCTTTGGCGAGAGCCTTGTATTCACGGAATGGCTGCCCCTGTACGAAGAAACGCGCCATTTCCTTATCATCGCCTGCAGTGAGCACGCCCTGTTGCGAAGTCATGCCATGCAACACATTGGCTATAAGCGTCAAACGATTGGCCATGTTGCGCAATAACGCTTCAACATTGGCCGCATCCTCTTCCACCATTGCACGGGTACGGTTCGGATCGGTCAGCGCAACACGGGTCATATCCCGCCACGAGCCGGCGGCGAGCGCTGCCGCGATGTTTCGATTGGGATTGGCCACCAGCTCGTTGATCATGGCCGTGGAAATGACGTGTGGCATGTGAGAGATCAGTGCCGCGCAACGATCGTGGGTCGCATCGTCGAGTACAATGAGACGATTCGCGCAATGGTCGACGATCATTGTCGCAACGGCACGAAAACGCTGATACTCTGTGTTTTCATCCACGGTAATGGCCCAAAGAGCGCCATCGTAAAGCGTTGGATCCGACGATTCCCACCCGGATAGCTCATTGCCGGCCATGGGGTGCGCCCCTACATAGCAGTGTTCCAACCCTACGGCCCTGACCTGCTCCCTGACCATTCCTTTGACGCTGCCTACATCGGTGAGCGTGGTGACGCTTGGATCGATCAGCGGTTTGAGCGCACCCAGAATTTGCGGCATGGCTTTAAGCGGATTGCATAACACAAGCACATCAGGCTTTGCATCGGCAAGCACAGCCAGCGTGGGCACACATCGTATGCCGTCCGCCTCCGCGGTTTCATATGGCCGATCGTTATGGTTCCATGCGACGACCTCGCAGCCCGCATTGACGAGCCTGCGTGCCAGAGACCCCCCAATAAGTCCGAGACCCACGATTGCGATACGTTGCTTCACCACATCAGTTCCTTTTTGACCGTTTCACTGTTCTGCCAATCGTCTGGCAGATGCCTTTCGTCAAGACGTACGCCTCCCTGAGGCAGCATCCATGAGGTGACTGGAGGATTGGGACGTTCTCTACGCGGATATACAGCCAGAGTTTTGGCCCAATCACCATGTTCTGCGATTTCGACCAGAGCATCGTGGAAACGTTGTTCCCACGGTGCCGCATCGAGCGTCGCGATAAAACTGTAGGTGCCTGTGCATCCTTTGATTGGCCGTGAGATGAAGCTTGTCATGTTAAGTCCTGCGTCTCGGAATACGTCCAGCAGGTTCGCAAGTACGCCAGGGCCGGTGACGAGCGGGATAAGCGTCAACACGGACTCGTATTCCATACCGGATTGGGAACGTGGCTGTTCCAATAGTTTCTCTGCTTCCTTGCGCGGGGCGAGCACAAGGAAATCAGTTTGCGCGCCTTGATAATCCTGCACGGCAGTGCCGATACGTGTGACGTTGTAGAGTTCACCGCAGATACTTGGCCCAAAGGCTATTTCGTTCGCTGTAATGTCTCGACAAGCGGCGGCGTTGGATGGTGCTGGAACCGGCCGCAAACGATGTTCCGCGATAAAACGTTTGCATTGCGCGAGTCCGTGCGAATGCGCGGTGGCCACGGTGGCATCTTCCGGATCGGATTCCGCACGCACGTACGCGTCAAAAGTAACGTCGACGCCCACGCGCGCGAATCCGGCCAGGTCTTTGGCGTCGATCAGCGCGTCCAAGTTCGGTACCACGTAGCCTTCGACATTGTTTTCCCATGCCACGACGCCCCAGCCCTCACCCTGCTGCACGGCTTCGAAAATCTGCGGCACATCGTCCAAAGCCACCAATTCGAACCTTTCAGGTTCGAGATGGGCCAGCTCCTGCGATGCATTGACCGCGGCCTGATGGGTGAAGGTGCCTTGCGGACCCAGATAGAACAGCTTGCGTGCGCTCATTCAACCCCATTTCTTTTCTTGGTGTTTCCATGCACCTTATCTCATTGACATGGAATCAGCTGCTAATCATTTCACTGGCTGGGCGCTGCCAGACGTTTCGGGCCCTCTCGTTTGGGGGTAGACAACAAACGCATCATCATGCGTCTTCTTGCGTGGAGGCGTGACGAACCAACATTTCGGTAATACCAGCATCACGACCGGAATGAGTACGACTCCGTATAGCCAAAAATATCCCGCTTGCTCACTGAAGAACGGCATGGGATCGTCTCCGCCGAATCCAACGGGAATCATGGCATCTCCGCCGGGACCATACCCAGCCATCACCGTCCAGACTGCCAGGGAAGAGCTAATCAGATGCAATGCGAGGCCTGAAACGCCGTCACGAGATCGAGCGGACCATGTTGAGATGATCACCATGAGATAGGCGATCAGCAATCCGTAGGGAATGTTCATGGATGCCCCCATACGGTGAGCCATGGTTCCTATCATGCCAACTACGATTCCAGAAACCAGATCGACCAGGAATCGTCCCCATATCGGCAGGCGGTACGACCATGGCATCAATCGTGCATCAGCCACCATCCGTTGATTGGATTCATCCGTATCATGCGATTGCCTCATCTGTTGCGTCATATCTCTACTATCTCTCGTTAACCTGAAAAGAAAAAGAGATACGTGAGAACACGTATCTCTTTTCGTGAAAGCAACGCGAAAAATCACTTGTTATTTTGAGCGTTGTTCTGCTGAGCCGTCAAACGGAGAGCCCAGTGGGCTCACCGTAGGCGAAGTGAGCAAGCACACTACCGTGCTTGCGAAGCCGACTGAACAACGTAAAAAATCACTTGTTATTTTGAGCGTTGTTCTGTCGGCGCTGCTTGGCGCGCCACTTATACCAGTCCTCACGGCTGAGAATGATCTTGCGCACGCGGATGGATTCCGGGGTGACTTCCACACACTCGTCCTCGTTGGCGAAGTCCAAGGACTCTTCGAGGCTCATCTTGATCGGCGGAGTCAGGGTTTCGAGCACGTCTGCGGTGGAGGAACGCATATTGGTCATATGCTTGGCCAACGTGATGTTCACATCAAGCTCGTCCGGCTTGTTATTCACGCCGACGACCTGGCCCTCGTACACCGGAGACTGCGGCTCAACAAAGAAGTTGCCGCGTGCCTGCAGACGCTGCATGGCGTACGGGGTGGCGATACCCTTACGATCGCAGACCATGGAGCCGTTCTGGCGCGTCACAATCTGACCGGCCCACGGAGCGTAGCCGGCGGAGATGGAGGATGCGATGCCGGTGCCGCGGGTGGCGGACAGCAGCGCGGTACGGAAGCCAATCAGGCCACGGGACGGCACGGTGAACTGCAAACGGACCCAGCCGGTGCCGTGGTTGGTCATGTTCTCCATGCGGCCCTTACGGTCAGCAAGCAGCTGAGTGACGGTGCCCATGTACTCTTCCGGAACGTCGATGGTGGTGTTTTCCATCGGCTCGTTGATCACGCCGTCGATGGTCTTGGTGACCACCTGCGGACGTCCGACGGTCAACTCATAGCCTTCGCGACGCATCTGCTCGGCGAGCACGGCCAGTGCGAGTTCACCACGACCCTGAACCTCCCAAGCATCCGGGCGCTCGGTCGGCAGCACCTTGATGGACACGTTGCCGATGAGCTCGCGGTCGAGTCGATCCTTGATCATGCGGGCGGTAAGCTTGTGGTCTTTGCCTTCGGTGCCTGCAAGCGGGGAATCGTTGATACCGAAAGTCATGGAGATGGCCGGGTCATCAACGTGAATCAGCGGCAACGGACGCGGATCAGACGGGTCGACAATGGTCTCGCCGATCATGATGTCGTTCACACCTGCGACTGCGACGATGTCGCCAGGACCTGCGGAATCGACCGGAGTACGCTCAAGGCCCTGCGTACGCAACAGTTCGGAAACACGGAAGTTCTCAACGGAGCCGTCCACACGGGACAGTCCGTAGGTCTTACCCTTTTCAAGGGTGCCATTGTAGATGCGCACCAAGCCGAGTCGTCCGAGGAAGTCAGAGGAATCGATGTTGGCGACGTGTGCCTGAAGAGGCGCGCCTTCCTCATATTCCGGAGCCGGAATGTTCTTGATGATGGCCTCGAACAGCGGTTCGAGATCTTCATTGTCTGGCAGACCGCCATTTTCCGGCTGGTTTTCGGAAGCATAGCCAGCCTTTGCCGCACAGTAGATGACCGGAAGGTCGAACAGTGCGTCTTCATCGAGGTCGATGCCTTCCTCGATAACATCCTGGGCCAAGCCGAGCAACAGGTCGGAGGATTCACCCACGACTTCTTCAATACGGGCGTCCGGGCGATCGGTCTTATTCACGCACAGGATAACCGGCAGTTTGGCCTCCAGCGCCTTGCGCAGCACGAAGCGGGTCTGCGGCAGCGGACCTTCGGAAGCGTCGACAAGGAGCACAACACCGTCCACCATGGAGATACCGCGCTCGACCTCACCACCGAAATCGGCGTGGCCAGGGGTGTCGATGATGTTCAGGGTGATGCCTTCCGGATGCCCGTACTTGGCGGCCAGCGGACCGGTGTACTGCACAGCGGTGTTCTTGGCGAGAATGGTAATACCCTTCTCACGCTCCAGATCGTTGGAATCCATCACGCGATCCGGGACTTCCTCACGCTCGTTGAACACGTGGGACTGCGCCAGCATAGCATTGACCAGCGTAGTCTTGCCATGATCGACGTGTGCCACAATCGCTACATTTCGAATATCGCCGCGAACCGCCATCGAAACCTCTCTTAGTATTGCCGTTCTCTTGCGTAAACGTTCGGTACATACATGCTGTCGGTACTTGAAAAATCGTACTTACACACAAACCGAGCCAATATTAGCGAAGCGTTACGACACCTTCGCCGACGCCGCATTCAGGCGAGCGCCTGTTGCGCTTGGATGTTAATCGACGGATCGCTGACCGTCGAAGCCCCACGCAACGAGTCGCAGGATTCCTCCACTACCGAGGCGATCTGGTTGATCTGCTCCGGTGTGACCGGCTCACGGAAGGTCATGCGAATGGCTGATTTTGCCACTATCGGATCATATCCCATCGCCAACAATGTACCGGGCGCTTCGTGACGGCCGACAGCACAGGCCGAGCCGGATGAACAAGCGATGCCACGAGCATCCAAATCGACCAGCAAAGCTTCTCCGGAAAGTCCCGGAAAAACGAACGACGCATGCCCCGGAAGCCGTCGTTGCGAATCCCCCGTAAGCTGTGCTCTGGGTTCCACACGCAGCACCGCGTCGATCAGACGGTCCCGGGAAGCCACCAGCGCGCGTCCAATCTCATGCATTCGTGTGTTCGAGTCACGCAACGCAACGGCCAGTGCGACCGCACCGGCGACATTCTGCGTGCCTGACCGTAGGGAACGTTCCTGCCCGCCGCCGCTCATCAGCGGCTCGACAGGCACTCGGGAACGTAGCAGCAGTGCCCCCAGTCCCTTCGGCGTGCCGAATTTGTGTCCGGACAAGCTCAACGCGTCCACATCCCATTCGCGCATACGGATGGGGATGAGTCCCGCCGCCTGCACCGCGTCCACATGCAGTGGCACGCCATGCTCGTGCGCGATGCGTGCTATTTCATTGACGGGCTCCACTGTGCCCACTTCGTTATTGGCAAGCATCGTCGATACCAGCAGCGTGCAGTTACAGGGTTTTCCGGACGTTCCGGAAACGCTGTCGGAACTGCTGTCAAGATCGCCCTGGGCCAATTCGGCCCTCAACGCATCCAAATCGATATGCGCTTGATGGTCGACGGGGATCTCCACCACTTCGCAACCGAACCAGCGTTCCATCCAACGGGCCGATTCCAACACCGCCGGATGTTCGATCGACGACACAATGACACGCGGACGCACCTGCTCGCCATATGCTTCACGCAGCAAACGCATGCGGGCCATCGCAATGCCTTTAATCGCAAGATTATCCGCTTCGGTGCCGCCTGAAGTGAAGATCACGTCATCCGGACGCGCGTCCAAATCGGCTGCGATAGACCCACGTGCAGCTTCGAGGGCGCGTGCGGCGGTTTTGCCCGCGCTGTGCACGCTCATCGGATTCGCGTACGCTTCGGTCAGAAACGGCATCATCACGCTGATGACGTCGCCGCCGACCGGCTCGGTGGAGGCGGCGTCCAGATACAGGTGTTCCATCAGTCCTCCCTGCGCTTCAGTTCCAATCCAGTCCAAGGTCGATGCTGCTCACGCTGTGGGTGAGCGCGCCGACGGAAATCACGTCCACACCGGTGGCGGCCACCTGCGGTATACGTTCCAGCGTCATGTTACCGCTGGCTTCCACAATGGCGTTGCCTGCGATAAGGTCAACTCCCTTGCGTGTGTCTTCCAAGGAGAAGTTGTCAAGCATGATGGTATCGGCACCGCCTTCAAGCGCGGCTTTGATCTGCTCCAAACGGTCTACTTCCACTTCGATATGCGTGGTATGTCCCACCTGTTCGCGGATGTGGCGAATCGCCCCGGCCATATCGATGCCTTGTTCGGCGAGCGCCGCGAGATGGTTGTCTTTGACCATGACGGCATCGGACAATCCGTAGCGATGATTATGTCCTCCACCGCAGGTGACGGCATACTTCTCGAACGGACGCAGTCCCGGAGTCGTCTTGCGCGTGTCCACGATACGGGTGCACGCATAGGTGCGCGGCGTTCGATAGTCCGTGGTTTTGACGGCTTCGTCCGCCGCTTTGACGAAGGCCGCCGTCATGGTGGCTATGCCGCACATACGTTGCGTGAAGTTCAACGCCACACGTTCCGCCGTGAGCAAGTCACGCACAGGACCTTCGACTTCGGCAAGCGTCTGTCCAGCTTCGAAACGTTCGCCATCCCTGATGGTGGCGAGCACACGAATCGCAGGGTTCTGCGCGACGAACGCCGCTTCGAACACCGCGATGCCGCTCATTACACCTTCCTGTCTGGACACGAGTCTTGCGGTGCCGTGGGCATCGGCGGGAATGGTGGTTTCGCAGGTGATGTCACCGTTGGGTGCATCTTCCTCAAGCGCGGCTTCGACGGCCGTGCGAATGACCTGACGGGTCAGCATTTAGGGTCCTTTCCGCTATCTCTCGTCGCGCAGCAGTTATGACATCTGGTAGGCGATGGAATGCGCGATCGTCGGATTGTTGGTCGGATAATCCTGCCGTGTGTGCGCGCCGCGCGATTCACAACGGTTGCTTGCTGCAACCGCCGCAACGTATCCCACGGTAAGCAGGTTGCGGTTTTCCCACATGATGATTCGTTCCGCATACGTTGTCGGCTGGGCGATGTTTTTCGACATATCCGCGCTGTCCGCCGCATTCGCCATGGAGAGCGCTTCGCCAAGTTCACGTACGCCTTGGGACAGGCTGTCGCCGTCGCGGATCACGCCGACACGCTTCCACATCGCGTCTTCAATTCGCGCACGGTCCCATACCAGCGATTGTGCAACATTCGGCTGCGTTATGGCATCCGGCATATGCAGCGGCATCGGCTGCTGGCAGACCGGCATGTTTTCGATCGCACTGTTGTCGAAGTCCTGCGGTTGCCAAACGGTACCGTCAATGTCATTTGCAGCGGCGAGGCCGGCGCGATATCCGTAGACCATGCCTTCGAGTAGCGAGTTCGATGCGAGACGATTGGCACCCTGCACACCAGTTCTGGCGCATTCGCCGGCAGCATAGAGACCGGGAATGCTGGCTCGCCCGAACAGGTCGGTGCGGATGCCGCCCATCCAGTAGTGGGCCGCGGGAGCCACGGGAATGGGTTCCTTGCTCCAATCGAAGCCGAGCGAACGCGTGTAGGCGTCGATGGTTGGGAACCTGTTGCGTAGGAATTCCGCCAGATCAGGGTTCTCTGTGCCCATGGGCGAAACGTCGAGCATGATCGGCTTGCCGCCTTGCGCCTGCATGGTACGGAAGTTGGCTCGCGCCACCACGTCGCGCGGTGCGAGTTCCGCCTTGGGGTCGATATCGGTCATGAAACGGTGCCCATGCTCGTCGAGCAGTACCGCGCCTTCGCCGCGCACGGCTTCGGAGACGAGGAAATGCTCGCCGATAGCCAAAGCCGTGGGATGGAACTGGTAGAACTCCAGGTCGGCTACCTGCGCCCCTGCACGAATCGCAGCGGCCAGGCCGTCGCCAGTCGCCACCGCGGGATTCGTGGTGTACGGGAACAACCGTCCCGCGCCACCGGTGGCAAGAACCACACGGTCCGTATCTACGACACGTGTCTCAACACCGTCTTGAGCGTCACGAACCGCCAGACGCACGCCGACGACATGACCGTCACGCACCAGCACATCGTTCAGGAACGCATGCTCCAGCACGGTGATATTCGGATTCTCCCGCACCATGGCGGAGACGTCGAGTTCCAAAACCTTTCCGGTGGCGTCTCCCCCAGCGTGCACCACGCGGGAACGGCAATGCGCGGCTTCGAGCCCACGCAGCACATGTCCTTCGTTGTCGCGATCCACATGCCATCCATCGCCGATAAGCTCACGTACGCGACGCGCGCCCTCGTCGGTCAGAATGTCGACTGCGGTACGGTCGCACAACCCATGACCGGCAGCCATAGTGTCGGTCGCATGCAACGCGGGCGAATCGTCATTGAAAATCGCAGTGGCCACACCGCCTTGAGCGTGGTATGTGTTCGATTCGACGAACTTATCCTTGCATACCAGCAGCACTTCCTGCGGTCGGTATGTGCCATTTTTCGGAATCGACGCACGCCCGCCGGTGGCCAGTCCTTCGCTGCCAAGACGGCTATCCCCAGCTGCCGCGAGCGCCGCGCACAACCCGGCGATACCCGCTCCGACTACGACGATCATGGGTGTACCTCCAGCATGCGCTGCAACGCGATTTTGGCGTCACGCGCGGTGTCCTCGTCCACGGTGATGCGGTTAACGATATTGCCTTGCTCAATGTTCTCCAACGCCCACGCCAGATATGCGGGGTGGATGCGGTACATTGTGGAGCATGGGCAGACCACCGGATCGAGGCAGAACACGGTCTTGTCCGGATACTGCGCGGCGAGGCGGTTGACGAGGTTGATTTCCGTGCCGACTGCGACGGCCGAACCAGCCGGCGCGTTGGCGATCTCCTTAACGATGTACGCGGTGGAGCCGGTGCCATCCGCCGCGTTGACGACGTCCATCGAGCATTCGGGATGCACGATGACCTTGACGCCCGGATACGCCTTGCGTGCGCGCTCGATTTGGTCGACGGTGAAGCGCTGGTGCACAGAGCAGAAGCCTTTCCACAGAATCATCTTCGCGTCAGCGTACACGGACGGGTCTTCGGCACCACCGGCCGGCTTGTACGGATTCCACACTGGCATCTGGTCAAGGCTCATACCCATGGCAAGAGCGGTATTGCGGCCAAGGTGCTGGTCCGGGAAGAACAGCACGCGCTTGCCGCGGGCGAACGCCCATTCGAGCACGGCATGCGCATTGGATGATGTGCAGACGATGCCACCGTGGCGTCCGCAGAATGCTTTCAGCGCCGCGGAGGAGTTCATATATGTGACCGGCACGATCTGCTGCTTGCCGTCAGCATCCGGCTTGGTGCCGCAGATTTCGCCGAGCTGTTCCCAGCAGTCCTCGACCTGGTCGATGTTCGCCATGTCGGCCATCGAGCAGCCTGCGGACAGGTTCGGTAGTGTCACGGTCTGTTCGGGAGTGGACAGGATATCGGCGGTTTCGGCCATGAAATGCACACCGCAAAATACGATGTGGTCGGCGTCGGGACGTTCGGTGGCGTTCTTGGCGAGCTGGAAGGAATCGCCCACAAAGTCGGCGTGCACGATGATTTCGTCACGCTGGTAGAAGTGACCAAGAATAAGCAGCTTATTGCCGAGACGCGCCTTGGCGGCCTTGATACGTTCCTGAAGTTCCTCATCGGAGGCGTCACGGTATTCCTGCGGCAGCACCTGCTGGCGGGGTGCGTTGTTCGGCAGTGGGTCGAACATGGATGCGCCCGGGCCGTAGCTCGGCTGGGTGGTGTCGAAATGCCACGGATCCTGTGTCAGTCCGGCATCGCATGTGCTTTGCGCGCCCAGTCGGGCGATGATTTCGTCTACGGATGACGATGACAGAGTAGCGGCCATACCGCACCTTCCCTTCATTGTAGTTTGTTTTTATCGTCTGTTATTGGATGATAAATGTCTTGCGATTGTTTGAATCGTTGCCGTTGAAGCGGTTTCAGACGGTTGTCAGCGTGGCGAGCACGTCGTCGCCGGTTGCATGGCTTCCTTGATCGGACTGATTGCTGCCGTAATCCCATGATGAGGATTGTCGCAACGCGCTCTGCACGTACCGGTATACGGCAGCCGGACGGTTGCGCCCGACGCGCAGTTTTTCGCCGGTATCCTCCAACTGGCCCGATGTGAGCATTTTCCGCCGGAAATTCGCCAAATCGATGGCTTCGCCCGTTACGGCTTCATATACGTCGTGCAGTTGGCTCAGTGTGAATCGTTCACCGACCAGACGCGTGACGACCTGGGGATATTCGATTTTCCCTCGCAGCCGGCTTAGGGTGTAGTCGATGATGGCACGATGGTCGAAAGCAAGTTCCGGCAGATTATCGACGGGGAACCATTTGACGTTGTTGCCCTCGATGGGTTCCGTTTGCGCATCCGCTCCTCCGACCAGCGCCCAGTACACGATGGATACCATCGGCAGCCCTCCGTGCGAGCGTGCCGGATCGCCAAACGTATACAGCTGCTCGAGATATCTCGGATGAAGCGACGTGGTCGATTCCAGCGCGGCATACGCGGATTGCTCCAACGAATGGTCGGCGCGCAGACCGCCTCCTGGAAGCGCCCATTGTCCAAAAAACGGCTGGCGCACACGCTTGACCAGCGGCATCCACAGCGTGGACCCCATACCGTCCGGAGCGGTGTCCACCCCATTTCCATTCCCGGATCTTTGGACCGGCCCCAAGGTGAGGATGACCACGGAAACGCCCACCTGCGGCGGCTGTTTGCGCCGTTCCGAGACATTTCCCATGATCATTGCGACCTCACTCCTTCAAATTCTCGTCAATACGAATTGTTCCGAAGCCACAGTGTATCACTTATGGTCAACATGACTATAAGTTGAATGTTCCACCAGTCAATCATCAAAATCCATCACGCATGCAACCAACGAAAAAGGCCCCTCAGTGGAGCCTTGAACATCTATGCGATAACGCCTTGGAAAATCAGCTCCCGGGCAACCTCACGATACTCCTTCGCCGTCTTGTGATTCGGCGCGTAGATGGTGATCGGCGCAGCGGCAACCGTTGAATCCGGCAACTTGATGGACCGCGAGATCACCGAGTGGAAGACCTTGCCTTGGAACGCCTCATAAATGCGCTGCAACACCTCATCGCAATGCAGAGTATGCGTGAACATGGTGACGAGCACTCCATACACTTCCAGACTCGGATTGATACGGGACTGCACCTTTTCTATGGATTGCATCAGCAAAGCCACGCCACGCAACGCGAAGAACTCGGCAGCCACAGGGATGATCACGCCATCCGCCGCGGTCAGAGCATTCACCGTGAGCAAGCCCAACGAAGGCTGGCAGTCAATGATGATCACGTCATATTCATCCTTGACCTGTCGCAGCACGCCAGCCAGCACCTGTTCACGTCCCACTTCGGTGACCAGCTGCACTTCGGCAGCGGATAGGTCGATATTGGCCGGCATGATATCGAGGTTCTCGAAATCGGTATGCTGAATCACGGTATGTACATCCATGCGCGGATTGAACAACGCGGTGTACACCGTATCTTCCACGGCATTGGCGTTGATGCCCAGTCCCACCGTGGCAGCACCCTGCGGGTCGAAATCGACGATAAGCACACGACGACCGTACTGGCTCAACGCACCGGCGATATTAATGGAACTGGTGGTCTTGCCAACGCCACCTTTCTGGTTGCACATGGCGATGACCCTTGCCGGACCGTGCGTCTGCAGCGGCTCCGGAGCGGGAAACGTCTCATAATCTCGTCCAAGCAAATCCGTAGGCATACCGTTTACCTTACCAACATCCTTGTGTCAACTTTCACTGTAATCCATGCTAGTCCATTGCCGCCGTTCAAAACGGCAGCAACACCATCATCTGGCGCGGGGATGAGACGTCAGATACGTTTCAATCAGGTTTTCGGGACTGACGTGCGTGTATATCTGCGTGGTGGTGACGCTTGCATGCCCAAGCAGCTCCTGCACGGTACGTACGTCAGCGCCGCCTTGGATAAGATGCGTGGCGAAGGAATGACGCAACGTATGAGGATGCAACGGCTTGTCGATGTGCGCACGTTCCCCCGCAACCCTGATGATCTCCCAAACCGACTGTCTCGACAATCTTCTTCCGCGCTTGTTGAGGAACAGGGCGCGACGCTCCTGAGGACCTTTTGACTTCGACGCCAGTATTGGACGCCCCGAACGCACATACCGGCTGATTGCCTCGCATGCGTAGCTGCCGACAGGAACCAGACGTTGTTTTGAACCTTTGCCCATCAGTCTGGCGATTCTGGCTTCCGTATCGACGTCATCAAGATTCGCCCCACATGCCTCCGACACTCGCGCGCCGGTCGCATACATGAATTCAAGCAACGCCTTGTCTCGAAGCATCACAGGATCATCCGGGACCTCCAACGAAGCGCCGCCATGAGCTCTGTTCTGGGAAACGGGAATCGCTTCCAATAATCTGACGACCTCATCAATAGCCAGCACATCGGGAAGGGTACTTGCACCCTTGGGAGCTTTCACCTGCGCGGATACATCGTCGGCGACGTTATGTTCGTTCACGGCGAAACGATGGAACGCGTGGATGCTGGCCAACCGGCGGGCCTTGCTTCGGACGGATTCCCCGGACTCGTCAAGAAAAGCGACGTAGTTCTCCACATCCTGTGTCGTCACGGACATAATGTCGTTAATACCCTGATTGGCAAGCCACTGCCGATATTTTTTCAGATCGGCGCCATATGCCGACACCGTTGCTTTTGACAATCCTCTCTCAACATCGATGTGTGCAAGAAACTGTCTAATCATCCGCTCGAAATCGTTCATCATCCTCCTTCCGCCGAAGATTGTCTGTTTGCATCGTATACCGCCGCTGCCATGGCTATGAGATAGATGGTTCCTGACGCACAACGCAAGAACCCCCGCCCATTGCTGGAGCGAGGGTTCCCATCAGTCACGCTGAATCAGCGAAGAAGCTCAGGCTTCCTTCGGAGCGTTCACATCAGCCGGAAGAGCAGCCTTGGCCTGCTCGACGATGGCCTTGAAGGTCTCCGGATCGGAGATGGCCAGCTCGGCGAGAGCACGACGATCCAGTTCGATGCCAGCGAGGTGCAGGCCCTGGATGAAACGGTTGTAAGTGATGCCCTCTGCGCGGACGGCAGCATTGATGCGCTGGATCCACAGCTTGCGGAAATCGCCCTTGCGAGCCTTGCGGTCGCGGAAGTTGTAGGTAAAGGAGTGAAGCAGCTGCTCCTTGGCCTTACGGTACAGACGGGAGCGCTGGCCGCGGTAGCCGGAAGCCCTCTCGAGAACGACGCGACGCTTCTTGTGGGCGTTTACTGCGCGCTTGACACGTGCCATATTTGATTCCTCAGCTTTCTATTAAGTCTTCTTATTGGCTCTCGCTATGCTCAGCGACCGAGCAGCTTCTTCATGTTCTTGCTCTGGGAAGTAGCCAGAACGCCGTCGGCCTTCAGTGCGCGACGCTTACGAGCGGACTTGTGCTCGAGGTTGTGGCGCATTGCGGAGCCAGCGTGCATCAGCTTGCCGGAACCGGTCACGCGGACGCGCTTGGAAGCGGCGGAATTAGTTTTCATCTTCGGCATTGCTGCCCTCCTTGTTTGTTACTTCGTTTCGGAAGTCTTCGGTTTGTCGGACGTCACTGCGGCCTTGGCTTCGGCCGCTGCCTGAGCCTGGGCTTCCTGCTTGGCCGCCAAGCGTGCGGCCTGACGAGCCTGACGTTCGGCACGGGACTGATCGCCACGACGACGCTGCTCGGACTGGGTGTGGACCTTCTTGCCCTTCGGCGCGAGCGTCATGATGATGTTACGGCCCTCCTGCTTCGGAGCGAATTCGACAGTGCCGTATTCCTCCACCTCGCTAGCAAGACGCTGCAGCAGCTCGACGCCACCAATTGGACGGGACTGCTCGCGACCGCGCAGCATGATGGTGACCTTGACCTTGTCTCCGCCATTCAGGAAGCGCACAACATGGCCCTTCTTGACTTCGAAGTCGTGGTCGTCGATCTTCAGACGGAAGCGGATTTCCTTGATTTCCGCAGTGCTCTGGTTACGACGTGCCTCACGAGCCTTGATCTTCTCGTTGTACTTGTACTTGCCGTAATCGATGAGCTTGGCAACCGGAGGCTTCGCGTTGGGCGCCACCTCGACGAGATCGAGGTTCGCTTCCTTTGCCAGGTTCAGTGCGACGGAAGTCGCGATGACTCCCACCTGTTCGCCGTTCGGGCCGATCAGACGCACCTGGGAGACGCGAATCTCGTCGTTAATGCGTGGTTCGTCGCTGATGATGACTCCAATCCTCATGTTCCATTCCACGGAATGTTCCCAGATTGGCAGTTCTTCAATACCTCAAAAGTCCATGGCATACCAAACGCACCCACAGGGGCACACCGAAGAACGTTCTGATACGCTCTTCATTGCACTGTTTCAACACAGTGACAGGGCATTATGCCTGAACCCGAGGCCCTGAAAGGCTTCCAGGTGGGGATATCCCGCTTTCTTGATTTCTCAAGCCTTGTAGATAATACCACACACCACGACCACCGCGTGTCGTATTTACAAGCCCAGCTAAAGCGCACCTTACGACAACGCCGGTCAGCATACTACACTGACCTTGTATGACAAATAATTCCAATACCTGTGTGATTTTCGCGGCAGGTGAATATTACGGAGAAGCACCAAGAGTTCCGGCTGACTCGTTCGTCATCGCCGCGGACGGTGGGCTTGATCATGCCCGCGCCCTTGACGTAATGCCCGACGTGGTAGTAGGTGATTTCGATTCGATCACGGGCAAACGCCCCGCACCGGGCGAGCGCACCGTCGAGCTGCCGCCGGAAAAAGACGATCCGGATCTGTTATCCGCCCTCAAAATCGGATGGTTTCACGGTGCGAGGCTTTTCCATATCTACGGCGCGCTCGGAGGACGGATCGACCATACGATATCCAACATCCAGTTGATGGCATTGCTCGCCAATCATGGCGGCATCGGTTTTCTGCACGGCAATGATTCCATTGTGACGGCGATATGCGATGGAGATCTTGACTTCGCAGCAAGCGATGTCGAACCGGGTCGCATGATCTCCGTCTTCTCTCATTCCGACACATCCGTCGGCGTTTGCGAAAAAGGCTTGAAATACGAGATAAGCGGCGCGCTCATGACCAGCACCAAGGTCAACGGAGTCAGTAATGAGTTCCGGCATGGCCTGCCCGCGCATGTCGGGGTCACCCAAGGCACGCTCATCGTGACATTCCCAGCCGAAGCGCCTCTGCCGCAGGTCTCTTGGCATCATGCGTTCAAGGGTGATCTCGGCCCATTGGATACCAAAATCTCGTCTGCGCTCGTCGAACGCAGCCTGAAACCACATACAGCGTGAGCCCTCACAGAAAATACGACGTTTTCTGAAACACACGCGCGAATACGTTGTCTTAAGTACAGGTGACGCACTAAAGTGGGTGACGTTGGTAAACAATGGCTTCTGTGTGCCCGGCACACGTGTGGCCTACCCTAAAGGGAGAATTACATGACAGTTAAGATTGGTATCAACGGCTTTGGTCGTATCGGTCGTCTGGCTTTCCGCCGCATCTTCGAGCTGCAGGCTCGTGGCGGCCAGGCCGGTGACATTGAGGTCGCTGCAATCAACGATCTGACCACCCCGTCCATGCTGGCCTACCTGCTGAAGTACGACAGCACCCACGGCACCTTCCGTCATGACGATGGCACCCCGGTTGAGGTCACCTCCACCGAAGATTCCATCGTGGTCGATGGCAAGGAATACAAGGTTTACGCCGAGAAGGATGCCAACAACATCCCGTGGGTCAAGAACGATGGCGTTGAGTTCGTGCTCGAGTGCACCGGCTTCTACACCTCCGCTGAGAAGTCCCAGGCTCACATCAACGCTGGCGCCAAGAAGGTCCTGATCTCCGCTCCGGCCAAGGACGAGACCACCCCGACCGTCGTCTTCGGTGTGAACCACAACATCCTGAAGGCTTCCGACGTGATCGTGTCCGCCGGCTCCTGCACCACCAACTCCATGGCCGCTATGGTCAAGCTGTTGGACGAGAACTGGGGCATCAAGGCTGGCTTCATGACCACCATCCACGCCTACACCGGCACCCAGATGATCCTCGACGGCCCGCGCTTCCCGAAGGCTCGCAACAACCGCGCCGCCGCGATCAACACCATTCCTCACTCCACCGGCGCTGCCAAGGCCATCGGCAAGGTCGTTCCGTCTGTGAACGGCAAGCTGCAGGGCCACGCCCAGCGTATCCAGGTTCCGGATGGCTCCGTCACCGAGCTGACCACCGTTCTGAACAAGGAAGTCACCGCTGACGAGATCAACGCCGCATTCAAGGCCGCCTTCTCCTCCACCGAATTCTACGGCTACAACGAGGATGGCATCGTGTCTTCCGACATCATCGGCGACACCCACGGTGGCGTGTTCGATCCGACCCAGACCGACGTCAACACCGTTGACGGCGTGACCATGGCTCGTACCGTTTCTTGGTACGACAACGAGTACGGCTTCACCTGCAACATGGTGCGCACCCTGCTGTACTTCGCTGAGATCTCCGAGTGAATCAATAGCGGAACAATCCGCACGATTCTAAGTAGAACTTAGTGCAAGGGCTTTCGCTTCACGGCGGAAGCCCTTTTGTTAACCGACGCAAATACGTACCGATACAAATACGTTTTAGAGTAGAGCAACATGGGCAAGAAAAAGCATGAGAAGGGAGCCGGTTCAACACCGGCAACCGTGCAACTGGAACAAGCCGGAATCCCATTCAAGACTTACGAATACGCACATTCAAATGACCATATGGATGACGGCTATGGGGTCGAGGCCGCCACCAAACTGGGCTTTGACGAGCATCAGGTATTCAAAACGCTTATGGCCGACACCGGCTCCGAACGCGTGGTAGGCGTGGTTCCTGTAAGCGGACACATGGATCTGAAGGCGCTGGCCGCAGCGGTCGGAGCCAAAAAAGCCTCCATGGCCGATCCAAAGGTCGCCATGCGCGAATCCGGGTATGTAGTTGGAGGCATCTCACCGCTCGGCCAACGCACACATCACAAAACCGTACTCGACGAAAGTGCTTTGCAATATAGCGAGATACTGCTGTCGGGAGGCAAACGCGGCTTTTCGATCGGCATCAATCCCAACGATCTGCTCAAAGTGCTTGACGGCGTAGCCGCGCCTATCGGCGCTCGGTAAAGTACTCGACGCTCGCAAAGTCCAATCAGCTGACCGGTTTCTTACGAAGTTCACTGGGAAGCACGAAATGCATGTTTTCCTTGATGGTTTCAATGGTGGTCACATCGGTGAAACCTTGGCTTCGCAGCGATTCGATAACACCTGACACCAATTCGTCAGGTACGGATGCGCCCGACGAGATTCCCACGGATTCAACACCCTCGAACCATGCGGGATCAAGCTCGGACGCATCGTCCACACGGTGGGCCTTTCCGCAAGCACCATCAAGTACACCGCCAAAACGCGTGTTCAACCCCTCCTGCGCGACCTCCATCAAGCGCACGGAGTTCGACGAATTCGCCGAACCGACGATCACCACGCAATCCGACTGCTCGGCAACGAGTTTGACCGAGGTCTGACGATTCGACGTGGCATAGCAGATATCGGAATTCGGAGGCATCTCAAGCCATGGGAAACGCTCCTTCAACGCGGCGATAGTACCTGCCGTCTCATCCACGCTCAGCGTGGTCTGCGAAAGCAGCACCAACTTCGTATCCGAAGAAAAATCCAGCGAATCGACATCCGACTCATGCTCAATCAGATGCACATGTTCCGGAGATTCGCCGACCACGCCAACGGCCTCATCATGACCCTTATGCCCGATGTAGATGATTTCGTAGCCTTCTTTGACGAAACGCAACACCTCACGATGCACCTTGCTCACCAAGGGGCATGTGGCGTCAACAACATGCATGCCTCGAGCCGCGGCCTCAGCCTTCACTGCAGGAGACACGCCGTGCGCAGAGAAGACAATCGGAATTCCTGCGGCAGCCGCGGAATCGGGAATCTCAGCCAATTCCTGCACGAATACTGCACCCTGAGCCGACAGTTCTTCGACAACATGCTTATTGTGCACAATCTGACGACGCACATACACTGGAGGCAGATCGTCATTCCGAGATGGATTGGCAGCCTTGAGAATCGTCTGCACAGTCAGAATCGCCCTGTCTACGCCCGCACAAAAGCCACGGGGATCCGCCAGTACGATGCGTTTGGTCATGATGGCCGCCTTTCGTCACTTCGTGAAAACCTCATCAATACTAAGACATGGACGGCACGCCGAAGAAGCTGCATCGCCATACGACGTAAAACAGGTAGACTGTGGTGTTGGTGGTAACAATACCGTTACCGGAACCTATCCAACAGCACTATGGAGTGACTATGACCTGCATCAACCTGCCTGCCCGCACCGGACAGCAATTCTCCATCTCCCATGGCGACTATGAAGCCGTCATCACCGAACTTGGCGCAACTATGCGCAAACTGACCTATAAGGGCGAGGATCTGACCGTCGCCCTTGGCCCTGATGATCTGGTAACCTGCTGCCACGGCCAGATTCTCATTCCGTTCCCGAACCGTATCAAGGGCGGCGAGTACACGTTCGAAGGTAAAACCTATTCGCTGCCAATCGACGAGCATGACCGCAACACCGCCATCCACGGCTACGGCTACCGCTCGTTCTGGAAGCTGATCTCGCTTGCCGAAGACGCAGTCACCCTCGCCTGGCGCTCCCCCAACATGGTCGGTTACCCGTTTGACCTGTATGTCACCGCCACCTACAGCCTCGCCGATGACGGCATGCACTTGACCGTCAGCGCCTACAACAATGGCAACGCAAACGCGCCGTGGGCTTTGGCCATTCACCCGTGGCTCGCCAACAGCCTTAACGGCTATGGAGACGAGATCGACGAGCACAACGCCAAATGCAGCCTCACGCTGCCGGCTCGCACACACGTCACCGTAGACGAGAACCTCATTCCGACCGGCACCGAGCCGGTTGACGGTACCAAATACGATCTGCGCGAAGACACTCTGCTTACCGAGCAGCCGTTCGACGATGCATGGACCGATCTGGAGCATGCCGAAGACGGTTCCGTCACGGCAGTGTTCACCCGTGCCGACGGCAAGAAGGTCCGTGTTGGCGGCGATGAAACCATTACTTCGTTCCAGGTGTGCACAGGCACGAAGTTCCCCGCATCCCAGCATCCCGCCGGCGTTGCAGTGGAACCGCAGACCGCTTATGCCAACGCGTTCAACACGGGTAACGACCTGATTGTGATCAAGCCGGGCGAAACCACCAGCACGTCGCTGTTCCTCGGTATGGCCGAGTGATCTGATCGTCTGAATCAACCGACTTCGTTCACATCAAGGTCCACGGATAAGCCGAAATGGTCATGTATCGAACACAGGATTTGTCAAACGTCTTGCTTGTGTGCGATAATCCCGAAGGCTTGTTAATCGTAAGTAAAGGAGTCCATCATGGGCATGCGCGGACGTAAGCGCAAGGATCGTCGTAAGAAGGCCGCCAATCACGGCAAGCGTCCAAACGCCTGATCCCTGCCAGCGTGAATAACGCTACAGAACATTGAAAACCCCGCCGAATCACCATTGATTCGCGGGGTTTTCTCATATCTCCTTTCAGTCTGTCACAAGTCCGTCGTGCCAACTGCCACTGCCGATACCAATGCCACTGTCAAACGGCATGCACAAGCTCACTCGCCACAGCAATGGTCGAGTGTGGCTTCAAGACGGTCAATCAGACTCTGCGGGGCATGCTGCGGACGCAGATACGCGCGCATGGCCGCGATCAATGCCCTTTCATGCTCGTCGCAGCAACGTTCGGGGTCGAAACAATCACCGGAGGCGCTAACGCGCACGCTGGTATGCGTAACCCGGGTCACAACAGTGCCGTCCTCGCTGGTGGTGACAGTGGTGATATGCCGTTCGATCGATTCACTCATGCTCTGCCCTTCCCCGCCGTGGCATAGCCACGTTCCTTCGCATAGTTGGCAAGTTCTCGTTTCAACTGCGTGCGCGCGCGATTGAGACGGCTCATCACCGTACCGATTTTCACACCCTGCTCGTCAGCTACCTGCTGGTATGACTTGCCGTCGATCGCAGCGTCGATGAACACCTGACGGCGTTCCGGCGAAAGCTTGGCGAGCGCCGCCATGATTTCTTCAGGCGCGTAAGCGTCCAAATATTCCTGTTCCGCTGATTTAAGCTCTTCCGGTGAATGCCCAGAAGCCGAATAGATGTCCCAATCGTCGTATTCGCCGGTGGAATCGTTGGCCCGCTGCGGTCTGCGCTTGGCTTTGGCGTATTGATTGAAGTAGGCGTTGCGCTCAATGGTCGTCATCCATGCGGCGAAATTCGTTCCCTCTTGGAAGGAGTCGAATGCCTTGAATCCTCGTTCGAAAGTATCCTGCACCAAATCTTGGGCGTCATCGGGATCGTTGGTCAGCTTCATCGCCTGCCGGTACAACGCATCAACCACAGGCATGGCAAGTTTTTCAAAACGCGCCCTTTTGCTTGCCATGGTTTCCGTTCGTACTTCAGTCACAGCTTCATTGTAATCACATCGACTTCCACATGCCATGCACATAGCTGACGGTAGAATGGCTGTTCGGTATCCGAAGAACAGGGAGAACACGAAACATGGCTTTGACTCTGGCATCTGCAGCGCGTCTGCTCAGCGAGTACGGATTGCTGCGCGAAATCATCCAAGGAGACGCCTGGACGCTTGACGTGCAGACCATCAACGGATTCGACAAGCCGTTCGGTTCAATCACCTACGACACCAGGCAGGTCGTATCTGGCACACTCCTGTGCTGCAAAGGCCGTTTCAAAGCGGAATATCTCAATGGCATCGATGATCGTGGTCTTGCCGCATACGTTGCGGAAAACGACTTCTCCGCAACAACGACGGCCCCTGGACTTATTGTGAACGACGCGCGCAAAGCCATGAGTCTGCTGTCTGCGGCATTTTATGGGTACCCGCAGAACCAACTGAAAGTCATCGGCATTACTGGAACCAAGGGAAAAACCACTACCGCCTATCTCACTCAAGCTATGCTCAACGGCTGCTCCGGCGGCAAATGCGCTTTGTTCTCTTCCGTGGATAACTGCATTGACGGACATACCTATGTCGAGTCCGATTTGACCACCCCGGAGTCCATGGATGCGTTCCGTATGATGAGCGAAGCCGTTGATAACGGCATGGAGTACCTGGTTATGGAGGTTTCGTCGCAGGCGTACAAAGTCGATCGCGTTTTCGGAATTACTTTCGACGTCGCCGCATTCCTCAATATCAGCCCGGACCATATCAGCCCCATCGAGCATCCGACATTCGAGGATTACTTCCACTGCAAACGTCAGATCGTAAAGAATTGCCGTTTCTTGGTTCTCGGCACGGCATGCGCACACGCCGATCTTATTCGTCAGGATGCTGCAATCGCTGATATTCCCGTCACCACGTTCGCTCTTGGCGAAGCATCGGCCGCGGATGTGACCGCATGGCCGGAACTTATAGACCATAGCCGTTTCGCCATTGCGGTGGAAGGTGAACAGATCGGCTCGCTCAGTCTGCAATTGGATGGCGACTTCAATTATGCGAACGCCGCCGCAGCCATTGCCATTGCGCATGCCGTTGGATTCGATTTCCACGAAACCACCGCGAAGGAAGCGCTGCGCAATATGGAACCGGTACGTATCGCCGGTCGTATGGAGCATTTCCACGATACGAAGTCGAACACCATCGCCATCGTCGATTATGCGCACAATTATGCTTCCGTAACGGCGTTGCTCGACTATGTCGACCAACGCTACGGCAAGGACGATCCTGAAGTCACGCTGGTCACTGGATCAACAGGCAATAAAGCGTATGATCGCAGATCGGAAATCGTCAGGGCCGCTCAGAATCGCGTCGACCATCTGATTCTCACCTTCGAAGACACGGATGACGAGCCTGTGGAACACGTCTGCCAAGACATGCTCGACAGTGTCACCAATCCTGATCTGGATGCGAGGATCATTCTCGACCGTACGGAAGCAGTGGAATCGACCGTAGCAATCGACCGCAAGAATCCCAACCGCCTCCATATCATCCTCATCATAGGCAAAGGCAACGAGCGCTGGTTCAAAGACCACGGCAAGCATGTTCCCTTCGAAGGCGACGACCACATTGTGGAGCGTATTTTTGGACTTGCCTGACCTGCGGCAACAGCCAACCATCATCGAGTAATCACCAACCATAAGGAATAATCCAACAATCATGATCACTCTTGAATTCACCGACGCAGCCACCATGGAACAGCAGGCTGTGCAGGCGGGGCTTACCCTGCCCATCGAACAGACCGCGGTATGGGCCAAATATCAGAACACCATTAACGGACGTACGCCGTGGGGTGCGTATGTGGTGAAACAGGACGGCGCTCCAATCGCATTCATCGCGCTCATCGATTACGAAACCCATGGATACCACTATTTGAGGTCCGTTCATGGTCCGGCTTGGCTTGACAGGCCTTCCGCACAGCTGGAAGCGCAGGTTCGTGACCTGCTTGTCGAGGATGTACGCAAGCGCGATAAAAACGTTGTGTTCCTGCGTATCGACTTGTGGGATTTCGAAGGCTCGTTCCCGGTGCTTTCCACCGTTCCTTACAACGAGACCGTGCACATGGACATCACCGGTGGCGATGAGGCGGTTCTTACCCGCATGAAGAAGCGTGGCCGCCGCGACGTGCGTAAGGCGTTGAGGGAGAGCCCCGCCGCTTGCGCCGATGAGACCGCGCAGGCGATGGCTGATTTTTCCGAATACTACGAGGTCATGGTTGATACCGCCCACCGTGATGGCTTCTCCCCCGCTCCGATGAGCGACTATGTCGATATGATCAGCAATCTTGGCCCTGATCATGCGCGCGTGTTCGCGGCACGTATCGACGGCAAGGTTGTGGCATGGTCCATCATCACCATCAATGGCGATCACGCTGTCTATTACTATGCGTGCATGCGTACGGAAATCATGCGCCAGCATGTTCCCGACAAACTGATTTACGTTGTATGTTGCGCACTTGGAGAGCGGGGCTGCACTGTTCTCGATTTGATGGGCATCGGCAACGATTTCGCGCCTTCATTGAAGAGTTTGAACGGATTCAAGACGAAATTCTCCGAGAATGTCGTACAGGTTTCGGCAGGTCGTGATATTCCGGTCAAGAAGACGTTCTACCGTTCGCTCACGCTGCTGCAGTCGCTGCGTCGCAAACTGCGCAAGCAATAATCATGCCTCACGACGGATAGTGTAAAATATCATGCAAAGGAGGATGCGGCGAATCGATTCGCTGCATCCTCCTTTGCATTGCATCACAGATTGTTGTATCGATGGATCATTGACAACAACCGACGATCCATCATCGCCATGCATATATGCGATTACTGCACATCTTCAGAAGACGCATCATCTGCATGCTCGACTTCGGAACCATCAGTATCTTCATCATCGGGAAGTTCGGGACCGACACTGCCGAAATCGTTGATATCGAAATCAGGGTTGGCGTCGGATTCGAAATCGAGATCCGCCTCGTCCTGATCCTTACGCGGTTCCGGCTCAACAGCCTCTTGGAAGACACGTTCCGACTTCGGCTTCTTCAAATCGGGATTGACTTTCTCTTCCAACATGAGACGCGCATCGCCAGCCGTGGTGAAGCTACCGCAGATCAGCACACCGTGACCATAGCCAACACCAAGCTCATCATCGGCGTCAACCATATTAACGGCCTCCTGAATGGCGTCCGGCAGTTCAGGAACACACGTAACCCTTTCCGTACCGAACACGCGTTCAGCAACCGTTTTCAGGTCTTCCGCGGGCATCACACGATCACGCCACGAATTCTCTGTAACGATCACATGGCTCAACAGCGGTTCAAGCACGCCCAAATACTCTTCGACCTGCTTGTCTCCCATCATGGCGATCACGCCGACGAGCTGCTGGAAATCGTAATTTTCCTCAATCGCGGCACGCAACGATTCCGCCGCATTCACATTATGCCCTCCATCCAGAATGATCGTTGGCGATGTACGAATCTGCTCGATTCGGCCTGGAATCCTCACCGTGCTCAAAGCCTCAGCCACAAGATCACCGTCAAGCGCACCGTTGACGGGAATCACCACTTCCGCCGCACACAGGGCCGCGAGCGCATTATGAGCCTGATGCTCGCCGAATTTGGCGACCGGCACTTCCGCGTACGTGCCATTCGGCGTACGCAGGGTCACAACCTGACCGCCAACTGCCGGAATGCGGGTCACAACTTCCGCTTCGATGCCATCCCTCACCAGATTGGCATGGTTCTGCTTCGACGCTTCCTCGATAATCGGCATGACGGCCTCTTCATGCGGTTGACGCCCGATGACCGCGGTGCAGCCCGGCTTGATAATGCCGACTTTTTCGGATGCGATCTGTTCCACGGTATTGCCAAGCCATGCCATATGGTCCATGTCGACCGGTCCGATAACGGCCGCATCGGCATCGAGCACGTTGGTGGCGTCCCAGCGGCCGCCCATGCCAACCTCGACGATGGCTACATCGACCGGAGTGTCGGCGAACTTCCAAATGGCCATGGCGGTGAGCACTTCGAAGAAGCTCATTTTGGGCTTGTCGAGTTCTTCCATCTTCATGTCGACCATGGCTACAAGGTCTTTGATCTGATCCCAGGCATCAACGAAATCGTCATCGGAAAGCTGCTGTCCATCGATGGCGATGCGCTCGTTGACATGTTCAAGATGCGGTGACGTGTACAAACCGGTTCGCATGCCATACGCACGGCAGATCGCCTCGGCCATGCGCGCGGTAGACCCTTTGCCGTTGGTTCCAGTGATGTGAATCACACGGAACGACTGCTCGGGATGTCCCATGATGTCGAGGATCATCTTCATGCGTTGCAGGTCAAGATTGGTGGTATTGCGCTCTGATGGGCGGCTCATGATGTCGCGTTCGACGTCGATCATGCTTTCATTGTTGCGATTCGGATGTTCGAATGACATATTCTTTCGGATTCCTCCCCTACCTTGGGATTGCTCACTCAATCTCCCCTATTCTATGTGCTTGCATGAACGTTGCGCGACGCAAAAAGTTATAGGATGGTTTGCGGTAATTGCGTAAGCATGGATAACCATATTCAGGAGATGTGATGAACGAAGTCATTACCGATAAAGACAAGGAGTATGAAGCCATGGAGCAGTCCAGCGCCCCCGGCCCTGATCAGGCGATGAGCGACCGTGTGAACAATCGTTCGCTGCGCCCGCGTTCCGAGGCGTTCAAGGAGTTCATGACCACCGGTTGGGATGATAATGAGCCGGCTATTGAACCGTTGGAGTCTTCCCATTACATTCAGGCTCGTCTTGACACGCTGGGTAAGGCTTTTCCCGGAGAGCGTATTGTGATTCCGGCCGGTCAGCCGAAGGTGCGCAACAATGACTGCGATTATGCGTTCCGTCCGGATACGACGTTTTCGTATTACACCGGTTTGGGTGAAGACTACGAGGCCGGTGCCGTGCTGGTGTTGAATCCGGTTGATCCTGATTCTCCGGAGGCCGCGGCCGGCAAGACGCATGTGCCGGAATTGTTTGTGGCTCCGCGTGCGAACCATTACACGCAGGACTTTTTCATGAATGCCCATTATGGAGAATATTGGGTTGGACCTCGTGCCGGATTGCAGGAGATGACTGCAATGACCGGTATTGAGACCAATGACATTGCACAGCTGTCTGATGCATTGAGCAAGGATGTCGGTTCTGAAGCCGGTGCCGTGCGTGTGCGTGTGATTCGCGAGGCTGATCCGCAGATCACCGAAATGGTGGAGAATATTCGCGAAGCGAACGGTTTCGCCGATCCGAATGGCAATACCGATGCCGATGACAAGCTTCATGAGTTTGCCGCCGAGGCTCGCATGTGCAAGGACGAATATGAGATTCGTGAGATGCGCAAGGCCGTTGCCGCAACCAAGCATGGTTTCGACAATATTCTGCGCAAGCTGCCGTCGTCGCTCGACAAGCCTCGTTCGGAACGTATGTTGGAAGGCGCGTTCAATGCAATTTCCCGTGAGGAAGGCAATGAGGTCGGCTACGATACGATCATTGCTTCCGGCGCTCATGCGCCGATTCTGCATTGGATGCGTAACACCGGTACCGTGGAGTCCGGCGATCTGCTGCTGATTGATGCCGGTGTGGAAGTCAATAGCTTGTATACGGCCGATATCACGCGCACGTTCCCAACCAACGGTAAGTTCACTGATTTCCAGAAGAAGCTGTATCAGGCGGTTTTGGACTCCCAGCAGGCTGGTTTTGAGGCCGCCAAGCCGGGTGCCACATATTCCGACATTCATCATGCGTGCATGCGTGTGATCGCTGAACGCCTGCACGACTGGGGCATTCTTCCGGTCGATGTCGAAGAGTCGCTTTCTCCGGAAGGACAGCAGCATCGCCGTTGGCTCGCCTGTGGTGTGGCCCATCATCTTGGTTTGGATGTGCATGATTGCGCTCAGGCACGTTATGAGTCGTATCAGGGTGCTGCGATTCGTCCTGGCATGATTTTCACGATTGAGCCGGGTCTGTATTTCCGTGAGGATGATCTGCTGATTCCGCCGGAGTATCGCGGCATCGGCATTCGCGTTGAAGATGATGTGCTGATGACTGAGGATGGTCCGGAATGGCTTTCCGCCGGCATTCCAAAGCAGATCGATGAGGTCGAAGAGTGGATGGCCAGCATGGCTGCCGAAGGTGTAAAGGCCTGATATGCCAACGCCTGAATTCATTCTCGAGTTACGCAAGAAAGTCGGTCACGATCTCCTGTGGCTGATGGGCGTCTCCGGCTATGTTGAAGACGAGCAAGGTCGTGTGCTTCTTGGCAGGCGTTCCGATACCGGCGAGTGGGCCATGGTGTATGGCATTAATGAGCCTGGCGAGGAACCTGCCGACACGGTGGCACGTGAGGTCAAGGAAGAGACTGGCGTGGATGTTATCGTCACCGATTTGGTGTCGGTGAAGGCTTCCCGAAAGGTGCTTACGTATGCGAACGGCGACAACACCATGTATATGGATCACCTGTTCGTGTGCAAGCCCGATCCGAATGGTAATGCCGAACCGTTCGTAGGTGACGAGGAAAGCCTCAACGTGGGCTGGTTCTCCCCTGATGACCTGCCTCAACCCCTGGCCGACACCACAGTGGAACGCATGGGCTACGTGCATGAGTACCTCAAGAACAAGGCGAACGGCGACGCACACGCGCAATTCTCCTTCAACGGTACGATTCGCTGAACACAGTCACAATTGAATATATAAACTAAGAGCTGGTGTGACGATCATGAACCGTCACACCAGCTCTTGTGTATGCTAGGAAGCCACGAAACTCACTCCGGCATCAAATTCCTTTGGAGAGCAACTCGTGCAGCTGGGCACGATGTTTTCGCTGTTCACGCGGATCAGGCACCGGCAGCGATGCCAACAACTTCTGCGTGTAGGGATTCTGCGGGTTATTCATAACCTGATCGGCATCACCATGTTCCACAATCTCACCCTTATGCATCACCATAATGCGATCGGCCAGCATATCGACCACGGCAAGATCATGGGTGATGAACAGGCATGCGAAACCTATTTCCGCCTGCAGTTTCTTGAACAGCTCCAACACCTTCGCCTGTACCGACACATCCAATGCAGAAGTCGGTTCGTCGGCGATAAGCAGGCTTGGCTTAAGCGCCAGCGCTCGTGCCAAGGAGGCACGCTGACGCTGACCGCCGGAAAGTTCATGCGGGAACCGGTTCATATATGCACGCGGCAACTGCACCATTTCGAGCAAATCTCCCACATAGTCGCTCGCTTCCGACACAGACGAGTACTTTTTATGCACGATCAGCGGTTCTGCCACATTCTCCGCGATGGTCATCAGCGGGTTGAATGAGCTACCCGGATCTTGGAACACAAAGCCAATATCAGCACGCTTGGGTTTGAATTGACGTTCCTTGACACCGTTCATTTCCACACCCAACACGTTCAGGGAGCCGCCGGACACCTTCTGCAAACCCGCGATGGCACGACCGGTAGTGGATTTGCCGGAACCGGATTCGCCGACCAATCCCAGCACTTCGGAACGGTGAATAGTGAAATCAATACCATTGACCGCCTTGAAATCAGGCTGCGTCAAATGCCCAGGATAGGTGATAGTCAGCCCCCTGGCCTCGACGGCAATGGGTTGGTCATGCCAATCCTTGCTGCGTTCAATCACCTTGCCCTGCTCATCACGAACGACCAGTTTCTGCCCGATACGCGGCACGGCTGCGAGCAACCGCTTGGTGTAATCGTCTTTCGGCGAGTAGAAGATCTGTTCGACGCTTCCCTGCTCGACCACATGACCTCGATACATGACCACCACTTCATCGGCGATATCGGCGATCACACCCATATTATGAGTAATAATCAGCACGGAAGCGCCGAATTCGTCGCGGGCAAGACGCAACAAGTCAAGAATTTCTGCCTGCACAGTCACGTCGAGTGCAGTAGTCGGTTCGTCAGCCAGAATCAGACCTGGATTGAGAACCAACGCCATGGCGATGACGATACGCTGTTTTTGGCCGCCTGAGAACTGATGCGGATAGTAGTCAATTCGAGTTTCGGCATCAGGAATACCTACTTTTTTGAGGATATCCACGGACTTGGCACGAAGCTCCTTCTTGTCTTTCATGCCGTGAGCGCGAAGTCCCTCTTCGATTTGCCATCCAATGGTGTACACCGGATTAAGTACCGAATTAGGTTCCTGGAACACCATGGCCGCTTCTGATCCGCGCATACGGCGCAGATCTTCTCCGGAAAGGGACAGTACGTCAAGCTGCTCATTGCCTTCACGGTTCGACAGATAAATCGCGCCGGAAGTGGTTGCTGTCTCCGGCAACAGCTTGATAATCGAACGTGCTGTCACGGATTTTCCGGAACCTGATTCGCCGACCACACCCACCACGGTTTTGCGTGGGATGGTGAAGCTAATCTTGTCGATGGCTTTGATGGATCCTGCGTCGGTCATGAAGGAAACGCTCAGATCCTTGACTTGCGCAAGATTGGTTTGTTCGTCACTCATTGCGTCACTCTTCTTCCTTGGAGCCCCATTCGGAGGCGGTAAATGACGGGTCGCGATCCGTAACAGTCACTGGCTGATCGCTGGCTCCCATTGGATTCTTGGCGGCCGCGAGCTCGGCTATCACCTCGTTACGAACGCCCGGCTTCTGGCTGGGATCAACCGAAGTATCTTCGATGGATCCAACCACTTCACCAGCGGATTTGCGTGCACGCAGACGCGGGTCGGCAAGGTCATTGAGGGATTCGCCCACCAAGGTGATACCCAGAACAATCAATACGATGGCGATACCTGGGAACACTGCGGTCCACCAAATGCCTGCGGTTACGTCCGACACGGAACGATTCAGATCGTAACCCCATTCAGCGGCTGCGGTAGGTTCGATGCCGAATCCGAGGAAGCCCAATCCCGCAAGAGTCAGAATCGCTTCGGACGAGTTCAACGTCAGAATAACCGGTAACGTTCTGGTGGAGTTCTTAAGAAGGTGCTTGGTCATGATGCGCCATGTCGACGCGCCCACCACGCGAGCGGAATCAACGTAAGCGGATTCCTTGATTCGAATGACCTCGGATCGAATGGTACGGAAATACTGCGGAATATAGACCACGGTGATGGAGATACCCGAAGCGAGAATGCCACTCCACAGACCAGACTGACCGCCGGAAATCATAATGGCCATCAGAATCGCAAGCAGCAGCGAGGGGAAAGAGTAGATGGCGTCGGCGATCATAACAAGCACACGATCCACCCAACCACCGAAATATCCGGAAACCAAACCGAGCAATACACCCGCGAAAATAGAAAGCAGCACAGCGATCACAATCGCAATGACCGCAGTACGAGAGCCCCAAATCACACGGCTGAACACATCATAACCACCTGCGGTGGTACCCCAAATATGCTCGGATGAGGGTGCTGCCTGGGCTGGGAATGAAACTCCATTGGCATCTTTGAGCTGCGCATAGCCGTACGGTGCAATTACGGGCGCAAACAAGGCCACGAGCAGGAAGAACGCAGTGAGTAACAGGCCGGTAATCAGCATGCCTTTCTGCCAGCCGACCGCTACGCGAAGCTCCTTGATAATCGGAATCTTGGCCCAGAACGGAGCTTTCCTGTTGACTTTGAGATCGTTCAGACGAGTGTCACCCGGGACGGTGACGTTATTTGCTGATGCAGTCATGTCAGTACCTCACTCTCGGATCCACCAACGCGGCGATAACGTCAACGATGAAGTTGACGACGGCCACGATGATGGCGATCAGAATCACGATGCCCTGCACAGCTACGAAGTCACGCGCTTTCAGATATTGGGACAACATGAATCCGAGTCCCTTCCATTCGAAGGTGGTTTCGGTAAGCACCGCGCCGGCGAGCATCAATGCGATCTGCATGCCCATAACGGTGATGATTGGAATAAGCGCCGGCCGCCATGCGTGCTTGCTGAGCAGACGTTTTTCGGCGACGCCACGCGAACGCGCAGCCTCGACATAGCCGGAATTGTAGGTGGAAATCACATTGGTACGCACCAAACGAATGAACACGCCTGCGGTGAGCAATCCCAATGCCAGCGCAGGAAGTACGGCGTGGCGCAACACGTCGGCGAGCACGCTCATATCACCCAGCTGCAGTGCATCGATAATGTAGAAGCCGGTCGGAGAGACGAGTCGGGTGAACTGCATTTCCGAAGACAACGAGCATCGACCGGATGCCGGCAACACATTCAGCCAGATGGCGAAAATGAGTTTGAGGACCAATCCCAAGAAGAACACGGGGGTGGCGTAGCACAGAATGGCAAAGGTTCGAATGCCTGCATCGGCAGCGTGATCGCGTCTGCACGCAGCTACACGACCTAAGCCGATGCCTACGATCAAAGCAACAATGAGCGATAGGAGCGCCAACTCGAAAGTCGCTGATCCGTAATGAACAAGAATGCTGATAACCGGCTGATTATCAGTCAATGTAGTGCCGAGATCCCCATGGAGCAACCCCCCAAGGTAATCGATATATTGCACAATAAGAGGACGGTCGTAGCCGGCCGCATGAATACGTTTTTGCAACTCGTCAGGGGCAAGACGACCACCCAATGCCGCAGAAATAGGATCACCAGTAGCTCGCATCACAAAAAACACGACGGTGACGAGAATGAAAACGGTTGGAATAATAAGTAGGAATCGAGTCAGGACAAAACGGAAAAATCCGCCTGACAAATGATTCTTTTTGGCTTGTTTCGGCTTCGTCTCTTGAGAGACGGCCGGAGCTGCTGTGTCTGACACGCGATGCTCCTTGATAAGGGGCCTGTACGGCTTTGATTACAACAATATCGAATCACTGCGCCGTTTCAGGCAGATAATTCGGGAAATGGGGACCTCCGGCCATGGACCGGGGATCCCCAGTGGTTTTCTATGCAGGCTACGGCAGGTTATGCCGCATGTCCGCACATATCACGCCTTGGTGACAGATGCGAAACGGAAACGGAAAGAAGCGTCGAGCACAACACCCTTCACGTTGGCGCCGGTAACTGCAACCTGCGCACCCTGCAGCAGCGGGATGGTGGACAGGTCTTCGGTTTCAAGGGTCTGAATCTTCTTGAGCAGATCCTCACGGGCGCTTTCGTCGGTTTCACCAGCCTGCTCCATAATCAAATTGTTGATTTCGGAGTTGGAGTAAGCGTTGTTCACGAAGTTGCCGTCACGGAAGAACGGAGACAGATAGTTATCCGGGTCGGAGTAATCCGGGAACCAGCCGAGCTGGTAGACCGGGTAGGATCCATCAGAATCCTCGGTAACAACACGGTCTTTGCTGTACTGAGTCCATTCGGTGGACTGCAGGTCGACCTTGAACAGACCACCCTCCTCGAGCTGGGCCTTAAGAGCCGCATACTCGTCGGCGGAAGAGGATCCATAGTGGTCCGGATTGTACTGCAGCTTGAGCTCAACCGGGGTGGAAACGCCTGCGTCCTCAAGAACCTTCTTGGCCTTGTCGGCGCTCGGCTTGCCACTGCCATCACCATACGTGGTCTTGAAGGTGTCTTCGTGACCAGCCAAACCGTCCGGAATGTAGGAGTACATCGGGGTGTACGTGTCCTTATAGACCTTGGTAGCCAACTCCTCGCGGTCGATGAGGTTAGCGACGGCCTGACGCACAGCCTTGGCCTTGTCGGCATTCGGCTCGTCGGACTTGGTGCCGTACGGCTGGATGTTGAAGTTGAAGACCAAGAAGCGTTCCTCACCGCCCGGGCCCTTGACGACCTTGACCTTGGAGTCCTTAGACAGATCATCGATGTCGGTCGGAGTCAGAGAACGGTAGGCCACGTCGACCTGTCCCTGCTGCACGGCCATCTTCAGGTTGGAAGAATCGGCAAAGTACTTAACCTGAACAGTGCTGTTCTTGGCTGGGGTCAGA
Source organism: Bifidobacterium catenulatum PV20-2 (assembly GCF_000800455.1). Taxonomy (NCBI): domain Bacteria; kingdom Bacillati; phylum Actinomycetota; class Actinomycetes; order Bifidobacteriales; family Bifidobacteriaceae; genus Bifidobacterium; species Bifidobacterium catenulatum. The sequence continues at coordinate 1,615,964 of NZ_CP007456.1, forward strand.
CCCTGATAAGAGTCGTTCTTGGAGTAGCCTGCGACCTCATTGGCCTTGTAGGAGGTCAGAATGTAAGGACCGGCGAAAGCCTTCTTCTTGATGATGGTGTCAGCATCAGTGAGCTTGTCGGCGGAGAAGACCTCTTCGTCGACAATCGGACCGGCCGGGCTGGAAAGCACCTGCTTGAGGGTCACATCGTTCTTGACTTTGGAATGGAACACCACAGTGGTGTCATCCGGCGTATCGATGGATTCGATGTTGGCCAGCAACGAACTCGGACCATTCTCATCGTTGATCGTGTTGACACGGTCGAAGGAGAACTTGACATCAGACGAAGTCAGGTCGTGACCATTGGCGAACTTCAGGCCAGACTTGATCTTAACAGTGAACTCAGTGCCGTCGTCACTCCAAGTACCGTCATCCGCAGCAATGTCCGGAGACAGTTCAGAAGTGTTGTAGTCCTGCGCATACAGGAACGGGAACACATTGATTTGAACGGCATAGGAACCGTTGTCATAGGAGCCGGCAGGGTCAACGCTAGTAACCTTGTCTGTGGTGCCGACGGTAATGACATCCGCATTTCCCGATGCGGAACCGCTATCTTTTACTCCGCCGCATGCCGCGAGCGAGGCCAGCGCGGCAACCGAAACAGCTGCAGCGATAATCTTCTTGTGATTCACTATGGAATCCTTTCTCTTCCTGCTGTCGTAATTGGCACTCCAAAACGACGTGCCACAAGGGTAGGGCACACTTTGTTAGCGGAACATTTCACGGAAGCTCATTTTGCGATGTCACCCTTTCTCGATCTAACAAAAACTCAGCAATCACAACGGTTTTGCAGTTAATATTTTTCTGAAAAGTGTGTGTCAAATAATGAGACAGCCAATCCCATATTGAGAATCGACGGTCCTTGTGACACGCCGAAAGACGGAACTTGCATCAACTAATTAACGGCGTTAATATATCAACTACTTCAACGAAGGGTCCGTGCACTGGCGCAAGGAGGTGTTATGAGTAATTACAGCGCTCAGCAATCATCGATTTCCGAAAACAATCGATCCCGCATCCTGCAATACCTGTATCACAACGGCATCTGCTCACGTGCGCAAATCGCAAAAGCAATCGGATTGACCCCTGCGGCAATCACCAAAATCACGGCAAAACTGCTCGCACAGGATATCATCGAAGAAACCGGCGACATGGAAGGCGATAAGAATCGTCGTTCCATCGGGTTAAATCTCAACTGCGGAAAATACCATGTGATTGGCTTGAAATTCGCACGAAGCTTGGTGCAAATCGGTCTGTTCGACCTGAAATGCAACCGTATTTCGCTTACCGATCTTCCGACCGTCAGCGAAGAAAACATCGACGAGACAGTCAAGCAGATCCACAACACCATTCGTCACCTCATCGCCGAAGACGAGAAAATCGTGGCAGTCGGCATGGCAGTCCCCGGACCGTACCTTGTCGAAGAAGGGCATACCGCACTCGTCTCCTCCATGCAGGGCTGGCGCAAAGTCAATTTCATCAAGGAATTCAGCGAAGCCTTCAATGTGCCCGTATTCGTGGAACAGGACGCACGTGCAGGAGCCTTGGCACAGTTCCTGTTCAACCCGGAGCCGTCCGAAGGATCGCTCGCTTACTATCTGCTTGGCGAAGGCATCGGCCTTGGCATCATCGATAACGGTTCGATCTATTACGGGGCGCATGGCACGGCCACCGAAATCGGACACATCTCCGTTGACGTCAATGGCAAACCCTGCGATTGCGGCAATTACGGGTGTCTCGAACGTTACTGCTCGGCCAATGCGATTCACGAGCGGCTCAACAAGCAGCCAAGCATTGTCCCAGGATGCGAAACCATGACCCACGCACAGGCGTGCACCGCACTGTTCGCCAAAGCTTCCACGGGAGACAAGGCGGCCACGGAATTGACTTCCGAAGTCGCACGATATATCGGATACGGCGCGGTCAACATCATCAACGCCTTCAATCCGACGCATATCGTGCTGGGAGACATCATTTCCCAAGCAGGCCAACCCCTGCTCGACGAAGTCAAAAGGGTCGTTCGCGAGCGTACCATTCCCGAAATCGAGCACGATACCGAAATCACTCTGTCCAGCCTTCCGACGGACGCCACCGTCACCGGTGCCGCAGCTGTGGCCATCACCAATTTTCTAGAACATCCTTCGATGTTCTTTGACGTCGCATAGCACGCCACAACCAAAGAAAGGAACACCATGTCCAAGCCAATCGTCATCTCTCTCGGCGAAATCCTGTGGGATATGCTCCCCACCGGCAAGCGTGCCGGCGGCGCACCCGTCAATTTCGCATACCATGCGTCTCAGAACGGCGCGGAAAGCTTCGCCATCAGCGCGGTCGGCAACGACGAACTGGGCAATGAGCTGCTTGCAGACGCCCATAAGGCCGGCATCAACACGCTGGTGCAGGCCAACGAATACCCGACCGGCACGGTTGATGTGGCTCTGACCAACGGCATTCCGGAATACACCATCATCGAAAACGTGGCATGGGATCACATCAAGCTCACCGACGAGCTCATTGAAGCCGTATCCAAGGCCGACGCCGTCTGCTTCGGCACCCTCGGCCTGCGCTCCCCCGAATCCCACGACACCATCATCGAGCTGCTCAAGCACACCAAGGAAGGCGCACTGAAGTTCTTCGACATCAACCTGCGCGCCAACTTCTACTCCAATGAGCTCATCGAAGAGCTGCTCGGCTACGCGAACATCTTCAAGATCAACGACGAAGAGCTGCTCATGATGCGCGACAGGTTCTCCATTCCTGAGTGCAATGACACAGGGGCATGCAAGTGGTTCATCGACCGCTTCAACCTCGAGTACATCATCCTGACCGGCGGTGCCACGTTCAGCACCGTCACCGCCAAGAATGGCGAAGTCTCCACCCTGCTGACCCCGCATGTCGAGGTTGCAGATACCGTCGGCGCCGGCGATTCCTTCTCCGGCTCCTTCACCGGCAAGCTGCTGACCGGTGCTCCACTCAAGGAAGCGCATCGTGCCGCCGTGAACACCGCTGCCTACGTGTGTACCAAGGAAGGCGGCTGGCCGACATACCCAGCGGAAGGCGTTCCAGATTATCTCGCCGAAGCCGGTAAGTAATCCTACCCCCCTATCATCACCAACGAGGCCACGTCTGCCATCATGGCCTCGTTTTTCATGCTCATATTCAATCCGCAATTGGTGCAATCCCGAACTCCTATGCCCGACCATGGTTCAGCCGGGCCAATATGACGTTCTGCGAATTGGTCATGAATTATTTCGACATTCAGGTCAGGCAGTAAGTCCATGTTCCGACTTCGCTCACAGCACAAGAAAAGCAGCATATGATTTGCGATTATTGACATTCCGTGATATCTTGAAAAGTCCGGTCTTGCACCGGGTGCTTGATAATTCAAGATTGGGGATGATCGGTTTCGACGGTGACCTGTTCGTCGCAGGGAAGCGTGCCGAGAACGTAGGGTCCGCTCGTGGATGCCCCCTACAAAAGAATAAGTGCTAAATCTAACCGCACTGAGTTCGCTCTCGCTGCCTGAGCTTCGCGCCAGGATTAACCAGTGAGCAGCCGCTCCGTTCACTCCTTCTCGTCTTTGGGAGGATGTTGAGCGTCGTTAAGAAGACTTGCTTTGTCGGCTGAGCCACAGGGCCGGCAAGGGACTTTTACTGTAGATATGCTCGCCATCAGTTGTCTGCGACATCGATGGGGGCAGAAAAACCGCCGCACGGCCAGCAGACTACGCACGTAGAAGACTGAGGGTTCGGTTATCGGACCGGGGTTCAATTCCCCGCATCTCCACGGATTAAAAGCCGCCAGAAATGGCGGCTTTTCCTTTATTTCCAACGATTTGCGACTGTTGTTGACGTTTATCGAGATTACGAAAATCACGTCGTTTTCTAAAAAATGTTGCCAAAACGTTGCCACGGAACAAGCCCCCGAACAACAAAAAGCCCCTCCCTCAGCAATGAACCGCACCTCCGATCATCGAATCTGAATTTCTTCAGTCCAACAATCGGGGTGCGGTTCACGCAAGGCAACTGGGGCCCTTCATATATCAAACCTGATACTCAACGTATGCAATTCCCCCTATTTTCAGCGACGTCTTCACCACTATTTGATGATCGGGCGTAGAGGCGCGGACACGTCGACGTTGTGTTTGTCTCCAATCACATTTGGATCATTGATAATCTTGTCGACAACGGCTTTCTTCAACTTAAGATCGGAAGAGTCGCCCCATACGATCACGCGGCCTCCCCCATTGATTTCCGTGGTGATGGAATCCTGGGTTTCAGCCGTCACCTTGGTAATGGAGTTACGCATCGATTCAGACAGCGAGCTCAGAATCTTCAGCGCCTCCTTAATGGAGCGGTTGCTCAGACTCGTATCGACATCCTTCACTTCGATGACGGGAATTCCATCCACGGAGGCACCGCTGACGGAATTCAATATACGCCCCTTGCTATCGACCGCGGTCATGCTGTCTTCACCTGTTTTAAGCATCGCAGCCGGCTTTTGCGCTTTGATGGTCACTTCAAGGGAGTTCGGAAATTGCTTCTTGGATTGCGCGGAAGTGACTCCCGGTATCTCCTTGATTTTCTTTTCTACATCGTTGTTTGATACCAGCAGAATCGATTTCCCGGCCTGCCGACCGGCAATATCCAATACCTGCGACTCGCTCACCCATTCGTTGGCCCCGACAACGGAAATATTGCCAGGTTCAAGACGAAACACCGATGAGAAGAAAAACAACCATGCCAACGCCACCACGACGACCGCAACCGCGGCCAACACGACGGCCCGCATCGCCACAACACGCGCATTCGCCTTACGTCGTTCCTTCAACCGCGCGCCGAAATCAACCACTTTCGGACGGGTGACCACCCCCAAAGTGCCAGTGGTTTCCTCCAACGTCTTCGCAACGAAATCCTCGCCTGCAAGATTGCGCGCATCCACGAAGTCACCTGACCGGGAACGACTCGTCTTGTTCTTGCCTCCGCGCTCCATTTCGGCTTCCGCCTGCGCATGGTTCACGGAAGAAGACGAACGCCCCGCTCCTCCGGCAATGGAACGACCCTTCGGTTGAGACCGAGCCGTGGAGTCGGACTGTTTCCGGCTTTGAATGGTTCTGCCGTGCAACGCATGCTTTTCAGACATCGTTTCAGAACCATCCGAACCCGTACCGGAGCTGACGACCCTTCGCGCCATCAGCCCTCACAATCCCAGCGATGAGCCTGAAGCGCGTGCAATATCACCTCGTCCATCTGCGTGATATCACCAGCGCCAACGGTGAAGATGACATCACCATGATGGGCGCGCATCACCATCATCTGCGCCGCGGTGTGCATGTCTTCCACCCCACGGATCCAATCCTCGGCAGGCGTGTGGTCGAGCTTAAGAGCCTCATCCACAATGGTGGCCGGGCCGACCGTCGGATAATCCTCCTGCTTTTCACGTGCGGGGAAAATGCCAGTGACAATCACATCATCCGCCTTAGCCAGCGCCTCCGCGAATGCTTCCGCGAAAAACCTGGTGCGGGAGAACAAATGCGGCTGGAAAATCACACGAATCGCCGATTGCGGATATTTACGGCGGGCAGCATCCAGCAAAGCCGAAATCTCAGTGGGATGATGCGCGTAATCGTCAACGACGGTCACCTGACTGACGGTGCCGCGCACTTGGAAGCGACGGGCTGCACCGAGGAATGACGTAGCCGCTTCGGCGGCCTTCTCAATGTCAACTCCCAGCAATGAGGCCGCGATAATCGCCGCGGAAGCATTGCGCGCATTATGAATGCCCGGAACGGTGAGCTTCACGGGAATCATACGTTCCTGTTCACTCAGCAGTCCCGCGGGCACATGCAAGGTGAAATGTTCGGCACCGCTTTGCGCGCTTTCACTTTCCGATTCGATATGTACGAACGCCGCCCCATTCAGATCACCCAACGAAGCCGCATCCTGCGTCGCGTACACGACCGTATGCGCTGCCACAGACGCTTCAAGAGCGCGCAACACAGCCAGATTTCCTTCGTCGTCACCGCACATCACCACCGATTTGACGGCATGCTGAACATGGTCCACGAAAGCCGCTCGATAGTTTTCCTGCGTTCCATAATGGTCGAGATGGTCAGCTTCGGAATTGGTGACAATCGCGATTTCCGGATGATATTTAGCAAAGCTTCCATCGGATTCATCGGCTTCCGCCACAAGCACGTCACCTTGGCCTGCATGGCCTCCATCAAGCATCATGCCGTCCTTGCCTTGGATGGATCCGCCAATGGCATAGCTTGGATCAGCCAGATTTCCCTCACCGGCATGGGTAAGAATATGGGCGAGCATGGAACTGGTCGTGGTTTTGCCATGGGCTCCCGCAACCGTTACCGCACGTTTCGTATTCATCAGCAACGAAAGAATGTCGCTGCGATGCACGATGCGTTCGCCCGCCGCATGTGCTGCGACGATTTCCGGATTGTCAGGCTTGATGGCGCTGGAAAAAACGATAGTTCGTTTGCCTTCGACGTTTTCCTCGCGCTGTCCGAATTCGACGGCAATGCCAAGCCCCTGCAAACGATCGGTTTTGGCGCTGGGTTCGCGATCCGAGCCATCCACCTCCACGCCCTGCTCGTGCAGCATCTCGGCAAGTACGCTCATGCCTGCGCCTCCGATGCCGATGAAATGGGTGGCTCCCAGATCGTTCACGCCTTCCTGATGGCTGAATGACACATGGGTTGGATCAAGAATAATGGTACCGGCTTCACGCTGGTTGTCAGTCACGACTGCTCCTCTTGCATATTATGTTTAGCTTGTTCCATTATGGTCTCACCCATGGTCTCGTATTTGACCAATCATGGGTGAGATCCGGAACGCGACTTCAAATGCGACGGACGCATCTGCCGTCGCTACGGCTTACCTTTCGTCAATCATGGAAAGCACACGCCTGGCCATGACTTCGGCGGCATCTCGAATACCGTATTTCCAAGCGTTATCGCCATACCTGGCAAGCGCATCCGAATCGGCTAGCAGATTCGGCACATGACGTTTGACCCATTCGGCAGTGAAGTCAGTGTCCGCCACCATCAGACCACCTTCCGCATCGACGACCGGCTGAGCGTTGAAACGCTGCTCGCCGTTGCCGATCGGTAATGGAACATAAATCGCAGGAAGTCCCAAAGCAGTCAATTCCGAAACGGTGCCCGCTCCGGAACGGCAGATAATCAGATCGGAGCAAGCGAACGCAAGATCGATACGTTCCAGGTAAGGCGCGACTCGATAATCACCGTCGTTGACATGTTCTGGTCCAAGCTCACCAAGCACCTGCTCTCCAGCACTCACCGACACCAACGAACGCACCTCATCGTCTTTGCCTTTTCCCGTCAGGTGAATCACCTGCGCATGTTCCAGCAATTCCTTGGCGGAAGCCGCCACCGCACGATTCACGTTCACAGCGCCCAACGATCCTCCGGTCACCACCACCAGAGGACGGTTCGGATCGACTCCCAGCTGCGCTGCAGCCGTTTGCCTTGTGGCTGCACGGTCATGTTCCATACCTTCGGCTATTGCCGCGATTTCAGCACGCAACGGCAATCCCACACGTTCGGCTTCAACACCCTTGCGTGGTTTCAAACCGGTTTGCGCGTACGCGGTGCCGATCATGGACGCCCAGCGCGCGCCCAGCTTGTTGGCCATGCCAGCACGGGCGTTCTGCTCATGCATCGCAATCGGAATGCCCATCTTGTGCGCGGCCGCATACACGGGAGCCGACGTGTATCCACCGAATCCGACGACCACCTGCGCCTCGTGACGGGTGAGAATGTCCCGAACCTTGGCCGTTTCAGCCTTCCACTGCGCGGGAAACTTCAATGCCGCCATATTGGGCCTACGGGGGAAGGGCACCTTCTCAATGGTTTCCAGCTCGAAGCCCGCTTGCGGAACCAACTCGTGTTCCAAACCGACTGCGGTGCCTACCACCGCGATATCGGCATCCGGCTCAAGCTCGCGAATCACATGTGCCACGGCGAGCAGAGGATTGACATGACCTGCCGTACCACCGCCGGCTAGAACGATATGCTTCTGATTGCTCATAACGTACGAGCTTAGTCCACGGCATCCCGGCACACCATGCGCCATACCGATGCTCGCAAGGATACTCACATTTCATCTACGTTTGGGTACCGCCGCATACGACAGCACCCCGCAGACAACAGTAGCTTTTCAGGCCCGCTGGATTTCCGCTTGAATCTGCGGCTGCTGTTTCATCATGCTGACGGTCACGCCCGCAGCACCCAAACACAGAATCAACGACGAACCACCGGCCGACACGAAAGGCAAAGGCACACCCATCACAGGGAACAGCCCCACCACGACACCAATGTTCACAAACGCCTGACCGACGATCCACACGGTAATATTGGCCAGCACCAAAGTGATATATCTGTCATGTGCTTGGATAGCCACCACCAGCATGCACCATCCAAGCACAAGGAACAGCAGAATCACCAACGAAGCGCCAACGAAACCCGTTTCCTCACCAATGATGGCGAAAATGAAGTCGTTGTGCGCTTCCGGAAGATATCCCCATTTTTCTCCTGAATTGCCGATCCCCACACCCAGCAAGCCTCCGGAAGCCATGGCGTATTTGCCATGCACCGCCTGATAGCAGACACCCTGCATATCGGCCGTAGAACAAGTCTGATATGTAGCCATGATGCGGCCAAGTCGATTCGGACTGCTGATAACAAGACCGCCAACCAAAGCCACACCGCCACATGCCACAATAGCCAGCCATTTGCCAGGAAAATTTCCCAGCAACAACGCGGTCCCCGCAATCGCAAGGAGAATCATGGCCGTACCAAGATCCTTGCCACCCACAACCAACAGCAATGCAAGACCAAGCCACACAATCAACTTGCGATATGCCTGGAACGGCTCCACCTTTTTTATCTGCTTCTGCGCGTCAATCAGCTCCCGAGGCAGCCATACGCATAGCGCAAGCTTGACGACCTCCGCCGGCTGGAAGGTAAATCCAAAAACGCCAATCCAACCTTTATTGCCCTGAACATCAATACCTAACGGAGTAAACGTCAACGATTGCAAGCACAGGGCGACGAACAGAAAAGCGAAACTGACTTTTCTGATAAGCTCCGCCGGAACCATCATGCAGGCCACACCCACAATAAGTCCGAGAACGCAGAATCCACCCTGCTTAATCGCTTGTGACCACGGAGATTGGCCATTGGCGATCATATTCACCGAAGAGCTGGAAAACACCATGATCACACCGAAAATGGTGAGGATAATCACAGAGACCCTAAACCCGTGAAAACACCAAATCGGATTAAGCAGACTTCGCAGACCGACATAACCACGAAAATCGTCGACCCGTTCTTCAGCCGCCCGCCTCTTCTGACGGGTACCGTCACTCTGCTTCTGACGGGTACCGTCACTCTGCCTGGTTCTAGGCTTCTCCATACTCATTCACCCAACGCTGAGCCTGCTGCGCGAACTGGTTTCCACGATCGGCATACGACTTGAACTGATCCATGGACGCGCAGGCAGGCGCCATCAGCACCACATCGCCGGATTGGGCATATTCACCCGCAGCATCGACAGCCCGTTCCATAATGACATCATTATTCGCCGGATCGATGATGGTCAACGGAATGTCGGGAGCGCTCGCTGCGAACGCGTCCAAGATAGGCCGCTGATCTTTGCCGATGATGACCGCGGCTTTGATGGTGTGCGCCTGTTCTGCCACCAACTGTTCGAAACGGCTGCCCTTGGCCAATCCTCCAGCGATCCACACCACGGATTTGTCCGCAAAACTGTTGAGCGATGCCTTGGCCGCATGTGCATTGGTCGCTTTGGAATCATCCACGAAACGGATGCTGCCCCCATCTTGCGTGGTGGCGGTGGCGACGGTCTGAATGCGGTGCCCACCTGGCGTGAATTGTTTCAGAGATGCGATGGCTTTCTCTTTGTCTGCGCCAAGCCCCAGCACCAGCGCCAATGCGGTCAACGCGTCGGCAAGCAAATGCGGGTACACCGTGCCATCAGGCTCAGTCAGATGCGTGAACTCAGACACCTTGGCGACCTGCTCCGGCGTTCCGGGCTTGCCACCTGCGATGCCGGACATATCGACGATCCAGCCGTCCTTCACGCCGATCTGACCATCTTGCGGCTCAGACAGAGTGAATCCGACCTTGCGGCAGCCTTCCGCCGTCTCGGCGGCGAACGCCAGCTTAGTCACACGCTCGTCATCAGCGTTGTATACCAAAGCCTTCTTGACGCGGTGGAAGACCTTCGCCTTATCCGCCGCATAATTATCAATGCCGCCATGCCAGTCAAGATGATCATCCGCGATATTGGTGATCGCAGCGCAATCCAAAGCCAGCGAATCGGTGAAATGCAGCTGGAAGGAACTCAGCTCAACGCATAGCACATCATTTGCCGGATCTACCACGGCATGGGACACCGCCTTGCCGATGTTGCCGACAGCCGGTGCCGTCAGACCGCAAGCCGTCAGCATTTCCGAAGTCATTTCCGTAGTGGAGGTTTTGCCGTTGGTGCCGGTGATGCCGATCCATTGCGCTGGTTCGCCGGTAGAATCGCAATTCACTCGCAGCTGCCAAGCAAGCTCAACCTCACTCATCACAGGAATGCCACGACGTTGCGCCTCAAGAATAAACGGCGTCCTCGGATTGAACACCGGCGAAGTCATAACCAAATCAACATGATCCCAGTCGATGCGATCAAAGGAGTGCAAATCAGCATCAGGCTTCTTTTCATCCACGCCAAGCACTTTTTCGGCGCGGGAACCCAACACTTCCATCATGCTTTGTCCGGAAACTCCAAGACCCGCCACAATCACGGTCTTACCGCTCATATCCATATCCATCATCCTTCGATTGTCGGAACCTCATATGCCTTGATATTCCTTACATGTCACAGTCATGTTGCAGCCGTTCGGCATATCAACGGAACGCAACAGCCGTCACAGACCGGAACGGGCGACCCAATCGCCGTAGAAAATCACCAACGCAACTAGCACAAACAGCAATTCAATCATCCAGAAGCGAATCACAACCTTGACTTCCGGCCACCCCTTCAATTCGAAGTGATGATGGATCGGAGCCATCTTGAACACACGCTTGCGTGTCATCTTGAAATATCCGACCTGAATAACGTCGCTCATGGTTTCAATCACGAACAGGCCACCAAGGATAATCGCCAGAAATTCCGTGTGCGTGGCGATGGACATGGCCGCGAACAGGCCGCCAAGCGCCAGAGAACCGGTATCTCCCATAAAAATGGATGCCGGATTGGAGTTGTACCACAGGAATCCGAAGCACGCCATCGCCGTACAGGCCGCGATGATGGTCAAATCAAGGGGATCAGACACCGCGTAGGCGAAGCCTTCATGCCCCGAGCCCTTGAGATGGTAGAACTCCCAAAAAGCAATCACCGCATATCCCATGAATGCAATCATCGAAGAACCAGCGGCCAATCCGTCAAGACCATCGGTCAGGTTGATGGCATTGGTCCATGCGGTCATCAGGAAGTTCACCCAAATCACGAATAGCACGATGGCCACGGTTTTGCCTGCGAACTCGAAACTGAAAAACGGCTTTTCAATGAAGCTCATGCCGGCCTGCGCGCTGGGGAAACCGGAGTTCGTCGGCAGAAGCAACGCCAGCACCGCATAAATGGTAGCGAGAATGAACTGACCGATGAATTTGCCTTTGACCGTCAGACCTTCACTCTGCTTTTTGCGAACCTTCGCGAAATCGTCGATGAATCCCAGCATACCCATCGATAGCATAGCGAACAGCACCAGCAGTGCCGACCATGACGGTACCTCTCCCCTGGTGATGAAGCGATACAATGCCGACGAGCCCCAGCCCAACACAACCGCCAGATTGATGACCAAGCCACCCAACGTAGGCGTGCCACGCTTGACCAGATGGGACTTCGGACCATCTTGGCGTATGTACTGCCCGTAATTAAGCTTGTGCACCAAACGAATCAGCAGCGGGGTTCCCACAATCGTCACGCCCAGCGACACCACAATTCCGATGATGAGCGAAATCACCTGATGTTCTCCGTTTCAGTCAGACATTCTTCAGATAACGTCGATTATTCGATTATTCAAATCTTGCTAAGTGCTTTTGTTCTATTGTGCGGCCAGGTCCTGCCAACGTTCGGCCAGAGCGCTCAAGCCGGAAGCGTGGGAACCTTTAAGCAGCACCACGGCACCTGGATGTTCAACGGCGAGTCGCGTCACAAGACAATCGGCCTCATCGATATCGTGGACCCAATAGACGTGAGAAGCGTCTCCCGCCAATGATGCGCCGTCAGCCATGGCACCTGCCAGAGCGTCCAGAGAGGCATCGGATGCACTGCCAACCGTCAGCAGCGCATCAACCCCGCCTTCCAACGCATACCGGCCGATACCAACATGCAAATCCTTTTCATCCGGACCAAGCTCAAGCATGGCGCCCAACACCGCAATACGGAATGGCTGGCTTTCGGAACCAGCCTTCCAACGCAGCAATCCGTCAAGACCAGCTTTCATGGAATCAGGATTGGCGTTGAATGAATCATCAATCAGCGTGAATGACGTTTCCTGCTTGTTCACGGTGGAAACAGCCATACGATGGGGGCTGATGGCCGTCACATCCGACAATGCTGATGCGACCTCGCCAATCGACATGCCCAAACGCATCGCCACCGAAGCGGCGGCAAGCGCATTCATGACATTATGCTGACCGCAGATGCCCAAGGTGACTTCGGCATGTTCACCATCACCGTTTTCCAGAGTGAAGGACGGATGGTCCAACTCGTCGCAACGCACATGCTGAGCGGTGATCGCAGGATTGCCACCATCACCATTCGGAAGTCCGAACCACATCACGTCGCCCGGAGCGAAGGCGCTCATCGCAGCCACGTGCTCGTCGTTCGCATTCAGCACGGAAAGACCCCCGGGAACGAGGCCATGAATGATTTCCGACTTGGCCTGCGCGATGCGTTCCACAGAGCCGAATTCGCCCAAATGCGCGACGCCGACTTTCAGCACAACCGCGATGTCCGGCGGCACCAGCGACGTCAGATTAGCGATTTCCCCAACATGGTTGGCACCCATTTCCGCTACCAGAAAACGAGTTTCGGCATTTACTTTGAGCGAGGTCAAAGGCAGGCCGATTTCGTTATTAAACGATCCGACCGGTGCGACCGTCGGTCCCATATGAGACAGCAACGCCTTCATAAGATCCTTGGTGGTGGTCTTGCCGACAGAACCGGTGATGCCGACCACCGTAAACGGAGTCCCCAGCGCGCGACGGCGCTCGATATTGTGCTTGGCCAACGCCCCCAAGGCCAGCACCGTATTCTCCACCACAATCTGAGGCACACCGGCGTCGGCGATCGCATGGTCGACTATTGCGACAACGGCACCTTGAGCGCCCACGTGCGGCACGTAATCGTGACCGTCCACACGCTCTCCGGCAATCGCTACGAAAACCGAACCTTCAATGATTTGCCGTGAATCGGTGAATGCGCTGGTGGCCACCGGCACATTCACCGCCGCAGTTCCGGCAATCAGCCGTCCCTGAACCGCCTGGGCGATCTCCTCCAAGCTCATTGGCATCATGGTCAGGCTGCTCACTGTGTTTTCTCCTCTGTGTTGCTGTTCCGTTTACTGTTCACGTTGTTTGCGATTATCGTGTGTGCTTTACGTATCCGTTCCGATTGAAACTAGTTCAGATCTCGGGATACGCGCAACGCGCTTTTGATATTGGCCTTGCGTACACCCGCCGCAAGCACCATCGATATGGACAGCGACAATGCGCTGCTGTTCGTCTGCCCGTACGCCGCTGCCGCTTGCGATGCGAGTACATCGGATTCCTGCGTACGGACGGCGATATGGGTCCGCTTTCCGACAGCGCATCCAAATCGCGCAACCGATTTGACGATCTCGGCTTCGCCTAGACCATTGTCATCGCAACCAAGCACATCGACACTTACCGACTGCAATGCGTCGTCTTTCAACGTCTCCTCGCTCAAAGCGAGAATCACAGCAGCAGCACCGTCTTCAGCGCACACAGCCATCGTACGCTGCACGTCAAGAATCGATAATGGATAGTCCAGATCGAGATATCGTTCCAACGATTGCGAATTGCCCGAGCTGATCACACCAACCGGATTACCAAGCATATGCAGGAAATCAGCAAGATCCCTCACTCCCTGGTCCACCGCCTGCGCATCGTTTCCCGCCACGGCGAACACCGCCAACGAATCGGACGGGCTACCCGCCATTTCGCTGGCAAGCCTACCCAACTGCTGTGCGGTCGGCTCGGCATAGATCACAGGAATCTGTATACCTTCCGTCTTACCACGCAACGCATGAGGCACCACCGCACCATATGCGCCAAGTGCTTGAGCCTGACGCAACTGTTGCTCATCCACCGGTGCGGACGGCATGAACAACGATCCCGGCCGCACCGAATCGATATCGTCCGCAATGGACGTGATCGTCACTTCAGTGGCAAACGTAGGATCCAAGTCAAAGCCATATCTGCTGGCAAGCAGACCCAATGTCATTCGTCTGTTCATGGACTCACTGACCGCGCTCATCTTTCCGCCCCTCCGTTCTTCATGCTTGCATACTCACCACGTTACTGGAATAGCATCAGTTCGCGGACTTGACGCCGGCACTTCATACTTCTGCATAAGGAATTCACCAATCTCCGCGGTAACCGGACCTGCCGTCAGACCACCAAAAACGCCTTGCGGATCCTTCAGCACCACCGTGACGACAAAGCGAGGATTGTCTGCGGGAATAATCGCCGAATAATCGCTGATAATCGACGACAGTCTGCCATCGGCACCAGCGACTTCCGCCGTACCGGACTTTGCTGCGACACGATAACCATCCACCTTGATGAACTGGGAGTAATGGTCGGACACGGATTCCATGGCGTTCATCACCTGAGAGGCCACCTGCTCGTCAATCACGCGCGTCGCCTCGCCCTTGGGCTTTTGCTCTTCGGAATGTCCCTCGGCATCGCTGATCGTTTTGATGATGCGCTGCGGCTTCTTGACGCCCTTATTGGCGATCACGGCAACCGCATTCGTCAGCTGAAGTGCATTGGTCGTGTAAGCCTGGCCAAACAACACGGTGTTCTGGGTTCGCAGATCCCATTGATCGGCCGAATATAGCAAACCATCCGATTCGCCAGGAAGTCCGAGCCTATTGTCTTGGCCGATACCGAATTTTCTGATGAAATCGTATCGCTGCTCGTTAGACATCTTCTCCCCTGCGATGATCATGCCAACGTTCGACGATTGCTCGAGAATGCCCGCAAGGGTCCAGTGTTCGGCACCGTGGGTGGTCGCATCGCTGTAGGTCTGCCCGTTCACCGTGATATGGTCCGGCACGGTGAATTTGTCTGACGCCTGATGCAATCCAAGCTGGATCATGCCCGACATTGTGAAGACCTTGCCAATGGAACCGGGCTCAAACGTTTCGCTGACGGCCCTGGAAACCGTCATCTTCGCCTGATCGCTGCCGGCTTCGATCTCGTCGCTGTCGGCGAGCGCGAGAATATCCCCTGTTTGAGTGTCCTGCACCACGGCGATTCCCCATGGCGAACTGTATTTCTCGCAGCTTTCTCTCAGTACTTTTTTGACATACCACTGCACGTCGTGATCGATGGTCAGTGTGACGTCGGATCCGTTGACCGCATCTTTCGATTCGGTCATGGTTCCGGGGATTTCGACGCCGTTGTTGCCTTGTTGGTAGACCTGGTATCCATCTTCGCCGGTCAGCGTCTTGTTTTCCATTTGTTCGATACCGGCAACGCCTTTGCCTTCGCCATCGACGCCTCCCAACAACGCTCCCATCAAGGTTCCGTTGGAATAGATGCGTTCGTTGCTGAGTTCCGCATAGACGATACCGCCCAAATTGAGCTTGGAGATTTTGCGTTTAACCGCCGGCGTCACGTCTTTCTTCAGCACCGCGTATTGGCCTGTTCCCGAGAGCATGGCACCCAATTCGGTAGCATCCATGCCCAGTACCGGGGCGAGTAGCCTGGCCACGGCCGCGGCTCCTGTGGCACTTACCGGTTTGCCGTCGATCTGGTGGCAGTTGTCTCCCGTCTGTTTGGTGCAGGTTGTTGGCGTGAAGGCCTGCGCCTCCTCGGGATTGCCGATGATGGTGTATCGTTCCACGCTCTGTGCGAGGATCGAACCGTTCGTGTCCATGATTTTGCCACGACTCGCCTTTAATGTCACGGTGATGGTTCGGCTTTGCGCCGCGGCCTGCGCCATGCTTTTGCCGTTGACCAGCTGGACGTTGGCCAATTGGATGAGGCATGCCGTGCCCATCAGCGCCAGAATGACGCCGATGGCCATGGTTTTTGTAAGCAGTTTCTTATGGAAACGCGCGTACGTGCTGCGAAAAGGATTCACTGAGCGTCGTCTCCGCTTGGCTGATAGCCGTTCAGATCAATCGTCAAGGCACCTTTTTGAGGCACCATACCCATTTCCTCAGCTTTGCTTGGCAGCGAGGCTTCAAGCTCGTCAAGCTTGGTCTGGTCATCTTCCACGTCTTGCGTCAAACGGGTGATGTTCGACTCGATCTGGTTCGCTTCGAAGGAATGCTGCACCATTTGGGTGCGTAGCATCAAGGATCCCACAAGGCAGACTCCAAGGAAAACGACGGCAATGACCAAATGCAGCAATGGGGTGCTTCTGGTGCGAGTCCATGTGATGAGCTGTTCGACTCCCCGCTTGACACCCTTGCCTTCGGCACGTGTTCCTTTTACGACATGCAATTCAGGGCGAGTGGTGCCTGCGGTTTCGTTTTGGTTCCGGCGTCCTGCGGGAGCCGCGTTTGATGCGATCGTTCTTGGTGCGGACACGTTCAGCCCCTCCTTCCTTGTCGTTTCATGCTTGCGTAGTTATTGCCTTGGTCGAATCGTTTTCGCCAGCGTTCGGGAATTGGTCTGGTCAGTTCCACTGCACGCAATCGTACGGAAGCCGACCTCGGATTCATGGCGATTTCCTCGTCGCCGGCTTTGATGGCGCCTCGCGTGAGTTCCTTGAAGAATGGCATCATATCCGGCGGAATCACCGGCATGTCCGCAGGCACGTCGGCTTTCAGACCTTGGTTCATGAATGTTTTGACGGTTTTGTCTTCCAGTGAATGGTACGACTCCACCACCAAACGCCCTCCCACCGCGAGATGGTTGGCGATCTGGGGCAGTGTCCCCGCCAATTTGTCGAGCTCACCGTTGACTTCGATACGCAGCGCTTGGAACACTCGTTTTGCGGGATTTCCTGCAGGACGGTGCGCCTGCGGCACAACCTCATCCACAAGACGGTTAAGCTGCCCTGATGTGGTCAACGGCTCGATCTCACGCCTACGCACAATTTCACGGGCGATCTGCTTGGAGAAGCGTTCCTCCCCATACGTACGGAAAATGCGCACCAGATCGGCAAACGAATAATCGGCAAGCACCTGCTCAGCGGTCAATGGCTGGGTCACGTCCATACGCATGTCCAAAGGCGCATCGTGGGAATACGAGAATCCCCGTTCCGTCTCATCGATCTGCAGACTCGACAATCCCAAATCCATGAACACGGCGTTCACTTGATCGATTCCCTGATCATCAAGCACTTGCGCGAAATCGTCGAATGCGGCATGCACAGGTATGAAGCGGTCGGCAAGGCCTTCCATCTGCATTCGCTGCGTGGCAAGCGCAAGGGCCTCAGTGTCTCGGTCGATGCCAATCAGGCGAGCATGCGGGCTCGCTTTAAGGAATGCCGTGGAATGCCCGGCCAAGCCAAGCGTGCAATCCACGGCGATCGACCCTGGCTTCGCCAATGCAGGCGCCACCAGATCCACGCAGTCACGCAGCAACACTGGCTGATGAATCGTTGTCACATCTGTCATCAGAATTCCACCGCCGGTAATACGTCATCGGCAATATCGGAATATCCCTGCTCCTTGTCGGCGAGATATTCCTCCCATGCCTGCTTATTCCAAATCTCAGCTCGGGTTCCCACACCAATCACCACAATGTCGCTTCCCAAATTCGCGTAATCGCGCAACATCTGCGGCACGAGCACACGTCCTTGCTTGTCCGGCTCCTGATCAACGGCACCGGAAAGAAATACGCGCAAATAGTCGCGCGCAGCCTTGTTGCCCATGGATGTACGCTGAATCTGCAACGCAATCCGGCGAAATTCCGATTGGGGCAACAGGTAAACGCAGCGCTCCTGCCCCCTGGCCATCACCATGCCCGATCCCAATTGACTGCGAAATTTCGCAGGCAGTGCCATGCGTCCTTTGGCGTCGATTTTTGGAGTGTATGTTCCCAGCAGCAATGGCGGCAATCCCGCCATCATGCCGCCCGCCTGCATTGCATCGTCCTCGGAGAATGGCGTGGTTTCAACGCTTTGAACCATCACCACACCTCCTTATCCGACACACAGGAACACCTCAGGCCCGAGACTCTTTCCCCACTTTACCCCACAGGTCACCATAAATCCCCACATAAATGGAAAAAATCAGCAAATAAAAGGACGTTTCTCCCCACAATGAACAAACCCCATCGAAATTCATTCGTCATCCTGTCCCAGAAACATCACTTTTTCGCTTGGCAATAACGTTTTCGTAGAAGCCTCGGGGTACATTGGAGTGCCTAAGTTTTGTGAGGAAGGGATTGTAGATGTCGAGTTATTCCGCCCAGTTGCGTGAAGAACAACAGGCCGTCAGCCGCGCTTATGGTCGCTTGGACGACCTACGGGCTCAAGCTCGCGCCCGTCTCGACACCGTGCGCGCAGCTGGCTCGCACGGTTCGCCCACGCAACGCACCGAACGCGACTCCTTCGCCACCATGTACGAGGACCGTCTCACCCAGTTGCGTGCGGTCGAAGACCGTCTGGTGTTCGGTAGGCTCGATGATGTTCACGGCGCGCACCGGTACATCGGTCGTATCGGATTGTCCGACGAGCACCATGAGCCGATCCTCACCGATTGGCGAGCCGACGCGGCACGCCCGTTCTACGAGGCGACGCCTTCACATCATGGCGATATCGTGATGCGTCGCCATATCACGCTGAGTTTCCGTGAAGTGGTCGGCGTCGAAGATGAGGTGCTTGATGTGCATTCCGACCAAGTGGGCCAAGCGTCCTCGGACGGCACGCTAACCGGTGAAGGCGCGCTGCTTGCATCATTGAACGCCAAACGCACTGGCAAGATGACCGACATCGTGGCCACCATCCAGGCCGAACAGGACCGTATCATCCGCGCGGGCCTCAATCAGGCCGTGGTGGTGCAGGGCGGTCCGGGTACCGGCAAAACCGCCGTCGCCCTGCATCGTGCGGCATATCTGCTCTACACGCATCGCAGAATGCTCGAACGTTCCGGTGTGCTGGTGGTCGGCCCGAGCTCCACGTTCCTGCACTACATCGACCAGGTGCTGCCCTCCCTTGGCGAGACCGGAGTGGTCAGCCGCACCATCGCCGATCTCATTCCCGGCGTAATCGCGACAGCGCATGACGATCCGTTCGCAGCAAAACTCAAGGGCGACCGACGCATGGCCAAGGCCATCGCCAACGCCGTCGCAGCAAGGGAACGTGTTCCTTCGCAGTTGCCGTCGATTCGCGTCAACGGATTCACTGTGCCCATCGTGCGTACGGATATCGAGCAGGCCATCACCGACGCCAAGCGCACGCGACAGCAGCACAACAAAGCACGCGAAACCTTCGTGCACAGCATGCTGATCGCCATGCGCAACCGTTATGTGGACAAACTTGATTACGAGCCGGAACAGGCCGAGTTGACGGATGTGATGCAGCAGCTGCGCATGAACGATGCGCTGCGTAAGACGTTGAATCTCGCCTGGCTGCCGATGACCGGCGAATGGCTGGTCGACCAATTGTTCTGCAAGCCGCAGCAGCTTCGCCGTTTCGCACCTTGGCTTGAGGAACGAGACATCGAAGCGCTGACGCGTCCGAAGGGATCGCCGTTCACAGTCAGCGACGTTCCCTTGTTAGATGAGGCCATGGAGCTGCTTGGTCCCGACCCGAAGGCGGTCGCCCGTCAAAAGGAGTTGGACGCCAAACGCGCCGAAGAAGAGCAATTCGCGCAAGACACGTTGGCGCAGGCCGGCATCGGTTCAGGCATCGTCACCTCGCAAATGTTGGTGGACAACATCAATGGTATGGACGCCGAGCTCACCGCGCAGCGCGCCGCTTCGGACCGCGAATGGACGTATGGCCATATCGTCGTCGATGAGGCTCAGGAGCTCACCGCCATGGATTGGCGTATGCTCATCCGCCGTTGCCCGTCGCGTTCGTTCACCATTGTGGGCGACGTAGCGCAAACGTCCGCATTGGGAGGCACCCGTTCGTGGCGACGCATGATGGATCCTCTGTTCGGACCTCGCAATTGGCAGCTCAACGAATTGACGATCAACTACCGTAATCCAAAGGAAGTATCGCAACTCGCCTGCGATTTCGCGGCCGCCGAAGGCTTGTATATCTCCACCGTCAATGCGGTTCGCGGCGTGCCTGATTCGGTCAAGCGTCTCACCTTGGCTGATGAAAGTCTGATTTTCGACGCCGTGGCGCAACAGACCGTCGATCTGGTTCGTTCGTACATATCCGCCGACGGCACTGGACGTGTGGCCATCATTGCTCCTGATGATATGGTCAAGCCACTGCGTAGGCGCGTGTACGAACAGTTGCGTGAAACATTGCCGGCAAAGGAATTCGACCGTCTTGATGCGCAAAGCTCCTGGGATGAGCAGGTGACCGTCTGCTCCACCCAAATGGTGAAGGGACTGGAGTATGACGCGGTGATGGTGGTGCAGCCGGGAATCATCGAGGAGAACGCTCCTTCGCGCATTGTGGCAGCCGCCGATCTGTACGTCGCCATGACCAGACCGACGCAACGTCTGCTTATAGTCCGGACAAATGCTGACGAAAAACTGCTCAAGCTATAAGGTAGGAATCATGCCTAAAGCATTGTTACTTGAAAACATTCATCCCGACGCGGCGCAGTCGCTACGTGACCACGGCTTCGAAGTCGAGTGCCTCAAAGGCGCTCTCAACGAAGACGAACTCATCGACGCTCTGGAAGGCGTTGACCTCCTGGGTATCCGATCCAAAACCAGCGTGACCCGCAAGGTCATCGATGCCCGTCCGACGCTCACCGCGGTCGGATGCTTCTGCATAGGTACCAATCAGGTCGATCTTGACTATGCGGGCAAGCATGGCATCGCCGTATTCAATGCTCCATATTCGAACACCCGCTCCGTGGTGGAACTGGTCATCGGCGATATCATCTGCCTGATGCGCCGCATTCCCGCGCACACCCATCACATGAAGCATGGCATGTGGGATAAGTCCGCTTCCGGCTCCCACGAGGTGCGAGGCAAGACGCTCGGTATCATCGGCTACGGCAATATCGGCTCCCAGCTTTCCGTCATCGCCGAGGCGCTTGGCATGCGTGTGGTGTTCTACGACATCGAAGAGAAGCTTGCCATGGGCAATGCTCACCGTTGCTCCACGCTGAACGAGCTGCTCGAGCAGTCCGATGTGGTCACTTTGCATGTCGATGGCCGCAAGTCCAATACCGGTTTCTTCGGTGAGGACCAGTTCGCCCATATGAAGCAGGATTCGATTTTCATCAATCTGTCCCGCGGTTTCGTAGCGGATTTGGACGCGTTGAAGAAGCATTTGGATTCCGGTCATATTTCGGGCGCTGCGGTGGATGTGTTCCCTGTAGAGCCGAAGAAAAGCGGCGATGAATTCTTGACGAACCTTGCCGATGAAGACAATATGATTCTGACCCCGCATATTGGCGGCTCCACGCTTGAAGCGCAGAAATCCATCGGCCAGTTCGTTTCACAACGTCTTGAGGATTATTGGTTCAAGGGTTCCACGATGTTGTCGGTTGATCTTCCGCAGATCACCTTGTCCGATATCCGTTCGAACTTCCGCATCGCGCATCTTCATGCGAATCTGCCTGGCGTCCTTGCCAAGGTGAACCATGCTCTTGGAGAAGAGAACATTAATATCGCGGCCCAGGCGCTTGGCACCGAAGGCGAAATCGGCTATGTGGTCACTGATGTGGCGCAGCGCCCGAGCCAGAAGGCTTTGGACGAGCTTGCGGCCATTGAAGGCACGATCCGCATGCGTGTAATCAGCTGACGGTCTGCAATACGGCATTTATGCATTGTGGGGGTTCCAGCCTAAGCGGCTGGAACCCCCACAATGCATAAACCTTCATGTCATTGCCGTAATCGCCCAACTTTTGCGTCACCTAGTCCATCCTTGACAAGACAACGCATTGCCGCACGTTTCAATAGCGACTGCCCAAACTACTTCAGCGCGTCAGCTTTCAGCTCATTAATCGCATTCTGAAAATCCCCAAGATTCTCAAAGTTCTGATACACACTGGCGAAACGCATGTAGGCAACCTCGTCAAGATCACGCAACGGTTTCAGAATGGCTTTGCCGACCTCGTCGGACTTGACCTGGGCAAGCCCCCGAGCACGAAGATCCTCTTCAACCTGCTGACCGAGAGCTTTCAAATCGTCTTCCTTGATCGGGCGACCCTGGCATGCTTTTCTAACGCCGGAAATCACCTTGTTCCTATCGAACTGTTCGACGTTGCCAGAACGCTTCACCACCAACAGCATGGTGGTCTCCAGCGTGGTGAAACGCTTGGAACATTTCGGGCACTCTCGCCTACGGCGAATGGAGTGGCCATCATCGCTAATGCGGGTATCGACCACCTTGGTATCTGGATTCTGACAAAAAGGGCAATGCATGGTGTCAAGAATAGCCTGAGCCATTGAACTAGGCCAATCCCACGTGAGTTATACCTCGTCAGGAACGATAAGCCCTTGCCCGGCCCTTAACGAAACAGAATCCAGATTATTCAAGCACCAGCTCGTCCAACGTATCCGAAACATCACGCCACTCCTTCTCGAACAGCCGTTTCATCGAATGTACGTTCTAAGTATGGCACATGCGTTCGATAATCGCAAACACACCTCGAACAGATGTTTGATTTCCTCAGCGTTTCGCGTTATGCTTACCTGAGACCTGAAAGGAGCCCATCGTGAGCACCGTCCCATTCACACCCAAAAAGGATGCTGAGCGTCCGGATGAAAGCACGCTGACCGATCGCCAGCGCAAGGTGCTCGGCGCCATCAAAAAGCATCTGGCGGAACAGGGTTTCGCCCCTTCGTTCCGCGAAATCGGCGAAGCCGCAGGGCTGAAAAGTCCGTCATCCGTCAAACACCAGCTGCAAGTGCTTGACGAAAAGGGTTTTATTCGCATGAATGCGAACAAGGGCAGGGCTATTGAAGTCGTAAGCTTTGACGATGAATCCTCGCCGAACAAGGTGGCACGGGTCATTCCATTCCCAGGCCAATCCGATTCCAGCGGTTCCATCATGGCCTCACGAGATGTTCCTTTGGTGGGGCGCATCGCCGCGGGAGTGCCCATCACCGCCGAACAGCATGTGGACGATGTGATGCGACTGCCCGAACGGCTCACCGGTACCGGAAATCTGTTCATGCTTGAGGTGCACGGCGATTCCATGATCGACGCGGCCATTTGCGACGGCGATTTTGTGGTGGTACGCGAGCAGAATACCGCGGAGAACGGAGATATTGTGGCGGCACTGCTCGACGATGAGGCCACAGTGAAGACGTTCCGCAAGGATCACGGTCATGTCTGGCTCATTCCGCACAATCCCGCTTACTCCCCCATTGATGGCACGCATGCTGAAATCATGGGCAAGGTGGTTACCGTACTCCGCAAGATCTAAGGCATAATGATCGTCTCGCCCTTTACAAAACCGCGCTTTTGGACGTGAAGTCAAACATTTGATTTCACGTCCAAAAGCGCGGTTTTTCATAACACAGCAGGCTTCGTTGGTCAGGAATGCATTTCGGATTTGCTCGCCGAACTGTACCCCTCCGGTTCGAGCTGGAAGGTAGTGTGTGGCACTGATACGGGGAAATGCTCACGCAGACAGCCCTGTAGTTGGGCGAGTATTTCCGCAGCCTCCTTCATGGTGAGGTCTCGTTCGACCACGACATGTGCCATGAGGATCGGCATGCCGGTGGATACGGTGCTGGCGTGAAGGTCGTGCACGGCAATAACATGTGGCACTTGTTCCAAATGGGCCCGCACTTCGTCAAGGTCAAGTCCGTTGGGCGTTTCTTCCAAGAGCACGCGGACCGCATTGTGCAGGAGCTTGATGGCGCGTGGAATCATCATGAGCGCGATGATGCCGCCGGCAACCGCGTCGAAGCCGGCCCAGCCGGTGCAGATGAGTACGATTGCCGATACGATTACGGTTACGGATCCCAGGGCATCGTTCATAACTTCGAGGAACGCCGCTTTCATGTTCATGTTGTCTTCGCTTTGCGATGCGAGGATGAAGATTGATCCGACGTTGGCGGCAAGGCCGAGTATACCCATGAAGAGCAATAGTCGCACATCGTTTATTTCGTCAGCAGCTCCTCCGAAAAGTCTCATGCCTGCTTCCACGAGAGCGTAGATGCCGACGATGAAGAGTATGAGGGCTCCGACTGCCGCGGTGAGCACTTCGAGCCGTGCCCATCCCCAAGTGCGTTTGTTGCTGGGTTTGCGTTGCATCAGTATCGCAGTGACGGTTGATGCGATGAGTACGGACATGTCAGTGAGCATATGGCCTGCATCTACGAGCAGTGCCAATGATCCGGTGATGATTGCGCTGACGACTTCCGCGATGAATACAGTCGAGGTGAGCCCCAGTGACATCATGAGTCGTTTTTGATGTTCTGCTCCCGTGTTCGCCATTGTTCCGTACGTGTGGTCATGTGCCATGTATGCAATCCTTCAACCTAATTAATTGAGGAACTTATTGAAATTGTTTCTCAATACCATTTTCATTGCTTGTAAAACGCAAGAAACCCCAGCCAAAGGCTGGGGTTTCCGTTATTTCTGCTTGCAGTCTAACGACTCATCATCCGTCTGTCAATAGTCAAAACAAACAAAAAACGCAGCAACGCTTGCATCGGCAAGGCACACAAGACGAAGGCGTGCAAAAGTACGTCGAATTCCGTGTAACGCAGCTGACGCTCCGTTACCGCGTTTTTTATCAGAAGCCGAATTGGGCGGCGGTTTCCTTCAGCGTCTCTGCAGAGCGCGTAAGGGCTGCGAGTTCGCGGTCGGACACCGGGGTGTTGATGGCGGTGTTGACGCCGGAGCGGTTGAGGAGGGTCGGCACGGACATGCAGACGTCGGAGATGCCGTGGAAGTCGTGAAGCATGGAGCTCACCGGCAGGATGCGGTTAGAGTCGCGCATGACGGCTTCGATGATGTCAACGCCGGACATGCCGATGGCGTAGTTGGTCGCACCCTTGCCGTTGATGATCTTGTAGGCGGCGTTCTTGACGTCCTGGTGAATCTGCTCACGGACTTCGGCGTCGAGCGGGGCGTGGCCCGGCAACGGGGTCCAGTCGCACATCGGGACGCCACCGATGGTGGCGGAGGCCCACAGCGGCACTTCGGAATCGCCGTGTTCACCGGCAATGTAGGCGTGCACGTTCTTGACGTTGACGCCGGTCTGCTGGGCGATCAGGAAGCGCAAACGTGCGGAGTCAAGGTTGGTGCCGGAGCCGAAGACCTGGTTTGCCGGCAGGCCGGAGATCTTCTGGGCAACATGGGTTGCAATGTCGACCGGGTTGGTGATGAGCATGTAGATGGCATTCGGGGCGACCTTCACGAGACCTGGAATGATGGCCTTGAGAATGTTGATGGTGGCACCGACCAGTTCGAGGCGGGACTGGCCCGGCTTCTGACGCGGACCTGCGGTGATGACGATCATGTCGGCGTCGCGGCAGATTTCCGGATCGTCGGAGCCTGCGATGGACACGGTCGGGAAGAAGCTAGAGCCGTGCTGCATGTCGAGCACTTCGGCTTCGACACGTTCCTTGGCAATGTCTTCGAGCACGATCTCACGTGCGACGCCACGCTGAGCGGCAGCGAAAGCGAGAGTGGAGCCGACTGCACCGGCACCGATGATAGCGAGCTTTGTGGGCTTGATTGGTGAATCCACCATGTGCTTACCTCTCTTACAAGAAAAGAATGTCCCGCTAGTAGCAGGTTTTCTCTTAGGATTTCATCTTTACTTTATCCATACAGCATGACGTTTTGACATGCTGTAACACGACTTGCAAGTACTGAAAAAGTGATTTGCCTCACAAAGTATGTGAGCGCTCACAAACGCTGTGTCCGTTGCGTTGCACTGTTTTGCAAGGTTTTCAGCCGATTGACTGTTCCACGATTTGCGCAGCCAAATGATCGTCCACTTCCGCTTCGAGCATCATACCATCGTCACGGTATTCGACGTTGATCACTTTGCCATATTCACGTACGCGCGACACCAGCGAACCGGCAGTGTATGGCAGCAACGCCTCGACATGCACGTTCGGCGTCGGCAGCATGGATTCCACCTGCATACGCAGCTCGTCGACGCCTTCGCCGGAAAACGCCGACACGATGTACGCTTCTGGCATCAACGCCTCGATACGCTCGTGTGTGGCCTCATCCATACGGTCGGCCTTGTTGAACACGATAATCGTGGGAATGGTTTCGACGCCGTCGATGTCGGAAAGCACATCGTCGACCGCGTCGATTTGCGAGAACGGGTCCGGATGCGAGCCGTCCACCACATGCACGATCAGATCGGATTCGGAAACCTCCTCCAGCGTGGATTTGAACGCTTCAATCAGCTGGGTAGGCAGGCGACGCACGAACCCGACGGTATCGACGTACGCATATTGACGTCCATCTTTGGCGCGCGCCCTGCGCACTGCGGTGTCCAGTGTGGCGAACAACGCATTCTCCACCAGTTCCGCGGAACCGGTCAGCCGATTTGTCAACGACGATTTGCCCGCATTCGTATATCCCACCACGGCAACGGTCGGCAATCCGAAACGACGGCGAGCGCCACGTTTGACGTCACGCGCGGGAGCCATCTGTTCGATCTGTTTGCGGAGTTTGGCGATTCGGCTTCGGATCACACGACGGTCCATTTCGATTTTCGTTTCGCCAGGTCCTCGCGAGCCGATGCCGGCGTCTCCTGCGGCGCGGCCGCCCGCCTGTCGTGACAGTGATCCGCCCCAGCCTCGCAGTCGTGGCAGCATGTACTGGAGTTGTGCCAGTTCCACTTGGGCTTTGCCTTCGCGAGAGGTCGCATGTTGGGCGAAAATGTCGAGGATCACGGCAGTGCGATCCACGACCTTCACTTTGGTGGCGTCTTCCAAGGCGCGGCGTTGGCTTGGCGGCAGGTCGTCGTCCACAACGATGGTATCGGCTTCCTCTTGCGCCACGATTCCGGCGAGTTCGCGGGCTTTACCGGAGCCAACGTATGTAGCTGCGTCCGGCTTGATACGATGCTGCAGCAGGCCGTCGCATACCACGGCGCCGGCGGTTTCGGCGAGCGCGGCAAGTTCTCGCAATGATTCTTCGGCCTGTGCTTGTGTGGTTTCACGGCTGGACCACACGCCGACGAGCACGACGCGTTCGAGGCGGACTTTTCGGTATTCGACTTCGGTGACGTCTTGTATTTCGCCGAGTCCGGACACATGCTTCAACGCATTGCGGGATTCGCGTTCCTGCCATTGTTCGTCATGGGATTCGTTGAAATGGTTCTCGCCGTTGGTATCAAGCAGCACTTCGGACTGGTCGGCGAGCACTCCTGACACGTCGTTGGCGCTCATGCTATGCTCGATGTCGTTTTCTTGGCTCAATGGCACCTCTCACGGTTAAACTATGGTGTCTTTATTATCATCATTCTCTAGAGACATGGGTATCGGGCATTCGCCACGTGGATGAGCGTGGCTTGCGTGATACCGGAGGCGAGCGTTTGCAAGGAGTGGGTATGGCACAGGCCGAACAGTATTTCGCGGCTGATCCGCAGTCGAAGGATGTACGTAAGAGGCTGCATGTTGTGTTGCGAGGCAATGAGGCCGATGTTGAGGTTTCCAATGGCGTGTTTTCCGGCAATCGCGTGGATTTGGGAACGTCCGTGCTGCTTCGTCAGGCTCCGGAGCCTCCTGAGGAGGGTACGTTCCTTGATTTGGGTTGCGGTTGGGGTCCGATTGCGTTGACACTTGGTTTTGCTTCGCCGAAGGCTGATATTTGGGCGTTGGACGTGAATGAACGCGCGTTGGATCTGACGCGTCGCAATGCCGAGCTCAATGGTGTGAGGAACGTTCATGCGGTCACCGCCGATGAGATCCCTTCGAATGTGACGTTTGATCTGATTTGGTCGAATCCGCCGATTCGTGTTGGCAAGGATGTGCTGCATGAGTTGTTGATGACGTGGCTGCCACGTTTGAATGCGGGTGGTGCCGCCTATTTGGTGGTGCAGAAGAATTTGGGGTCGGATTCGTTGATTCCGTGGCTTGCCACGCAGCTTGGCGATGGTTATGAGGTAAGTAAGTACGCGAGTTCGAAGGGCTTCCGCGTTATCGAGGTTATGAAGGCATGAAATTCGAATATCCTTCCCAACTGCCGGTTTCCGCTGCACGTAACGATATTGCCGAGGCGGTGAAGTCGAGCCAAGTCGTGATTGTGTCTGGTCAGACGGGTTCCGGTAAGACCACGCAGCTGCCGAAGATTCTGTTGGAATTGGGCCGTGGATCGCATGGCAGGCAGATTGTGCACACGCAGCCGCGTAGGTTGGCCGCGCGTACCGTGGCCGAACGTATCGCCTCGGAGATGGGCGTGCGTTTGGGTGACGAGGTCGGCTATCAGGTGCGTTTCACCGATGAGAGCTCACCGAAGACCCGTCTTCGCGTGGTGACCGACGGTATTCTGTTGGCGCAGATTCAACGCGATCCGAAACTGATGCAATACGATACGATCGTTATCGACGAGGCGCACGAACGTAGTCTCAATATCGACTTTCTGCTCGGCTATTTGACTGCGCTATTGCCGAAACGCCGTGACCTGAAATTGGTAATCACGTCGGCGACGATTGATTCGGTGAAGTTCCAGGAGCATTTCGAACATGCTTTGCATACGAAAGTGCCGGTTATCGAGGTTTCGGGGCGAACCTACCCCGTGCAGGTCGTGTATGAACCGCTGGGTACCGCTCCGGCGTTGATGCGTTCCGTACCCGGTTTTGAAACGGGCGCGATGCCGGGCGATGCCGACTATGAAACGTTGTCGGCCGCTCCCGACGCGAAGGATTCCCGCGAGCCGAACGTTGACATGCCGACGGCGGTGGCGCGCGCCTGTGCCGAGTTGGTGATTCATTCGAGTCATGACCGTGGCCCGCGCGATATTCTCGTGTTCGCTTCGGGCGAGCGCGACATTCATGATTTTGAGAATGCGTTGCGTCATCATTATGGTCCGCGTGCCATTGATATGCGTCGTCCTGATGCGATTGAGATCGTGCCGCTGTTCGCGCGGTTGTCCGCCAAGGAGCAGCATCGCGTGTTTGAGCCGCACGACCATCAGCGTATTGTGATCGCTACGAATGTGGCCGAAACGTCGTTGACGGTGCCGGGCATTCGTTATGTGGTCGACCCTGGCACCGCTCGTATTTCACGTTATTCGAAGAGCGCGAAAGTGCAACGGCTTCCGATTGAACCGATTAGTCAAGCGAGTGCGAACCAACGTTCGGGTCGTTGCGGTCGTATTGCCGATGGTATTGCGATTCGCTTGTATTCTCGTGAGGATTTCGAGACGCGCCCGGAATTCACGGAGCCTGAGATTCTGCGCACGTCGTTGGGTGCGGTCGTATTGCATATGCTGTCGGTGGGTGTGGCTCGTACCGCGCAGGATGTTACGGATTTCGGCTTTATCGATCCGCCTGATATGAAGGCGGTGTCTGACGGTTTCAATGAGTTGACCGAGTTGAAGGCCGTGGCGCGCAAGCATGGCGAGGTTGTGCTGACGCATACGGGTCGCATGCTTGCACGCATTCCGATCGACGTGCGTTTGGGCCGTATGATCATCGAGGCTGCGAAGTCGACCACGCCGAACACGTTGGCCGCAGTGCTGGTGGTGGTCGCGTTCCTGAGTTTGCAGGATCCCCGCGAACGTCCGGATGAGAATCGTGAGGAGGCCGACCGCATTCACAACCGGTATGCCGATCCGTCCAGTGATTTTCTGACCGCGTTGAACTTGTGGGATCGCGTGTTCCAAGCTGATGGCGAGCCGAGCAATTCCGCGCTTCGTAGGATTTGCAAGACTGAGTATTTGAGTTGGCTGCGCATCCGTCAGTGGAAGGATCTGGTCACGCAGTTGCGTGAGATGTGCAAGGAATTCAAGTTCAAGGTTGGCGATCCGATTCCGGCTTCGCGTCCGCCGCTTGAGATTCGTCAGCTTCCGTCGAATCAGCAGGCTGCGCATTCGTTGTGTTGTTCGTGGGATGCGCAGGGTATTCATACGTCGATGCTTTCGGGCTTGTTGTCGATGATGGGCATGCAGATCGTGCGTGAACCGAAGGCATCTGATTTCGCTGGCTTGAAGGGCGCTGCCCGTGCGCGTGCCATGAAGCGCGCGCAGAAGATGGCGAAGAATGATTATCAGGGTGCGCGTGGCACGCATTTCGCATTGTTCCCGGCTTCCGCGGTTGCCAAGTCGACACCGCAATGGGTGATGAGCACGGAGTTGGTGGAAACGAGCCGCTTGTGGGCGCGATATTCCGCCCAGATCGATCCTGCTTGGGCTGAACCGTTGGCGGGTTCGTTGACGCGAACCACGTATGCGGATCCGCATTGGTCAGGCTCGCGTGGTTCCGCGGTGGCGAGCGCGAAGGTACTGTTGTATGGTTTGCCAATCGTACAGGATCGTACGGTGCAGTGGGGTCGTATCAATCCGCTGGAGGCCCGTGATTTTCTGATTCGTCAGGGTTTGGTCGAGGGCGATATTCAGCAGCGGTTCTCGTATGACGATTTCATTGCGAAGAATCGCGATGTGTTGGAGGATGCCGCCGATGACGCGAGTCGTACACGTCAGATGGCGCAGACGGTCAGTGATGAGGATCTGTTCGATTTTTATAATTCGGTGATTCCCAATACTGTCACGTCGGTTGCGGATCTTGCGAAATGGTGGAAGTCAAAGCATGATGAGCAGCCGGATTTGTTGGATTTTGATCCGGAGAAGGTGGAGCGTCTTGCTGATGCCGAGTCAGTGTCGTTGGCTGATTATCCGGATCATTGGCATACGTTAGGTACGGACGGCTCCCCTATCGATTTGCGGTTGAGTTATGTGTATGATCCGCATGATCCAAACGATGGCGTGACCGTGCATGTGCCGTTGAAGGTGTTGTCTCGTTTGACACCGGAACAATTCACGTGGAATGTTCCCGGATTGTTGGATGAGTTGATTGTCGGCATGATCAAGTCGTTGCCGAAGACGTTGCGCGTGCAGTTTGTTCCCGCTCCTGATACGGCTCGTAAGATTCGTGCATGGATTGATGAGAGGTATCCGGATCTGCCTGGTTCCGGTAACCAGCAGAAGCCGAATCTTGCTCCTGCCAATGCAGAGGGTGTGGCCGCGTGGCCGGATCTGCCTCATACGTTCACGCAGGCGGCAATCAGCATCGTTGGCGCGCAGATTCACCCTGAAGTGTTGACTGGTGAATTGTGGAGCAAGCTCACGCCGTATTTGCGCGTGACGTTCTCGGTGGAGCAGCAGTTGCCTCCGAGTCGCAAGAGTCAGCATGGCAGGCGTCATGCGCGGGGCCCTGTCAAGGTGCTTGGCTCGGGCAAATCGTTGGTGGAGTTGCAGCGCAAGTTTGCGGAGCAAGCTGAGGCTTCCGCACGGCAGATGGTAAAGAAGCAGGCGGAAAACGCTGGAAATCAGGGCAAGCTTGTGGAGCAGGCCAATCTGCTGCATAAGGCTGGTGCCACTACCGAAACTCGTTCCACCATGCTGTGGCGCGGTGCGCTTGATGTTTTGCGTATGCCGAGCGAACGTATTTCGTCGCGTTGGTTGGGTGCGGAGGCGTTGATGTTGGCGTCCGCGCCATATCAGTCCACGAAGGATCTTACTGAGGATCTGCAGTTGGCTGCGGTGAAGCGTTTGCTGCCGAATGTTGACGAATTGCCGGATGATGAGGCGTTGGCGAATGCGGTGCTTGATGTGCGTGAAGTGTTCGAAGATACCGTATACGCGGTTGCGCATGATGTGATCGCTATTTTGAAGCGGTATGCGGAGGTTGATAAAGCCGTGTCAGGCAAGGCTGATCTGCCGATGTTGAGTGTTTTGCAGTCGATTCGTGAGCATATCGCCACGCTGGTGTATCCGGGATTCATTGGTAAGACTCCCCCAGATGCGTTGGCGTCGATTGAACGGTATCTGCATGCTGACATGCTTCGTTTAGGTAAGGCGAAGAACGACAAGAATCGTGATGTGCGTTGGGCTTGGGAGGCTGATGAGGCCAAGCAGTTGGCTGACAAGGCCATGGCGAAGGCCGAGCGTGAGCCTGCAGGTCCGCGTCATGAGGCGTTGATGAAGCAGGCGGCCACCGCACGTTGGATGCTTGAGGAATTCTACGTATCACTGTGGGCGCAGGAACTGGGCACGCCGAAGCCAATCAGCCTGCAGCGCATCAAGAAAGCGTTGAGCTAACGCATATCATCCTTCGTATTCCATTGCCGTCGATACTTGCAGTTTTCCAGTATTGACGGCAATGGGACCTAACGAAATCATTCTCAACCGAACCATGGTTAGCGATGTTTAGCGTTGCTTGAAGAAACGGAACAACTGCGTTTCACATATCGTCATACCGACGAGCACGCTTGATACCATCACTCCAGCGAATATCGCACATGGCGTGCGCATCGCACCCAACCATACGGTCATCGCATCGGCGCTGCTCATGCGAACGCAATACGCGCCCAACAGCGCGACTGAAGAGGCACACGCCAAACCGCTCCAAATCATCGTTTCCGCAGTGATTTCCAGCAATTGCGCACCTTTGGACTGCCCTGAATGCAATGCGCCAGCATATTCCAATCTACGATGACGTACGCTGAACGCGCCGAACATCAGCCCCACAGCCAACCCCAGCCACGGCATCCAACGGGTCATACGCTGCCCGTACGAAGCTTGCGCATCGTAATGCGAATCGAAACTCTTATTCACCTGCGTTACGCCGGCATTGGATGACGAACCCGACGCAACCAGCGTGGAATACAACAAATCCCCCGTCTGCCCGCTTTGCGGCCACTGTCTGACCCAACATTCGTCGAACGTGCCATTCGACGCGGATACAGGCACAAGGAACGCGTAGACGAATCGCGTGTCACGACCATCATTCGGCCAATCAAACACGCCTGCGACGCTCATCGTTCCCTGTTCGGTCTGCATTACGCTGCCTTTGGTGAGACCAAAATCCTTGGCCACGTCGGTAGAAACCCACACGCCGGACACATCGGTTTTCGTGTTCCCGGCGATCATCCTGATCATGCCGGGCGTCACCTCATACGACGATATATCCTTGCCGGGCGTGGCAAGCGGCACAATCTGTTGACCGGCACGCATCGCACCGGCCAAGGTGCCCATCACACCGCCGCCAGCGTTGGCGAGCCTGTCGCATGCGGCTCCGTCCACCGTTCCCCCGACGATGGCGTTAACGTCGGCGTAGGCGTTGATGCGTTGCACCGCCTCGGTTTCAAGCCCCACCACATTGACGGCCTCGTATCCGCCGAGCAATGTAGACGCGAACAATACCGCTGCGAACATGAGCATCGCATGACTCACTCCCGCACCAATATTTCGTAACGCTTCGGAAAGCACCGATCGTAATCGCATAATCGTCTACTCGCAGGTGAGATTGTTGAGTCCGCTGCCAATTTCCACATTGGATATCGAAGTGATGTCTTCGCTGTTGGCTTGTACGAGGCTCACGCCAAGTTCGCCTCCCACGATCGACACTTTCACGGGAGTGTTGCCATGGTTATTGGATTTGGGCACGATGCAACCGGTTGAACCGTTGATGCCGAATACCGCGCCGGCGGGAACGCGCAGCACTCGCATCCGTTCGCTCAAGGCCAGAGTGGCGTCCAATCCCGCTTTTTTGGATTCCACGTCCACGGATTGGTAGCTGTTGTTCGCTTCGACTTGTTGCAGGAACCCGGCATCCGTGATTTCAGTGGTATTGGCTGGCAATGTTCCCGTAATGCCGAATATCGTCAACGTGCGGTCCTGCGCGGATGCGGTGCCGTTTTTGATGGTGAGTTTCGTCAATGATCCGGGGATTTTGCCGATTGCGGTGCCGCCCGTCACCATGGATCCGGCGGTTGCGTTCCACTCGGCAACTGCGACTTCGTGTTCGGGAATCCACAATGTGTCGGCCAATGACAATGATCCGTCCGACGTATTGCCGTTGTCGGCCATCAACTGCTTCCACCCGTCCGATGTGGCCCGCCAATAGGTATCCGATCCGGGAACGCTGTTGTAGCCAAGTAAGCTGAGTTCATTATTCAGGGCGAGCACATCGCCGCCGGTGTCTCCGGTCTTCAAATCGCGATACAAGGGGGTTGCGGTGTTCAACGCCACTACCGTGCGATCGTTCACCTGGTAGGCACCTTTGCCTGAAGTCAGGCCATTGCCGGACCAGTCTGCGGTGACCATGCCACTCGCATTGCCGGAAAGGTCACGGTCACTGGAAATAGCGGGCACCACGGTAACCTGCTGCATACCCGCGTATTCCTGTACGCTGGCGGGAGCCACAGTCCTCTCCCCCACCGAACTGAGCAATGTCGGAGTGCGGTCAGGCAGCCACAATGCGCAGGATCCGACCGTAATACAGGCTGCCGTGACAGCCGCCAGCAGAGTCCAAGTCACAGCAGTGCACTTCGAACGCTTCCCACCCGTTCTTTGCTTCATTCCGAATCGTCGCGTCATACTCACATATACCCCCTTCACTCACAACCAACAAGCACCATCAGCGAATACATCACCATGATTCCCCTGGAATCACGTACCTTCTCACCACAACTGTTCCGTATCGTCGGTCGCATATCCCACGTTGTAGCCGTTCGACACAAGGCAACTGCGCACTTGCAGGTTCTGCATGTCAAACGACGTGTTGCCATCCGTTCCGGAAAACTCCTTGTTGAACCGGCTTACGGTATAGTCCTTCGGCACGAGCGAGTCTCTATGCAAACAATCGACCACGGCTTGCGCTTGATCGGCATACAGATTCGGATTGCCTACGATAATGCCGTACACATCCTGCACATCTGCAACATACTCATCGCCGCATTCCGTGGAATCATCGGAATATCGGGATTCCTGAATGGTCGTCCCCTGTTTGTGTCCAGCTTCGGCATAGAGTCCGCTCGGATATTTGATGAGTTTGATTTCCTTATATCCTTTGTCGATCATGCATTGCCGGTAATCGGACCAGGCTTTCTCATAATCCGACGTTGAAATCTCACCCGTACTCTTGGCTTTGTCCAATATCGTTTTCTGCGATTCAGCGATATTACCTTGCGATTCCCGCTGTTCAATCCATTCACTCAACGACGCCGCCAATTTCTGTCCACTGGTTGACCCCTGCCGTGCAGCTCCCGACTGCGTAGCAGAAGACGAAGCTTCAACTTCCTCGCCTTTTTGTCCATCTACGATAGACGCGCAAGACATCAATGATAACGTCAAGCCAACTACGCTAATTAGAGGAATGATCCGAAATCGATGCAGCATCTGCCATCAGCCCCATACCCTGGCGCTATCAGTATGATTACTCGCGCTACCGTATGCTACAGCAGTCGTTGATTGTATACGTTGCGTCGTATGTCCAGTGAAGCAAACACCGTCTTGGCATGCCTGCGCATACCCTGTATACACAGGTTTTCTCGCCCATACACTCGCAGTAGATTTTGTCCACGAATAATTCCAAGATCCATTGATTCTTGCGTTATCTATGTTGCCCGCAGCCGCTTGGGCCATAGGTGCCCCCAAACTGAGCACCATGGCAAAAGCCGCACATCCAGAAAGCATAGAAAGCGTTTCCTTTTTCATTTTTCTTCCTTCCTTTAAGAATGACCGAGGACAATATAGCAAGGAATGCTGCTCAAAGAAAAGCTGACGATACTTAAATTGAGTATTTTTCCCAATAAAAACTTTTTTCCATCATTTTGCGCATAAAAGATACACGTATTGCGTATGACTCACTTCATACATTTCATCATCCTGATGTACGGTGAAGCATGGCGTCTTAGAAAGGTAAATATGAATGACATCCTTATCGGGACAATAGTTGTAATGTTACTTGTTCCAGTATCAGTCCCATACCGTTCTTCAACTAATACCGCTTTGCTATCGTCAAATCCTCAAATCACTTTGTCTTCGATTTGCCCCATCCTATCGTAAAGTGGTGCCGGTGAATACGTTTTCGTTGCGTTTCATAAAGCAAGGAGTGTGTAGATGAGTCACATCGTTGTTCATCCGCGTATTCTCATGGTCGATAATGACAAGCGGGCCATCGAAGCGCTCACTGCACTGCTCAGCAAAGCACTCCCCAACGCCTATGTCGCCGACGACGTCACCGACGGCACGAAAGCTCTGTCACTGTGCAGAGCGTACGGAAACCAATACGACATCATATTGCTCGACATGTCGCTCGAGGGCTTGCAGGGACCAGACATCTGCAAACGTATACGCCTCACCAACAATAGCACGCCCATTCTGGCCATGACCAGTTTCAGCCTCAACCGATACCGAAACAGTGCCATCGAATCCGGAGCACAAGGACTTGTCGACAAAAGCAGCATCGAACAATTCACCCAATACATTCCGCGCATCGTCCGAGGGCAGACCATGGACGGTTTCGGAACCCCGCTCGTCGCCCATATACAGCTCAAAAACCGGTCCGCACTCAAGCCGACCCTCACCGTCACACAGGAAACCATCATGCACTTGTGCGCCGAAGAATACTTGACCGACGACGAAATCGCCGACCGACTTCATATAGCAAAAGCAACCGTCCGCAAACATATGCAGAATATCGTTCAACGTCTGCACTGCAATACTCAACGACAGGCAATCGCCATTTGGATGAACAATCATGAGTAGAACACCAATCACGTCGGTACAGTCGTTTCTTGCGAAATTCAAACTTTTCCAGCATCCTTTCCGTCTTCTTCTCGTGCTCGTATGGGAATATCTGCTGATTTGGACGACACTGAGCTACCAGCAACCAATGTCAGCACAGGTAGTGAACGTAATACATGCCGTACTTGCATTGCTCACGCTCTTCTACCCGCAAGCATGCCCGCTTATCTGTTTTGTGCTTCTGCAGGTGACGGATTACGTTTTTGGGGGATACGATAATGAGTGCGGACTCTACGGCGTGCTGTTTTCGCTTGGCATACTGTCTTACGAGACCAATGATCTTTACGCTTTGGGTCTGGCTCTTGAAATATCCCTCAGCCAAGCGGTGGAGACAACGCTTTTCAACGGACCCGGATATAATTTCCGCGCTTATCCGGTGTTCGTCATCATGTTCGTGTTGGTCGCGACGTTCGGCACCGCGTTACGAAAGCACGGGGAGAAAGCTCAGGCGCAATGGGTCGCTGAACGCGCGCAATACGACAACGCACGATTGAAACGCGACGCCGAAATCGTCAGCCAAATGCATGATGCGGTGACGTCGGATCTTTCCCTCGCTTCCCTGCAGGCACAGCAGCAGATGCTCGATGAAAACAATCCCGACACCGCGCAGTGGAAGCAGACCAACGACTATATCGTCTCCGCATTACAGAACGTCCATCATGTGATCGACTACATCAAAGATGGTGATCATGCGAATCAGGCTGCACAGTCCGGACAGGACACCGACCTCGTATGTCGTATCCGACAGGAGATGGAACGTAACGGCAAGGCACTTGAATCTATGCGTTTCAAGGGAACAAGCCAAGTAAGCGTTTTGGAATCTCCCGCAGATGTTGGCGCCGATTTGTCTGCCATCATCATTCGGCTAATCAAAGAGGTTTACGCGAATATTTCCCGTCATGCAACGTGTGATGACGAATATGATGTTTCCGTGCTGGTCAAACGTGCTTCGATTGAAATCACAGAAGTCAATGATCATCATGCCGAAACGCAGAAAAATCTGCCGGGAGGCCGTGGTCTGAGCCAACTGTCCGACGAACTTGCCGCATATGGAGGTCAAATCTACACCACGCAGGAGCGTGGACGGTGGGAGTTCTATGCGTTCGTTCCTCTTATACAGGCTGGTTTGTAACGTCAGAAATGCTTGTTGCTGATTAACCGTTTTCGCACCTCATCGCATGCTGCATTGAACATTTCATTCCGCATATACACAAATGAGGTAGGGTGGATGTTGCGTGGTTGCGATTAGGGGACTACAAATGATTGGCAAGGGTGCGTCGGTAAGGTGATTGCCCCGTGAAAGGTTGGCTATGCGCGTTGCGGTTGAGGGGTTGGCTCATCGATTTGAGGGAACCGATTTGCTGTTCGAGAATTTGAGTTTCGTGGCCGAACCTGGTGTGACCATTGCGATATGCGGTCCGTCGGGATGCGGCAAGTCAACATTGCTGTCGATTCTTGCAGGATGGGAGCAGCCTTACGCTGGCACGGTGACGCGAGAAGGTGTGGATCGTGTTGGATGGGTGTTTCAGAATCCGTATGGTGTTGCGGAACGCACGGCGCTCGACCATGTGGTGTTTCCACTGCTCGCCAAGGGAATGAGCCGCCGCGAAGCGGAACCGAAGGCTTTGGAAGCGATGGAACTGTTCGATCTGGCGTATGCGGCGGACAGGCGTTTCTGCGATTTGTCTGGAGGCGAGGCGCAGCGTCTTATGCTCGCGCGTGCGGTATGTTCCAGACCAAGTATGCTGCTGGTCGACGAGCCGACCGCCCAGTTGGATACGCGCACATCGCATTCCGTAAGCCATGTGCTCGGCAATCTGGCCGGTCAAGGCATGATCGTGCTGGTGGCAACCCATGATCCGGACACGCGGGACGCCTGCGATCGCGTAATCGATCTAGCCGACTACGCTCCGCAAGTCGGCGGGTCTACTGCCCAGCCCGCCAACATCGCAGTCCACTAATCGTTTTCCGCAATCTCAACGAATTACAGATAAAACTTCTATAACTTTGCCGCTTTCAGAAACCGATCGTTCAAACCCAACCAAATGCCATCAGGCTTGCTGTTTGGCGTAGAAGTCGCGTTCTCGAGCTACGAACGGGCGCAGCAGGGTTGTGGTGCCAACCGCACACAGCAGGAAGATCGCACCCACAGGACCAAGCCACATCAATCCCAAATGGGTGTTGACCAGTCCGCCGACCGCGGAGCCGACCGCAATGCCGATATTGAACGACATGGAATTGAGCGACGCGGCCAGATTCAACGATCCCGGATGCGACTGCGAGGCGACGTCCATATACAGCACCTGCGAGGCGGAATTCTGCAGATACATGAACATGCCAAGCACCACCAGCAGCAACGCACCATACACCGGCACCCAATGCGTTACGATCAGCGATGCCATAAGCACGGCGTGCGCGCAGTAGATCGGACGAATATGCGTCAGCGGTTCCACCCCCCTACCACGGTCGGCAAGCTTGCCGCCATACAGGTTGCTCCACAGGCAGGCCGCGCCGAAAATCACTAGGCCAACGCTTAAATACTGTTCGGGAACATGCACTTCGTCTCGCATGATCGGCGTCAGATACGTGTAGAACACGTAAGTTGCCGCCGCGCCAAACACCACGGCAAGCACGCCCAGCTGAATACGACGGTCGAAAAACAGGCGGAATTGCGGCAGAAAACCAATCTTCACAATATGGCTGTTGCGCGGCAGCACCATCATCATGAGCACCATAAGTGCCACCGTAAGCACGTTCACCAAATGGAACGCCCAACGCCAGCCGAACGTGTTCGCAACCCACGTGCCAACCGGCACACCCACCACGGATGCGATGGAGAAGCCGGAAAACACCCATGCGATGAACTTCGTGCGGTACTGTTCAGTTGTTACATCGGGCGCGTACGTCATGGCGATGGCCACCAGCGTGCCAGATACCAACGCGATGAGAATTCGCGCCACCACGAGCACGCCATAATTCGGCGCGAACGCGCACAACACGTTGCCGACAAGAAACACCCCAACCAGCGTCAGATGCGTGGCAAAACGCGGAAAACGAGCCGACAACGCCGATCCGAGCGGCGTGACCGGCGCATACACGAACGCGAACAGCGACACAAGATTGCCGACCGTCACCTCCGACACCTTCAAACCGGCCGCGATATCCGGCAGAATGCCAACGACAATGAACTCGCTCATGCCCAGCATGAAACTCAGCGAGATCAGCACAATCACAGGCAGATTGAAAAACCGTTCCTTCGCCACATCACTCTTCGCCATACTCTTCTCCTCCATAACCCCCGCGCTCCCCACGCCTTGCCAGACTCACGCTTCCCTTGAAGCTTTTCACGTCAATCGATTAACGAATCAATCGTCAAACAAACGATAAGCCAAACGCGATACAATGACGCGTGATGACACGCAAAACAACCACCACAGCAAAAAACAACCGCAAGCCCAAGAAAAACAACCAGCCAAGCCTCACCAAACTCCGTAACGCCTGGAAAAAAGCAAACACCCCAAAACGTATCCTCATAGTCGGCAAAACACTGATAGCCAGTATCATCGCGCTCACGTTGATCGTTGGATTGGTGCGATTCGTCAGTTGGCGTGTGCAAGTGGATGAAGCGGTCGCATCGCAGGAACAATTGCAGACTAAATACGATTTCAATCCGGGCAACATCATTTCAGATGGTCTGTTCTTCAACGGGAACGCGTTGAGCGAGCAGCAGGTGAACGCCATCATCGAAAAACAGGGTGCCGCATGCAGCGGCGAGAAATGCTTGAAATCCATGACGTTTAGCACCGAATCGCAACCTGCCAACGAATACTGCGAAGCATATGAGGGAGAGCCGAACGAAAGCGCCGCGGAGATCATCTACAAGTCGGGAAAGGCATGCGACATCAGTCAAAAAGTGTTGCTCACCGTGCTGCAAAAGGAGCAGCACCTGCTTACCGCCACCGATCCAAGCGACTTCCAATTCAAGTCGGCCATGGGATTAAGCTGCCCGGATGACGCGAACTGTGACCCGGAATATGCAGGTTTCTTCAAACAGGTGTATGGCGCGGCGAAACGTTACCAGTATTACGTGCAACATGAGGATCGCTACGGATACCATGCGGGCACGCTCAACTATATTCAATACAATCCGGACGCCAGCTGCGGTGGCAGCAACGTGTACATCGAAAACAAGGCGACCGCACTGCTGTACATTTACACGCCTTATCAGCCGAATACAGCCGCATTGGATGCGGGAGTCGGCGAAGGCGACGCCTGTTCGACCTACGGCAATCGCAACTTCGCGATCATCTACAATTCAATGTTCGGTTCCCCACGCGGCTGATCAGCAATCGTAAATGAAAATTTTCAAGCATACGAAAACCCGCTGTGCGATCATTTTCGGTCACTTCAGCGGGTTTTTCATATGCGATTCTCGATTATGGAAAGCCGTTACAGCTTCGGCAAGTACTTCTTCAGTTCGAACGGAGTGACCTGCTTGCGATACTCCTCCCATTCCTGACGCTTGTTGCGCAGGAAGTATTCGAACGCGTGCTCGCCGAGCACGCTGGCCACGAAGTCGGACTTCTCCATAACCTTCAACGCCTCGTCAAGAGACTCCGGCAGCGGCTGGATGCCCATGGCCTGCCGTTCCGCATCAGTAAGCTCCCAGACGTCATCGCTGGTCGGCTCGCCCAACTGCATCTGCTTGTCGATACCATCGAGCCCCGCGGCCAAAAGCACGGAGTATGCGAGGTACGGATTGGCGACCGGATCGAGCGCACGGAATTCCATGCGGGCGGAATTGCCCTTGCCTGGCTTGTACTGCGGAATACGCAGCAACGCGGAACGGTTGTTGTGTCCCCAGCAAATGTAGCTTGGAGCCTCATTGCCGCCCCACAAGCGCTTGTAGGAGTTGACATACTGGTCGGTGACGGCGCAGATTTCAGCCGCATGGTACAGAATGCCGGCGGCGAACTGGCGTGCGGTGACGGACATGTTGAATTCCTGACCCGCCTCATAGAACGCGTTGGAGTCACCTTCGAACAGGCTTAAATGCGTGTGCATGCCGGAGCCCGGAGCGTCGGAAAGCGGTTTCGGCATGAAGCTGGCATGAATGCCGCGCTCCAGCGAAATCTCCTTGACGACGGTGCGGAAGGTCATGATGTTGTCGGCCGTGGTAAGCGCGTCCGCATAACGCAGATCGATTTCGTTCTGGCCTGGACCCGCCTCATGGTGCGAGTATTCCACCGAGATGCCCATCTGTTCGAGCATGTTGACGGTGGCGCGGCGGAAGTCCATGCCAGGGCTGCGCGGCACATGGTCGAAATAGCCGCCCTCATCGATTGGGGTTGGCGTCTGGGACCAATCATCCTGCCTTTCGAACAGATAGAATTCGATTTCCGGATGTACGTAGAAGGTGAAGCCCTTTTCCTTGGCTTTCGACAGAGCCTGCTTCAGCACATGCCGCGGATCGCCCAACGACGGCTCGCCATCAGGGGTAAGCACGTCGCAGAACATGCGCGCGGTGCCCTGCGGGCCGCCACGCCACGGCAGAATCTGGAATGTCGACGGATCGGGTTTGACGATCATATCGTCTTCGGACACACGGGTGAGGCCTTCCACCGCGGAACCGTCGAATCCGAGCCCTTCCTCGAACGCAGCTTCCAATTCAGCCGGTGCGATAGCCACGGACTTCAATGTTCCCAACACATCCGTGAACCACAAACGAATGAAGCGCACGTCGCGTTCTTCGACTGTGCGCAAAGCAAACTCTTGCTGTTTATCCATAGTGCCCCATCGTTCCATGCGCATGTTACGAAAGTCGTTAACACGCGCCGCAATACGACGAGACCGTCCACGTTGTAGACGGTCCTATCATCATTGGCTTGTCGAACAATGTTCAGCGTGCGACTTCGAGCGCTTCTTCCAAGGTGAAAGCACGCGCATACAGCGACTTTCCGAGAATGGCGGAGTCCACGCCCAAATCGGCGAGCTCCTTGATGGCACGCAGGTCATCGAGCTTGGAAATACCGCCGGACGCGGTGACCTTCGCATCGGTACGTTCCGCGACTTCACGCAGCAGGTCAATGTTCGGGCCGCTCATCATGCCGTCACGGGCCACGTCGGTGACCACGTAACGGGAACAGCCGACGGAATCCAGGAACGCCATGGTTTCGAACAGGTCGCCGCCTTCCTTCACCCATCCGCGTGCCGCGAGGGTATGGCCGCGCACATCAAGGCCGACTGCCACGCGATCACCGTACTTCTTGATGACGGAAGCGGTCCAATCCGGATTCTCAAGAGCGGCCGTGCCAATGTTCACACGGGCTGCCCCTGCTTCCAAGGCTGCATCGAGCGATGCATCGTCACGCACACCGCCGGACATTTCAATATTGACCTTGTCGCCCAATTCCTTGACGATGGCACGCAGCTGGTCACGGTTGTTGCCTGTGCCGAACGCGGCGTCAAGATCGACCAGGTGAATCCATTCCGCACCGGACTCAACCCACGTGCGAGCGGCCTCCAACGGCGAACCGTAGTCGGTTTCCGAACCGGATTCACCCTGACGCAGGCGAACAGCCTTGCCATCACGAACATCGACGGCGGGGAGCAATGTCAAAGACATATCTGTACCTCTCTGTGATCAACCGATCGCCATTACATGGCAATCGCAAGTATGTGCATCAAATAGGCGTGTATCAATCGTATATATGAAGTCATCGTCAAAACAGGCGATGACGGTCTCATATCATCAGAATGTCGCAATCCAATTGCGCAGCAGCTGCGACCCCGCTTCGGCGG
This sequence comes from Bifidobacterium catenulatum PV20-2, assembly GCF_000800455.1. Lineage (NCBI taxonomy): Bacteria > Bacillati > Actinomycetota > Actinomycetes > Bifidobacteriales > Bifidobacteriaceae > Bifidobacterium > Bifidobacterium catenulatum. The sequence goes on from NZ_CP007456.1 coordinate 1,659,943, forward strand.
ACTTTTCAGGGTGGAACTGCGTGGCGAACAGCGGACCGCGCTCGTAGGCCGCCACGAAACGGCTGCGTCCGTACGTGCACCAGGTCACGCGCTCCTCGGCGTCACCGAAATCAAGCTGGTCTCCGGACGTGTCGGCGGGAGCGGCGCTCATCGCGGCGAAGGAATGCACGAAGTAGAAACGCTCGTTCTCCACGCCCTTCATGAGCACGGAACCTTCCGGCGCCTCGACGGTGTCCCATCCCATGTGAGGCACCACATCGGCATCAAGCAGTTCCACGTCGCCCTTGACCAGACCAAGGCCCGGAGTGCCGGTGCCATGCTCCATACCACGTTCGAACATGATCTGCTCGCCCACGCACACGCCGAGCACCGGTCGGCCGGCACGCAGACGATCCTTGATCACGGTGTCTCCGCCCACCGACTTGAGGCCTTCCATGCATGCACCGAAGGCACCCACGCCGGGCACTACCAGACCGTCGGCTTCCAAGGCCTGCCGATGGTCGGAAGTGAGGGTCACGTCAAGGTCGAGATTGGCCAGCGCACGAACCATGGAACGCACGTTGCCGAAACCATAATCGAAAACCACCACGGAAGTCATGGGCGTTCTCCTTCTTGTGTCATTTGTTGTTCTATGGCGTGAGTCGTCTTGTGTCGCATAACGCATGTTCGGCAGGATGTCTCACGCTTGCCGTCGTTAACTGATGCTTGATGTGCCGCGTCCGAACCGCGTATGCTCGGCGATAATGCTCATTGCCGCATCTCGATCGAGGTCGGCGGAATCGAAAATGGTCATATCCGCCTGTTCCAGCGCGTTCATATCGGTGATGCCAAGCATGAGATCCTCAACGAACGGCGCGGTGGAGGTGAATAGCACCGGCGGAGCGAAGGTTTTGCCCGCCTTGCCTTCCACGTACATCGTCGCTTCGAGCTTGTCCGCACGGTTGACGGCAAGAATCGCGGGCATGCCGGCAACGACGATCGTCATGTCTTTGACCGCCGCTTCCGGACCGTCTCCGTCGAGATTGCGCAGCACCGCGACAGCACCTTGCGCCGATCCTATGCATTGCGCGGAAATATCGGACAATTCGCAGAATGCCGACAGCAATCGTGGCGAGGTCAGTCTGGTGATGATCACTGCCACTTTCGCGCGATTGCCAAGCAGTCCCTGCAGCTCGTCTTCGAATTTCAACGAATCCTCAGCCGCGTTGAGCATGTCGTCGATTCCCGAGGATTCGGAGGATTCCGCATTGTCGGAAGCTTCAGATGGCGGATTGTCCGCCCGCTCATCCTTGGTTGCTTCGGCATCTTTGAATTCCTGCTCGAAACCGGCCATAGCCGCTTCCAATTCCTCTTCGCTGAAATGCATGCCGTCAGCGTTAAGGTCACCAAAATCTTTTGATTCGTCGAATCCTTGGAAATCGTCGAAATCGTTATTTCGATCGTCGCTCATCACAGAGCGCCCTTCGTGCTCGGAATACCGTCGACACGCAGATCCGGCTCGATGGCGAAACGCAGCGCACGCGCCAAGGCCTTGAACTCGGCTTCGGCGATGTGGTGCGGATCGCGACCGGAAATCACCTGCAGATGCAGGCAGATTCCGGCATGCATCGCGATGGATTCCATAACGTGACGCACGAGCGAGCCAGTGAAATGTCCGCCGATCATGCAGTATTCGAAGCCTTCCGGCTCTCCGGTGCACACGCAGTACGGACGCCCGGAAATATCGACCACAGCCTTGGCGAGCGCCTCATCCAACGGCACGGTGGCGTCGGCGAAACGACGGATGCCGCGCTTGTCTCCCAATGCCTGCTTCAATGCTTCGCCGAACACGATGGCGATGTCTTCGACGGTGTGGTGCGCGTCGATGTCGGTGTCACCGGTGGCTTTGATGGTCAGGTCGATCAGCGAATGCTTGCCGAGTGCCGTCATCATATGGTTGTAGAACGGCACCGAAGTGTCGATGTCGGTTTTGCCTGTGCCGTCGAGATTCAGGCTCAGCTCGACTTTGGATTCGCTGGTTTCACGAACGATGGTTGCGGTACGCGCCATGTTGCGACTCCTTTTGGAAAATGTTCGGTCCTGTTGTGTTGGTTCAATCCCGTATATGCTCAGTCTTGTTCCACAATACGCAACACTTCGACCAAGGCTTCACGGAAACGCGCCATTTCCTCATCGGTGCCCATGCACACGCGCATCCAACCGTCGGGGCCGACGGTGCGGATGAGCACGCCACGCTTGAGCAATTCATCGAAGATGCGGTCGCGATTGTCGAAATGCCCGCCGAACAGAATGAAGTTTGACTGCGTTTCAGCCACTTCGAGCGGCTGACCCTTGTAGGTTTGTTCCTTGAGCCATGCTGCAGTCTGATTACGGGTGTCGCGCAGGTGTGCCACGCGGCTGAGCTGCTCGTCGGTATGTTCGAATGCGGCGAGGGCGGCTGCTTGGGTGACGGCCGACAGATGGTACGGCATGCGCACGATGCGTACGCAGTCGATGATGCCCTTGTTGGCAGCCAGGTAGCCGACTCGTGCGCCCGCGAAGGCGAACGCCTTGCTCATGGTTCGGCTCACTGCGAGGTTCTCATACTCACCGATGAGTTCGAGCGCGGTGGGCGTGCCCGGATCACGGAATTCGATGTAGGCTTCGTCCACCACGACCACCGGATGCACGCCTTCGGCGGCACCTTCGACTTCAGCGGTTTTGGCGGCTTCGAGCACGCGCTTGAGATCGTCCATCTTCAGCGGCGTGCCAGTCGGATTGTTCGGGCTGGCAAGCACGATCATGGCCGGCTTGACGTCTTCGATGGCTTTGATGGTCGCGTCCACGTTCAGCGAGAAATCCTCGTTGCGGTGTGCAAGCTTCCACGTGGTGAACGTGTCGCGGGCGTATTCCGGATACATCGAATACGTCGGATCGCAGCTAAGCGCAATACGCCCTGGACCGCCGAAAGCTTGGAACAGCTGAAGCATGATCTCGTTGGATCCGTTGGCACCCCACAGCTGGTCGACTTCCAGCTTGACGCCGGACTCGCGTTCGAGATAGTCGCAGAATGCCTGACGCAACGCGATATGCTCACGATCCGGGTAACGGTTGAGAGTCGGGGCGATTTCCTTGACTCGCTGCGCGATGGTTTCGACCACTGCCGGTTCCGGCGCATACGGATTCTCGTTGACGTTGAGGCATACAGGCACGTCCAATTGCGGCGCACCGTACGGCTCTTCGCCGATCAGATCGTTGCGCAGCGGAAGATATGCCGGAATGGCGTTGCTGGAAGTCTCACTCATCGAAGGCCTGCCTGCTCTTCCTGTTCCTTGATGGTTTCCTTGTTGTACGGATCGTCGATGAAGCGGCTTAGCACGCTTTCGCCGTGTGCCGGCAGATCTTCGGAAACGGCGAAGGCGTTCACGCGAGCAGCGAGGGTCTTCAGACCCTGCTCGTCGTATTCGATGACTTCGACCGGCTTCATGAAGGTGTGCACGCCTAGGCCGGAAGCGAAACGTGCAGTGCCGGAGGTCGGCAACACGTGGTTGGAGCCGGACATGTAGTCGCCCAGCGGCACCGGAGAGTACGGGCCACGGAAGATGGCACCGGCGTTGCGGATCTTGGCGATCACGGCATCCGGGTCGGCGGTCTGGACCTCAAGGTGTTCGGCGGCATACGCGTTGGCCGCGTCGATGGACTGTTCGATGCCATCGGTAAGGATGATGCCGGACTGACGACCACGCAGCGACGTGTTCACACGCTCGGAATGCTCGGTGCGAGGCACGCGGTACTTGAGATCCTCCTGCACCTGTTCGGCAATCTCTTCGCTGTCGGTGATGAGCACGGAACCGGCGAGTTCGTCATGCTCGGCTTGGCCGATCAAATCGGCGGCCAGCCAGCTCGGGTTGGCACCCTTATCTGCGATGATGGCGATTTCGGTCGGTCCTGCCACAGCGTCGATACCGACAATGCCCGACACCATGCGCTTGGCGGTAGCGACGAAAATGTTACCCGGACCGGTAATCTTGTCGACCGGATCGCACAGGATCTCGCCGTCCTGCGGTTCGGAACCCTTGGCGCCGTAGGCAAACATGGCCACGGCCTGAGCGCCGCCGACCGCATACACTTCATCAACGCCAAGAATGGCGCAGGTGGCGAGAATGGTCTTGTCAGGCAGACCGTCGGCATTGTTACGGCTCGGCGGGGTTGCGATGGCGAGGGATTCCACGCCGGCGGCCTGTGCCGGAACCACGTTCATGATGACGGAGCTCGGGTAGACGGCCTTGCCGCCAGGCACATACAGACCGACACGCTGCACCGGAATCCAACGTTCGGAAACGCGGGCGCCCTCAGCCAAATCGGTGTGGAACGGTGCCGGCACCTGGGAAGCGGACACGGCGCGGGAACGACGCACGGACTCTTCGATGGCGGCACGCACTTCCGGATCCAACTCGTCGACGGCGGCCTTCATGGCTTCCACCGGCACGCGCAGATTCTCCGGACGGATATGGTCAAATTTCTCTGCGAAGTCACGCAGGGCCGCAGCACCGCGGGCCTTCACATCGTCAAGAATGGGCTGCACGAGATCGGTCGCCTCGTTGGTGCCCATCTCGGCGCGAGGCATAGCCCCCAGCATTTCAGCTCGGGTCAGCTTCTTGCCACGCAGGTCAATGATTCGCATATAGTTTTCTTCGCTCATAACGCCCCATGGTAACAACGTGATGTCACGAGAACGCCCGCGCGTCTCAAGTTCAGCCGCATAGTGAGATATTCGGCTGAACTTTCGGCATCATCCCCACGACCGTTCAGCCCAAAGGCAGAGAACTGGGACCGAAAAGGATTTTGATCTCAGCGAACAGACTCGTGTCGCGGCGCACGCGGAAACGGTCGCCGAACGTCAGTACCTTGGCGTTGCCCTTATCGTCCATCAACGCGAGCTTCACTTCGCAAGGCCCAGGATGATTTGAGAGAATCTGCCCCAACTGCTGCACATGCGATTGGTCAAGCGCGATCGGCGGCAGCATAATCGTCACCGGCTTCTCATCCTGTGCCTCCAACGTCGGCACGTTGAATTCCGTGGCACGCATGCTCACCGTCTCATCGCGTTTTTCGACCTGTCCACGAATCTGCACCACCGTATCGACCGCCAGTTCGGGAGCGGCGGCCTCATATACCTTGCCGAAGAACATGCACTGGATAGAGCTTTCCAAATCCTCAATCGTCACAATCGCCCAAGGATTGCCCTTCTTCGACACGCGACGATCCACATTCGTAATCAAGCCAGCCACCGTCACCTGCTGGCCGTCAGGCATATTCGCGGCACGATCGATCAGATGCGCGATCGACATTTCACTCAACGACACCAGAATCGACTGCATGCCGCTCAACGGATGGTCGGACACATACAAACCAAGCATTTCACGCTCGAAATTCAACTTGGTTTTCTTATCCCACTCCTCCACGTCAGGCACGCTCACCATGGCATCACCCATGCCGGCATCATCTTCGCCGGAATCCTCCAAATCAGCGAACAAATCAAACTGGCCCTCAGCCTGCTTACGTTTCAAACCGACCACCGAATTGATCGCAGCCTCATGAATCGTAAACAACGCACGACGGTTCGGATCAATCGAATCAAACGCACCAGCCTTAATCAACGATTCAACCAATCGTCGATTCAACGCTTCCATCGGCACACGCTTGATGAAATCAGGGAAATTCACATACTTGCCATGATCGTTCTCACGTTCCTTGACAATCGCGTCAACCGCAGCCTTGCCAACATTACGAATGGCGCCAAGACCGAAACGCACCACATCGCCGACAGCGGAATACTCGTACACCGACTCGTTCACATCAGGCGACAACACCTGAATGCCCATGCGGCGAGCCTCACCCAAATACAACGCGGTCTTGTCTTTGTTCGTACTCGCACCCTGCAGCAAAGCCGCCATGAACTCCACCGGATAATGCGTCTTCAAATACGCGGTCCAATACGAAATCAAACCGTATGCGGCCGAATGCGCCTTATTGAACGCGTAGCCTGAGAACGGCACCAAAATATCCCACACGGCCTGGGCCGCCTCCTGGGAATACCCATGCTCCTTCATGCCCGCGAAGAACGGCACCTTCTCCTTGGCTAGTACCTCAGGCTTCTTCTTACCCATCGCTCGACGAAGCACATCTGCCTTGCCCAACGAATAACCAGCCAAAATACGCGCAGCCGACTGCACCTGCTCCTGGTACACAATCAGACCATACGTCTCATCAAGCACCTCCTTCAGCGGCTCAGCCACCTCAGGATGAATCGGCGTGATCTTCTGCAAACCATTCTTACGCTTCGCATAATTCGTATGCGAATCCATATCCATCGGACCAGGACGATACAACGCGATCAATGCGGAAATATCGTTGAAGTTATTCGGCTTCAACGTTTTCAGCAACGAACGCATACCATCAGAATCCAACTGGAACACGCCAAGCGTGTCACCTCGCGACAACAGATCGTACGTGGCACGATCATCCAACGGAATCTTCGTATGGTCGATACGTTCCTTGCCATTCGCCTCGATATTGTTCAACGTATCGCGAATAACCGTCAAGTTGGAAAGACCAAGAAAATCCATCTTGACCAAACCAAGCGTTTCACACGTATGATATTCCAACGTGGTCGTAACCGTACCATCGGTACGTTCCAGCAACGGCGACGTATTCGAAATCGGCTCGCTACCCATGATCGTGGCGCACGCATGCACGCCGGTCTGACGAATCAGACCCTCAATACCCATCGCCTCATCCGTAACACGCTTCGCATCCGGATCGGAATCATACAATTCACGGAATTCACGAGCCTCCGCATAACGCTTCGACGTCGGCTCGAAAATATCGCGCAACGGAATATCCTTGCCACCTGTCTGCGCCGGCGGCAACGCCTTGGTGATGCGCTCGCCCATGGAAAATTCGTAGCCCATGATTCGCGCTGAATCCTTCAGCGCCTGCTTGGTTTTGATAGTGCCGTAGATCACACATTGCGCGACCTTGTCTCGACCGTACTTGTCGCCGACGTAATCAAGCACGCGGCCGCGGCCATCCGGATCGAAATCGACGTCGATATCAGGTAGTGACACACGTTCCGGGTTAAGGAATCGTTCGAAGATCAGGCCATGTTTGATTGGGTCGAGTTCGGTGATGCCCATGGCGTACGCCACCATGGCTCCTGCCGCCGATCCACGGCCCGGCCCCACCATAACGCCATGCGATTTAGCCCAATTGATGTAGTCGGCCACCACGAGGAAGTAACCGCAGAACTGCATCTGGCAGATCACACCGCATTCGTAATCGGCCTGCTTGAGCACTTCGATCGGCGGATGCCCGTCATAGCGCTGTTCCAAGCCTTCCTCGACTTTCCGCAGGAACAGCGAGGTCTCGTCCCAGCCTTCCGGGCAGTCGAATTGCGGCATGAACGCGCCGTCCTCATGATCGTCGAACATGACGTTGCAGCGTTCGGCGATTTCCAACGTGTTGTCACACGCCTCGGGAATGTCTTTGAATAGTTCGCGCATTTCTTCGGCGGATTTCAGGTAGTAGCCGGTTCCGTCGAATTTGAATCGTCCCGGCTCGTCCAGCGTGGAACCCGAGTTGATGCATAGCATGGCATCCTGCGAGCCAGCGTCTTCGGCACGCACGTAATGCGAATCGTTGGTGGCAAGCAGCGGCGCGTTCAGCTTTTTCGCGATGTCCAGCAGACCATCGGTCACTTGCTTTTCGATCTTCAGACCGTGATCCATGAATTCGATATAGAAATTGTCGCGTCCGAAAATATCCTGCAATTCCCCTGCGGCACGCAATGCTTCATCGAACTGGCCGAGCAGCAGTCGCGTTTGGATGATTCCTGACGGGCATCCGGAAGATGCGATGATGCCTTTGGAATATTTGGCAAGGATTTCCTTATCCATTCGGGGGTATCGCATGACACGGCCCTCAAGATTCGCATCGGTGGACGCTTTCATAAGATTGACGAGGCCTTCGTCGGTTTCGGCCCACATCGTAAGGTGGGTGATCAGGCCACCGCCGGATACGTCGTTGGGGTTGCGCCGGCGATGCTGCGGATCAATATCGGGATTCCAGTTGGTGTCCCAGCTGACGCGGGTTTGATCCTGTCGCGCGGTTTCCGGCGTCACATACGCTTCGATGCCGATGATTGGTTTGACGCCCTCTTTGACCGCGGTGCTCCACATTTCGTACGCGCCATGCATATTACCGTGGTCGGTGATGCCGACTGCGGGCATATTGAGTTCTTTGGCGCGCTTGACCAGATCCGGAATTTTCGATGCGCCGTCAAGCAGCGAATAATGCGTGTGATTATGCAGTTGTACGAAATTTCCGGAAGTAGCCATGCACTCCAATCTACCGGTGATTGGTGACGTGCACTCACGCTTCGGGCTTGCCTTGTGTGTCGTGCCTACCGCGCATCACATCAAGCGCATGCTGCAAATCAGCTGGATAATGCGATTTCACCGTAGTCCAGATACGAGTTCGCGGATGGCGGAATTCGAGTTGCATCGCGTGCAGCCACTGCCGCTCCAGTCCCAACGTTTCGCTCAGTTGCGGATTGGCGCCATACATGGCGTCTCCGGCAAGCGGATGCCCGATGGATGAGAAATGCACGCGAATCTGATGCGTGCGCCCTGTTTCAAGGTTCACGGAAACCAGTGTCGCCTCACCGAAGCGTTCCATCACATCCCAATGGGTGACGGCCTCTTTGCCGGCGGGCGTCACGCAAAAACGGAAATCAGAGACTTTGGCGCGACCGATCGGTGCTTCGATGGTTGCTTTGTTTTCCCTGAGATTGCCTTGCACGAGCGCATGATAGGTTTTCACGACTTCATGTTCGGCGAATTGCCTGCGCATTTCCACGTAGGCGAGATCGGACTTGCATACGAGCATCAAACCGGATGTGCCCACGTCGAGGCGGGATACGATGCCTTGACGCCCTGCAGCGCCATAAGAGGTGATGTGCACTCCCCTGTCAAGCAGACTGCCGAGCACCGTCGGACCTGTCCAGCCGACGGAAGCATGAGCCGCCACACCCACCGGCTTGTCAACCACCACCAAATCGTCATCTTCGTAGACCACGGCCATATCATGTGCGATCGGTTCAGGCTCGGTTCGTTCCTCGACAATATCGAATTCCACGGTTTCGCCTGATTGCAGGGTCGACGATTTAGAAATGTCACGGCCAAGCACACGTGCCTGCCCGCTTTCGATGAGTTCCGCTGCCTTGGCACGGGAAATGCCTAGCATTTTGGCAACGGCGACATCGAAACGTTTGCCGACAAGCGCGTCGGGTGCGGGAACAAGACGGCTCATGCGCTCTTCTCTCCAGCCATCCGTTCCATCTGTTCCTTGTTCCGTTCGTCAAGTTCCTTCTGGCTGAACGGTTCTCCTACGAACAGCAGCACGACTGCGGCAACGCCAGCCACCATCAGGAAAATGTCAGCGACATTGCCGACCGACCATCCGTAGTTGAGAAAGTCGATGACTCTGCCGTTGAGGAAACCTTCGGCATATGCCACGCGGTCGATGAGATTGCCTAACGCTCCGGCGAACGCAAGAGCGAACACCACCGTCCATTTCATGGAAATGGTACGGATCTCCAGTACCACCAGCACCACGCAAGCCACAATGGCAAGCAGGGAAATCAACCACGTCATGTTGGATCCCATACCCAAGGACGCGCCCGGATTATGCACCAACGTGAATGAAAGAATCCCCGGAATCACACGTACCGTATGCCCGTCGGCAAGCGCCGACTGTGCCCATGCCTTGGTGATCTGATCAAGTACCAGCGCCGCAACGGCGATACACGCAAAGACGGCCACGCGAGTGCGCAGCCGTCTTTGATCATTTGTCATGATGTCAGACACAGCCTAATCTCAGTCGTTCTGGGAATCCTGATCATAGTTGTTCGTGTCAGACACCTGCGACACGAGCTGGCCGAGGAATTCGGTAAGACGCGCACGGTATTCGGTTTCGAACTGCTTGAGGCCCTGAATGTTGCCCTCGATGACCTTGGTCTGCGCTTCGAGATTGTCGTGGACCTGCTGGGCATAGTCGTCGGCTGCGGTACGGGTCTTCGAATCGTAGTCGAAGGCACGCTTCTGCACTTCGGACTCGTATTCGTCGGCTTCGTTGTGCTTCGTGGAGAAGTACGTATCGCCATCCTGCGTCTTCTGCACAAGGTAGGCGTCGCCTTCCTGAGTCTTCTGATCCAAGTAAGCATCGCCATCCTGCGTCTTCTGCGCAAGATAGGCATCGCCTTCCTGAGTCTTCTGCGCAACATAGGCATCACCTTCCTGAGTCTTCTGATCCAAGTAAGCGTTACCCTCCTGAGTGCGCTGTGCCAGGTAATCATCGCCTTCCTTGGCACGCTTGGTCAAGTACGCGTCACCTTCCTTGGCACGCTTAGCCAAGTACGCGTCACCTTCCTGAGTCTTCTGGCTTAGGTAACCATCAGCCTTGGCACGAGTGTCGGCCGAATACTGATCAGCATCGGAACGGGTGCTTTCGGAATAGTTGTCAGCTTCGGAACGAGTACGGTTGGAGTAGTCGTTGGCGTTGCCGATGAGCTCGTCATACTTGCGCTGGGACTCATCGGTGATTTCCTTGGCCTTGGCCTTACCCTTGTCAACATACTGGTCATGCAACTGCATGGCCAAGGTCAGCATGGCGGTGGCACGCTCCGGCTCCGTATTGGCACTGGCTGCAGCTCCTGCAATCTTCTGCAGGCTACCGGTTTCGGTGCTCGGCTCAACCTTAGCGACCTGTTCGCGCAGCTGGGCTTCACGCTGCTGCGATTCCTGCAGCTGCTGGGCAAGCTGCTGAATCTGCACGGCCTGCTGCTGAGCACGCTCATCCTGCTGCTGGGACTGTGCCGCATGCTGCTGCGTGAGCTGCTGGGCCTGGGCGACCTGCTGCTGAGCTTCATCAAGCCTTGCATTGAGCTGCTGGATCTCAGCGGCCTGCTGCTGGGCCACCACAACCTGCTGCTGGGCGGAAGCCAGCTGACGGGACAGGTCTTCGGTCTGTGCGCGGAATGCGTCGCGCTCATGCTGCATGGCGGTCAGTTGCTCGCCCAAATCTGCCTGGCCTGCTGCCTCAGCCGCCTGAGCGGTGAGCTGGTCAACCTGCGCAGACAGACGATCCACCTGACCTTTGAGCTGTTCATTCTGAGCCGACAGGGCACGGTTGCTTTCCTCAGCCTCAGTGAGTTTGGCTGCTGCGACCTGTGCGGCCTGAGCTGCCTGATCTCCAGCGCCAGCTGCCTGTTCGGAGGCGGACTTCAATGTCGCGTTCTCCTGCTGCAGGGACTGAACCTGAGCGCTGAGCTCGGAAATCTTGGAGTTGAGCCCCGCAACATCCGGGCCGAGGGACTGAGTGGCCTGGCCGCTGGCGACCGCCTGCTTGCCTAGAGCCTCCACCGTCTCGGTTACCTGATCGAGAAAATCGTCGACTTCGTCGACGTCATACCCCTCTTTGAACCTTACGGTCTGAAAAGTATGCTCTCTGATATCTTTCGGCGTCAACAGAGCCATAAATCTTACACCTCGCTTTGGGCTTGATGCCTTGCTGTTGTTGCTTTCATTTGTTGACTCTAGCACGGAACCACCGATTTTTTGCGAAAAATCGGCATTTGACATGCATTAAATGAGGAAATCAATGACAATGAGAATGAAATAAAGAACGATGAATGCCACATCGAAGTAGATGGGACCCATTGGAATAGGGCGGATATATTGGCGTAGCCAGCGCAGCGGCGGTTCCGTCAGCTGGTAAATGGCGTCGATCAGCGATGCCACCAACCCCCGTGGACGCCACAACGGAGCCAGCACGGCAACCCAATCGAGGATCATGCGAATGAACAGCACCAGAATGTAGGCATTAACCAGAAAGTGGACGATGCTACCAATCAAAGACAGAATCATGGAGTACCACCATAGCAACAGAACATAACAAAGCCTCCATCATGGCTGATAGAGGCTTTGCGCAGTCTGCTTTCGCAATGGCTTTCGTCTACGTCAGTCGGCGAACAGATCGTGCGACGAGTTATTTGCTTGCGGCTCTTCAACCTTGATGTTCACCTGAGCTGGGCTCAGCAGGAACACGCGCGGAGTGACACGCTCGATGGAGCCACGCACGCCGAAAACCACGCCCGCGGAAAAGTCCACAATACGATACGCCACGGCCTCAGCAACGCCAGTTAGATTCAACACCACCGGAACGCCGTCGCGAATGGCACGACCGACCAGCTGCGCGTCCTCATAGGACTTCGGGTGAATCGTGGTGATACGGCTCACCCTTCCTCCTTGGAATGGGTTGGCTTTGTTCTGCTCGCGAGGTGCGGACGTCGCTGCAGGCGTCGAAGCCATCGGGGTCACGGAATGGTCGGAATCGAACGAGGTTTCGCTGCTCTCATCCTCCTCGCTGAAATCCTCGTCACCCTCGGCAACGTCGGTCATGCCCAAATAGGACATCGCGCTTTTCATAAAACCTGCCATGAACGATCCTTTCGCGTCTTCGCGTTGCTTTTAGCGCAGGAAATCCGGGATATCCAAATCGCCGGCGTCGCTCGAAGACACCACTTCATGCTCAGTGGTCTGATCGAATGACGGAACGACGGGTTCCGGAGTGGACGGAATATAGGTGGACAGCGGCTGCACCTTCGGGGCTTCCGGAGTCTGAATGAGCTGAGGCTGAGGCTGCTGCTGAGGCTGCTGAGGAGCCGCCGCTCTCGGAGCCGCGGACAGCGCCGACAGTGGAATCGTTTTTTCAGCAGGCTCGGCCTGCTTCTGGGCATCGGCCTGAGCCGCCTTTTTGGAGTTGGCGTCAAAGCCTGCGGCGATGACAGTGACACGCACTTCGTCGCCATAGGCGTCGTCGAGAGAAAGACCCCAAATGATCTGCGCTTCCGGATGGATGGCCTTGCCCACCAGCTGGGTGGCGGCGGCCGCTTCCTGCAGCTTCAGGTCGGACGGACCTGCAATGTTGATCAAAGCTCCGTGAGCACCCTCAATGCTTTCTTCCAGCAGCGGAGAGCTGATGGCGATTTCGGCGGCCTGGGTGGCACGATCCTCGCCCCGAGCGGAACCGATACCGAACAGTGCGGTGCCCGCTCCACGAAGAATGGCGTTGACGTCGTTGAAGTCGACGTGAATGTACGAATTAGAGGAAATCAGGTCCGTGATACCCTGCACGCCTGCCAGCAATGCGGTGTCGGCGGTCTTGAACGCGTCGACGATACCAATGGTGCGATCGGAAAGCTCAAGCAGTCGGTCGTTCGGAATCACGATCAGCGCATCGACTTCCTTGCGTAGATTCTCAATGCCAAGTGCTGCGGAAGCCGCACGCTGGGGACCTTCAAAGCCGAACGGACGGGTAACCACCGCGATGGTCAACGCACCCTGCTGGTGTGCGGCACGAGCCACGATCGGACTTGCACCTGTACCGGTGCCACCACCCTCACCGCAGGTCACGAACACCATATCGGCGCCCTTGAGCGATTCCTCGATATCAGACTGATGATCCTGAGCGGCCTTGGCGCCCTTCTCTGGGTCGGCACCGGCGCCAAGACCACGGCTGGTGGCATCGTTCAAGGAGATCTTGACATCAGCGTCGGAACGCATCAGATCCTTCGCGTCGGTATTGATCGCAATAAATTCGACACTTTGAAGACCCTCAGCAATCATGCGATTGACGGCATTACCGCCAGCTCCACCAACACCGACAACCTTGATATTCGTCTTGTCGTTGAAATTGTCAGTCTGGGCAATCTCGCTCACCATAGTCTCCTGTCACTCGCGTTTACGCACAACTTTATCGCAGACACGCCGTAATACGCGCGCTTTTCGTCGTGTGTAACGACGTTTTTTCACTTTTTTATTGCTAACGTGTTCATTTCGCCTGAGATGTATTCTCTCTCGGCGCCCCCACGCAATTTAACCACATCAGCATGTCATGTTCAATAACTGGCATCCATAGGATCGTCGCCGAACAACGCCTGACGTTCATCATGCGTCGTTTCCCGTGATTCCAACCACCCGTAGGGCAAATGCACTTTCTTTGCGAAGCGCACGCGCCCCCTTGGCTTGTCGACCACTCGTTCGGGGAAACGGGTGTCGGGATCCAGCTTGCCTATTTCGGTTCTGACATCCTCAAGATTTTCACATTCCATGAACGCGCGACGGGTGGAGCCTCCAACGGGGAATCCCTTGAGATACCACGCGATATGCTTACGCAGATCATGCACGGCCATCTGCTCGTCGCCATCATAGAATTCGGTCAACAGTTCCGCATGGCGTTCAACCACACGGCACACATCTCCTAACGTGGGGTCAACACGCTTGTCGCTGCCAGCGAACACATTCTTGATATCGGCAAACAACCATGGTCTGCCTTGGCAGCCACGGCCTATCGCAACGCCAGCGCAACCGGTTTCGGCAACCATGGCAAGTGCATCGTTCGCACCCCAAATGTCACCGTTGCCGAACACCGGAATATCAAGCGCTTCGACTAGTTCGCCGATTCTGCTCCAGTCGGAATGCCCACCGTAATATTCGGCGGTGGTACGCGCGTGCAGGGTAACAGCCTTGCAGCCTTCCTCCTGCGCGATATGCCCAGCTTCAAGGAACGTCTCATGCTCGTGGTCGATGCCAACACGAATCTTCGCCGTAACGGGCACCTTGGCCGCGTCACAGACCTTGACCACGCGTTGGATGATTTCACGGAACAGATCCGTCTTCCATGGCAACGCCGAACCACCGCCACGTCTGGTCACTTTGGGTACGGGGCATCCGAAATTCAGGTCGATGTGGTCAGCCATGTTTTCGTCGATGACGATTTTCGCGGCTTGTTCTACGATTGCCGGATTCACGCCATACAGTTGCAGCGAGCGGATTTTCTCGCTGGGAGCGAAATGACATAACCGCAATGCTTTGGGATTGCGGGCAACCAACGCGCGTGCGGTGATCATTTCGGCCACGTACAGACCGTCCGGCCCGTAGCTTTCGCAAATCACGCGGAACGGCCAGTTGGTCACTCCCGCCATAGGCGAAAGAACCACCGGCGTCTCAACATGCACCGGCCCCAAATCAACAGGCTTAATAACCGGAGGAACCGACGGCCTCACCGCGTCGGTACGCGGGTCGAGCACGTCGGATTCCTCGTAAGCAGTCACAATGCTATCTGGCATAAGAACGCTATGGTAACCAGTAACCAGCTTTAGTACAAGCCACCGGCTTCGGCGATCTTAACGGACTCAGGCCAAGCCTCGCCGCCCATCTCGACCGGTACCTGCGGGTAGCGCACATGCTTCTCACCGATGCGTGCAGCCACATAATCAGCCACCTTGTCAAGTGCGACGCGCTCCTGCTGCATGGTGTCACGTTCACGAATAGTGACGGCCTGATCGTCAAGCGTGTCGAAGTCGACAGTGATGCACAGCGGGGTGCCGATTTCGTCTTCACGGCGATAGCGACGACCGATCGCACCGGCCTCGTCGTAGTCGATCATCCAGTCATGCTGACGCAGGTCGGCTGCCAGATCATGTGCCACGGTCTGCAGCTCCGGCTTCTTGCTCAACGGCAGCACGGCGGCCTTGACCGGAGCCAGGCGAGGATCAAGACGAAGCACGGTACGCTTGTCGACGCCACCCTTGGTGTTCGGCGCCTCGTCAACGTCGTAGGCATCAACGAGGAAGGCCATGAGAGAGCGGGTCAGGCCCGCGGCCGGCTCGATGACGTACGGCACGTACTTTTCGCCGGTGGCCTGGTTGAAGTAGCTCAGATCCTCGCCGGAATGCTTGGCATGCGCGGAAAGGTCGAAGTCGGTACGGTTGGCTACGCCTTCGAGTTCGCCCCAATCGGATCCCTGGAAGCCGAATTTGTATTCAATGTCGACGGTGCGCTTCGAATAGTGGGCCAGCTTCTCCTTCGGATGCTCATAGTGGCGCAGGTTTTCCGGCTTCACGCCAAGATCGATGTACCACTGGGTGCGTGCATCGATCCAGTACTGGTGCCATTCCTCATCGGTGCCCGGAGCCACGAAGAATTCCATTTCCATCTGTTCGAACTCGCGGGTACGGAAGATGAAGTTGCCCGGGGTGATTTCGTTACGGAAGGACTTGCCCATGTTGGCGATGCCGAACGGCGGCTTGGAACGAGAAGAGGTCATCACGTTCTTGAAGTCCACGAAAATGCCCTGCGCGGTTTCCGGACGCAGGTAGTGCAGCGAGTTTTCGTCTTCGACCGGTCCGAGGTGGGTACGCAGCATCATGTTGAAGTCGCGCGGTTCGGTCCAGTTGCCACGGGTGCCACAATCCGGGCACACAATATCCTTAAGACCGTTTTCCGGCAGCTTGTCGCCATGCTTTTCGGCATAGGATTCCTCAAGCTTGTCTGCACGGTGGCGCTTGTGGCAGTTGAGGCATTCGATCAGTGGATCGTTGAACACGGACACGTGGCCGGAAGCCACCCACACGGCCGGCGGAAGAATGATGGACGTGTCAACGCCCACCACATCGCCACGGGTGACGACCATGGAACGCCACCATTCACGCTTGATATTGTCTTTCAGCGCGACGCCGAGCGGACCGTAATCCCACGCGGAACGGGTTCCGCCGTAGATTTCACCGGCGGGAAAAACAAAGCCACGACGTTTGGCGAGGGATACGACTTCATCGAGTTTGGATACAGCCACAATGCACCTTCTGGTTTGAACGGTTTGGGGTCTTTACAAGCGCAAAGCCTACCTTTACGCGGTGACAGAACGCCGCCCGCGTTACCGCTTCGTGGCGTTCTCGTCTTCAACGGTGTCGTTGTCAAGCAGCAGCGACCAGATCTTGCAGTCAGTCATCACGGTTTTCTTATTCAGATTTGCCTATGAGATTTACGTACGCACCTATATTTACGAGAACGTGCTGCATTCACCTGATCCCGGAATCGACTGGCTCGTTCCAGTGTCAGGGCCTTTGTATAGGTTGGACACGTTATGGTACATGCAGGGGGGCTTCCGACGAAAGCAGAAGCTGAGATAGGCAAATGCCTGACCCTTTGAACCTGTTGGTTAGGACCAACGTAGGGAGCAGACAATGAGCGATGACTCCTATATGACCGCATTGCGCGAACGGATTGCGCAGGCAGTGAACAACGTACGCGCAACCACGCCTTTGTCGCAGTCGTTCACCAATTTCGTTACGATGAATCTTGTGGCCAACGCGCAGCTTGCAGCCGGAGGCACTGCCGCCATGAGCTTTCTGCCGGACGATGTGATCGACACTGCGGAAATCGCTGGATCGAACTACATCAATGTGGGCACGTTGTTGCCATTCTTCAAAGATGCGCTGCCGGAAATCGCTTACAAACTGCACAAGAACGGCAAGACGTGGGTGCTAGATCCGGTCGCCGCCGGCATCGGCAAAACCCGTACCGCCATTCTTGAATCGTTCCGCACCTATCCGCCGACCATCGTGCGTGGCAATGCGAGTGAGATCATCGCACTCGATGCGATGTGGGGTCTTGCGCAAAACGATTCCACCGTTCCTGGCACGCGTCCGGCCGGCGTGGAGGCTGTGGACGAGGTCGATGCAGCCGTTGATGCGGCCAAGAGGCTGGCCCGCCATCTTGCGAAACACTCCCCCACCGGCGCTGGTGCGGTGGCTGTTTCCGGTGCGGTTGATTTGGTGACCGACGGCGAGCATGTGTTCCGTTTGCCCGGCGGCAGCGCGATGGTGACGAAGATCACCGGTGCCGGATGCTCGCTCGGCGGCGTTACCGCAACGTATCTGGCCGTGGCAGAACCGCTTGTCGCCGCTATTTCTGCTTCGTTGCTATACAACCGGGCTTCTGAAATTGCCGAAGCGAAGTCCGAAGGCCCAGGCTCCTTCCAGGTGGCGTTGCTTGACGCCCTGTGGAATGTCACGGCCGAAACTGTCGCCACCTCTGAAATCGTCGTCGACTAGACTTTGCCGCTGCCCTGCATACTATGCGGCATGTTATGCAGGGTTCGGCAATTGCGTATGCGGAAAAACGGACGAATGCCGGTTTCACATTGTAGGCTTTCTGGACCACTTACCGAGAAGGGTTGATTATATGAACAATTATTCATATGAATCGATGCGCGATACATTCGCTATGAGCGCCTACTTTGTGGTCGGCCCGCAAGATTGCAAGGAACGACCGATTACCGGCGTGGTTGAGGACGCGCTGCGCGGGGGCGCAACGTTCATCCAGCTGAAGGCCAAAGATACCGACGTGAAAGATATCACCAGCATGGCACGCAATATCGCACAGGTTATCGAACACAACAGCAAATCCGATTCCGTGGCGTTCGTGATCGACACTTCATATCACAAGTAAGCAAAAGCAAGTAAGGAGTCATTCATGACCAGCACTTTGGCACCAGTATTGAGCATCGCGGGATCGGATTCCTCCGGTGGTGCCGGCATTCAGGCGGACTTGAAAACCATGCTTGCCAATGGTGTGTTCGGTATGACCGCCATTGCGGCGCTGACCGCGCAGAACACCACAGGCGTGACGATGGTCACGAACACGCCTCCGGAAATGCTCGCCGCGCAGATCGACGCCGTGTTCGACGATATTCCGCCGGTCGCGGTGAAGATCGGCATGGTGTCGAGCGTGGAGCTCATCAATGTGATTGCCGACCGTTTGACCGCGCATGATGCCGAGAATGTTGTGCTTGATCCGGTGATGGTGGCAACGTCCGGCGCGAAGCTTATCGAAGATGACGCGATCGCCGCATTGACGTCCAAGCTGTTCCCGCTCGCCACCGTAATCACGCCGAACATGCCGGAAACCCAAGCATTGTGCGAGCTGGCTGTTGAGCAGGGCACCGATGCGATCGACTATGAGAATGGCGAAAGCATCTCCAGCGAAAACGACATGGTGACGGCAGGTCATCTGCTTGCCGGCCATTTTGGCTGCGCAGTGCTCGTCAAAGGCGGTCATGGCACGCAGGATGCCAGCGATGTGCTCGTTGAGCCGAATGGCAAAGTCACTTGGTTCCGCGCGCGTCGTATCAACAATCCGAACACGCACGGCACCGGATGCACGCTGTCGTCGGCGATCGCATCGCACCTGGCGCTTGGCGAAACATTGCCGGAAGCCGTCGACAGTGCAAAACTGTATCTGACGGGCGCTTTGGAGGCACAGCTTGACCTCGGACACGGATCCGGACCGATGGACCACGCTTGGAAATGGCGCTGACCGCCGCTCAACAATCCAAGCCATATCAAGCCGATAGGAACGCAACGAAAGGAACGAACATGACTCTTGATCGCAATGCGGAAAAGCAGGAAGTGCCGATCAACCCGGAAACCGGCAAACCGTATATCAACACGCTTGCTGCGGTCGCCATCTCTCCCGCTGGCGCAAGTCCTGAAAAATCCACGTACGTAGCGCAGGCGGTCGACGTGATCCGTCAATCCGGACTACCGAGCGAAACCAACGCCATGTTCACCAACATCGAAGGCGATATCGACGACGTGCTCAAGGTGATCCGCGACGCCACCATGAAACTCGCCGGCCAGGGCTATCGCACCGACGTGGTGATCCGTCTCGACATTCGCCCCGGTTTCGAAGGTCAGATCCACGCCAAGCAGGCGCTTGTGGACGAAATCCTGTCGGAATAAATCCGGGATGGACCAATAGAGTATCGAGTAACAAAAGAGCGCGCTATTTACAAAATAGTGCGCTTTTCTTATTGATTTAGGTTAGTGTAGCGACTATGACTACGATGAAGGAAATTGCCGCAGCGGCAGGGGTGTCCATTTCCACCGTTTCCCTGGTACTTAACGGCAGAGATGAGGGACGTGTGAAAGCCCCGTTGGCCGCGCTCATACGTGAGAAGGCGGACGCACTCGGCTACACGGTCAATCCTCTGGCACGCAGCCTACGCACCTGCCGCACACGAATTCTCGGCTTCATCAGCGAGGAAGTCGCCACCACCCCGTATGCAGGCGGCATCATTCTGGGCGCGCAGGATGCGGCAAGCGCCTACGGGTATATGATCATCACAGTCAGCACCGATGGCAAGGCAAGCGAAGAGAATGAAATCGCCACATTGAAACGGTATGGCGTGGACGGTTTCTTCTATTCGAAAATGTCGAACCGCATTACGACCGTGCCTGCATCCCTCGGCGATTATCCGGTGGTGATGGTGGATGCCACCGATGCCGACAACCAGATACCCAGCATCGAGCCAGACGAATTCCAAATCGCCTACGATGCCACGAAACGGCTGATCCAAGCCGATTGTGAGAGGATCGCCTATCTCGGCTGTTCGGAAAACATGATTGCGCAGGACGGTCGTTTTGCCGGATATCAGGCGGCGTTGCAGGATTCCGGTTTTGCCTACGATCCTTCGTTGGTGTGCAATGTACTCAATAATGGCCCGGCGTTGCGCGCCGTCGATAAGCTGTTTGATGAACGCAATCCCGACGGTTTCTTCTGTTTCAACGATGCGCGCGCGTGGTATGTGTACGAATGCGCGGCACGCCGTGGACTGACTGTCGGCAAGGATATTTCCATCGTCGGCGTCGACAACCACCGCGTGTTTGCCGAAACGCTGGAACCGCAGTTGACCACAGTGGAGCTGCCCCACTATGAGATGGGTTATTGGGCTGCCTGCAAGCTGATTTCGCTGATCGAACGCAAGCCTGTCGACAGCTCGTCCTGGCCGAGCACCACCGCTCCCCTGCCACCGTTGGATTCGCCGATTCCCGCGAAGATCCATTGTGCGCTGATAGAAAAGGGATCAGTCCGAAGCTGATTTCCTTGATTTGAGATCATGCAAGAAGGTTTTTGACATGTCTGTTGCGACACGCCGAAGGCCTTCTTTTTATACCTCATTTCGGCTTAATTGCAACACTTCCGAGAAGCGTTGCAATTATTGACGTCAATCGATTGACGTCAATCGTTTGACACGCTATTATTTAACCATGTTCATTCACTTGGCACGGAAGCCGGGTGAATGACGGTACAACACAGCATCGGTCAAACAATGAAGTGCTGCGCGGCAGCGGCACCAACAAAGAGAAACAGAGAAAACAACATGGCAAGCAACACTCGATCTGCATGGAAGAATCCTTCCTACCTGCAGAGCTCCTTCGGCATCTTCATGTTCTTCTGCTCGTGGGGCATCTGGTGGTCCTTCTTCTCCCGCTGGCTCACCGACCCGACCCACGGCCTGGGCATGACCTCCGCAGAGCAGGGCCAGATCTACTCCATCAACTCCTTGGCAACCCTAGTCATCATGTTCGCCTATGGCGCCATCCAAGATCAACTGGGCATCAAGCGTAAGCTCGTGATCTTCGTCTCCGCCATCGCAGCGCTCGTCGGCCCGTTCGTACAGTTCGTGTATGCCCCGATGCTGACCGCCGGCGGCACCACCCGTTTCATCGGCGTGCTCATCGGCTCCATCGTGCTCTCCGCAGGTTTCATGGCCGGCTGCTCCCTGTTCGAAGCGCTCACCGAACGCTACTCCCGTAAGTTCGGCTTCGAATACGGACAGTCCCGCGCTTGGGGCTCCTTCGGCTACGCCATCGTGGCACTGTGCGCAGGTTTCCTGTTCAACATCAACCCGCTGCTGAACTTCTGGGTCGGCTCCATCTGCGGCCTTGGCATGCTGTGCGTCTACGCTTTCTGGGTTCCGGCCGAGCAGAAGGAAGAACTCAAGAAGGAAGCCGATCCGAACGCGGCTCCAACCAACCCATCCTTCAAAGAGATGATCTCCGTTCTGAAGATGCCGACCCTGTGGGTGCTCATCGTCTTCATGCTGTTCACCAACACCTTCTACACCGTGTTCGACCAGCAGATGTTCCCTAACTACTACGCTTCCCTCTTCTCCTCCACTGAAGTCGGCAACGCCACCTACGGCACCCTGAACTCCTTCCAGGTGTTCCTCGAGTCCGCCATGATGGGCGTCGTCCCGATCATCATGAAGAAGATCGGCGTTCGTAACTCCCTGCTGCTCGGCGCAACCGTGATGTTCCTGCGTATCGGACTGTGCGGCGTGTTCCACGATCCGGTCAGCGTCTCCATCATCAAGCTGTTCCACTCGATCGAGGTTCCGCTATTCTGCCTACCGGCATTCCGCTACTTCACCCTGCACTTCGATACCAAGCTGTCGGCAACCCTGTACATGGTGGGCTTCCAGATCGCTTCCCAGATCGGACAGGTGATCTTCTCCACCCCGATGGGTGCTCTGCACGACGCCATGGGCGACCGTCCGACCTTCTTCACCATCTCCGGCATCGTGTTCGCCGCTCTGGTCTACGGCTTCTTCGTGATCAAGAAGGACGACCAGGAAGTCGGCGGTGATCCGTTCTACACCGATAAGCAGCTCAAGGCCCAAGCCGCAGCTGAAGCGAACGCCTGAGCGTACGCCAAAATCAGCAAGAACACAACTAAATCGTGCTGCTCGAAGCGTTTCACCCTTTTTCCGCTTCGGGCAGCATTCTTAAAAACTCTCACTTAAAAACTCAATACGCAACAATTCAACAATCGCAAGATTCAACAATCATTAAGAAAGGCTGTTCAACGATGACTGACTTCACTCCGGATGCACCCGTCCTCCACGAAATCAAGAACCACAGCGAAGCTCTGGCACAGGCGGAAGCAGGCGTTGCGGCCATGGCCGCCGAACGAAACAACCGCTGGTACCCGAAGTTCCACATCGCATCCAACGGCGGTTGGATCAACGATCCGAACGGCCTGTGCTTCTACAAGGGCCGTTGGCACGTCTTCTACCAGCTGCACCCGTATGGCACCCAGTGGGGCCCGATGCATTGGGGCCACGTCTCCTCCGCCGATATGGTCAATTGGAAGCGTGAACCGATTATGTTCGCCCCGTCTCTGGAAGAGGAAAAGGACGGCGTCTTCTCCGGTTCCGCAGTGATTGGCGACGACGGCGAACTCAAGTTCTACTACACCGGCCACCGTTGGGCCAACGGCAAGGACAACACTGGCGGCGACTGGCAGGTACAGATGCTCGCCGAACCAGACAACGATGAGCTGACCAGCGCCACCAAGCGCGGCATGATCATTGATTGCCCGACCGACAAGGTCAACCACCACTACCGAGATCCGAAGGTCTGGAAGACCGGCGACAAGTGGTACATGACCTTCGGTGTCTCCTCTGCCGAGAAGCGCGGCCAGATGTGGCTGTTCTCCTCCGATGATATGGTCAAGTGGACCTATGAGCAGGTACTGTTCGAGCATCCGGATCCGAACGTATTTATGCTTGAGTGCCCGGACTTCTTCCCGATCAAGGACGCCGAAGGCAACGAGAAGTGGGTTATCGGCTTCTCCGCCATGGGTGCCAAGCCGTCCGGCTTCATGAACCGTAACGTCAACAACGCCGGCTACATGATCGGCACGTGGACTCCGGGCGAGCAGTTCAAGCCGGAAACCGACTTCCGCCTGTGGGATTGCGGCCACAACTATTATGCTCCGCAGTCGTTCAACGACGGCGAACGCCAGATCGTATACGGCTGGATGAGCCCGTTCGTTGAGCCGATTCCGATGCAGGATGACGGCTGGTGCGGCAACATGACCCTTCCGCGTGAGATCACGCTGGGTGCCGACGGCGATTTACACACCGCTCCGGTTGCCGAAATGGAGGGCTTGCGTGAAAACACCACCGATTTTGGTGCAATCTCACTTGGTGTCAATGGCGAGCAGACCATTGCTGATGATGCTGAAGCCGTCGAAATTGAAATGACCATCGATCTCAACGCCTCCACTGCGGAACGTGCTGGTCTGAAGATTCACGCGACTGAAGACGGCGCTTATACGTACGTGGCGTTCGACGATCAGATCGGTCGTGTGGTAATCGACCGTCAGGCCGCAGCCCAGGGTGATCGCGGCTACCGTACCGCCCCGCTTTCCACCGAAGAACTGGCTTCCGGCGAACTCAAGCTGCGCGTGTTTGTGGATCGCGGCTGCGTGGAAGTGTATGTGAACGACGGCCACCAGGCCATGAGCTCCTTCAGCTACGCTTCCGAAGGTCCGCGCGCCATCAAGCTTGTTGCCGAATCCGGCACGCTTGAGATCAAGTCCTTGAAGCTCCACACCATGAAGTCCATCGGACTGGAGTGAAGCTGATACAAGGCAGTGGCAAGGGGTAAATAGTAAGGTGGGTTCCGTGTCAGGCAAGATACGGAACCCACCTTGCGTTATACCGCAAGTTATGACTTACGTGTTGGTTGAAGAACGATTTTCGTTTCAGAACGTGGTTTAGGGAGTGCTTTATACTGGCACCCCGGTAATGAACTTTTCTGACCGGAACGCGGGCAGGCTCCTCACCTTACTGATTTCTCGCCACCGGTCACGTGCGCGCCCACTATGGCGCAGAAAGCAAGGTGAACGATGGCGGTTTCGCACGTTCAACACATACACTCTGAACATGCTCAGTCAGTGATCTCACGATCTTTCTCCACTGTTCTGAGTATCTGCAAGCGCAGCGTTCCCACAGTTATCGCAGTAGTGTTGCTGTTGGTGGTTTGGGAGGCGTGGGTTCGTATCGACAATGTGCCCAGCACCATGATTGCCGCGCCGAGCGAAATCGCGCAGGCCACCGCCGAAACCTGGTCGACGTTATGGCCCGCCACCCAAGTTACCCTGCTTGAAGGCACCGTCGGTTTTCTATTCGCCGTACTGTTCGGCATTCTTATCGGCATATTGTTGTACTGTTCGCGCATTGCGAACGCCGCATTGTTCCCGTTGCTTTCGGCCGCGCAGACCATGCCGTTGATTTCCATCGCTCCCCTGTTCTTGATTTGGTTCGGTTTTGAAATTTCCGGAAAAATCGTGATCGTAACAGTATTCGGCTTATTCCCGATTGCAGTGCAGACGATTCGCGGTCTTGAAGCGGTCCCCCAGTTTTATTCGGATGTTGCGCTGACTTGTGGTGCCACGAAAGCGTGGACACTGTGGCATGTGAAGTTGCGTGTTGCCGCTCGTCAGATTTATGGCGGCATCCGCGTTTCCGGCGCATACATTTTCGCCACTGCCGCCACCGCAGAATATTTGGGCGCACGCAAGGGTCTTGGCATTTGGCTACAGGCCGCCTACAACTCGTTCCGCACGCCGCTGATCTTTTCGGCGACGCTTGTCATCATCGTCATCACTGGCATTTTGATGTGCCTAGTGAATCTCAGCGAACGCGTGCTGCTCGGCCCTGCCGATGCCGACGCCGATCCGGATGCGGATCAGTAAGTCAAACACCCAAACATTATCGGCTTTCTGCAATCGCAGCATTTGCAGCATTCCGCCACTCCGCATTATGTAGCCGGTCACACTGCCTGCATATAATGAAACCCGCTGTTAAGGCCAATGTGTGGCAAACCGGCAATATTCCACGCCTTTCACTAGGCACCATAAGGAATGGCGGGGGCATTGGACGAGCGGGGGCCTAAGGCCCTTCATATCGTTTTCTGCCCGAACTCCGCTCGCAGCATATCCCTAGAAAACGATAGAGAAGATAGATTCAAGGGAAATCGCTTTATGAGCATCTTCAGCAGGCATGACGCCACCGCACATACTCACATCGTAGGCAAACTAATCGCGCTCTTCAGCGCAATCGCCATGCTATTCAGCGTCACCGCATGCGGGCAAAGCAACGACTCCACGAAGGCCACGACCGACGGCAACGGTCTGAAAAAAGTGACATTCATGCTCTCTTGGGCGCCCGACACCAATCATATCGGCGTGTATGTGGCAAAAAACAAGGGCTATTTCAAAGAGGCAGGTCTTGACGTTGACATCGTGGCCGTGGCACAGGCTGGTGCCGAACAGGCCGTGAACAACGGCATGGCCGACTTCGCCCTATCCAACCTCACCAATGTGGGCACATACACGCTAAAAGGCGCAAAAATCAAGCAAGTGCTGCAGGTACAGCAGAAACCAAGCGCCATCTGGTGCTCCCTTGCTTCGAACACTTCGATCAAGTCTCCGAAGGACTTCGACGGCAAGACTTTCGCCACGTTCGGCTCGAACGAATCCGACGCGGTGATCCGCCGCATGATCCAGACCGATGGCGGCAAGGGCACGTTCGACAAAGTGACGGTCGGCACATCCACGTTCCAGACGCTGTCGAGTGGCAAAGCCGATTTCGGCGGATTCTACGCCACTTGGGAAGGCGTGCAAGCAGATATGTACGGTCCGAAACTCAATTGCTTCACCGAACCCGATTACGGTGTGCCGGGCAATGCGGACACCATCGGAATCATCACCAACACCAAAACCATCTCCTCCAATCCGGATCTGGTGAGGAAGTTCACGCAGGCTGCTAAAAAGGGATACGAATACGCCTACTCGCACCCGGACGATGCCGCTGAAATCCTTGTGAAGGAAGCTCCCGACGCGAATCTCAAGCCGGCTTTCGTCAAGAAGAGCATGAAGACCATCGTGGACGGCCAGTATTGGGGCGATCCAGCCAAGATCAATGATGGCTCGTTCGTGTTCGGCACCAACGACACGAAGGGGGCACAGCGATACTTTGATTTCATCGCCGAAGAAAATGCCTACACCGACTCGCATGGCAAAGTGGTGCATACCGCTCCGCAAGCCAAGGATCTTGCCACCGACGAATTCCTGAAATAATCGGGTTTGAACGAGTAGGTTTGTAACCCGTTTAGGTGCGAATAATCGAAAATATTGGAATACGGCATCCTGCATTTTTATTTCATGCCCAACACTGCTTGCTCAGTATGGGTTGAATATGGTTTGTGGGATGCCGCACCATTATGCGTTGCATTTGGCTTCATTGCACGAGTTTGATTAAATAAAAATATGACACGACTGATTCTTGATGTGGACACCGGTATCGACGATGCACTGGCGTTGGCATATCTTGCGACGTTCGACACTGTTGACGTGCTTGGCGTGATCGGCACGTACGGCAATGTTTCCGTCGACACTGCGGTTCGCAATACTTCGTATGTGCTGGAACGGTTGGGGTTTCGGCACATTCCGGTGACACGTGGATCGTCGCATCCTTCATGGGCTCGCTGTTTCATTCCGGATGCAGGTTGCGCACAGTTTCACGGCACGGACGGATTGGGAGGATTCGGCCCGGCTTGCGATAGTTCGTCTTCGGATACTGCTTTTTCAGATATTTTTTCGGATAATTCCGGTTCCGATACTGTTTTTTCTCGCGATTACCGTAGTCTGATTTCCGTTGGCGGATATGCGTTGGATGATGTTCATGCGAATCCTGCGGTTGATTCGTTTGAATTATCGCTTACTACGGATTCGGCTTCTTCTATTCATGCTGCTGATTCTTCCGCCAACTCGGTTTCCGAAGGCGTGCAGTTCATTATTGATCAGGTTCGCGCTTATGGTTTCGACGTCACTGTAGTTGCGACCGGTCCGCTGACCGATATTGATGCTGCGATCGCGGCCGCACCGGATATTGCCGGCAAACTCAAACTGGTGATGATGGGTGGCACGTTGACGCAGGAAGGCAACTGTTGGGATCTGACTGCGGAAACGAACATCATTCAGGATCCGGAAGCCGCAGATCGCGTGTTCCATTCCGGTGCCGACATCACCATGGTCGGCCTGGACGTAACGCATCAATGCCTGATGGGTCCCGATGCGACCTGTGCTTGGCGTGAAGCAGCGAATGCTGACACACTTGGTGGTTCAGCCGGTAATTCGAATGCAGCTTTAGCTCAAAACTCGAGTCCGGACTCAAGCCCATCTGCTTCCGATGTGCGCGCATTCCTCGCTGACATGGCTGATTTCTCCATTGCCGCGAATTACAAAGCCGATGCGCGCCTGTTTTCTCAAGGCATGCCTTTGCATGATCCGCTGGCCGCAGCCGTCGCCGTGGATCCGTCACTAGTGACCTGCATTAATCTGCCAATGAAAGTCGAACTCGAAACCAGCGATTTTCACGGCACACGAGGCCGAACCATCGGCGATCCCGCCGGCCTGATCAACCTCAACTCCCCCCGCGTGCACGTAGCCCTACAAGTCGACGCAGCCCGTTTCGTCTCCGACTTCACCACCCGCATCAAGTCTCTGCAGTAATACACTGCGGGAAGAACCTCATACTCTCCCCGCAGTGAACGCGATCAATTAGTCAAAACTACTTTTTTACGCCGCCGAAACGACGGTCGCGGTGAATGTAGTGGTCGATCGAACGCCATAGCACGTCTCGACCGCAATCGGGGAACAGTTCCGGCACGAAATCAAGTTCGGCATATGCCGCTTCCCACGGCAGGAAATTCGACGTGCGCTGTTCGCCGGAAGTACGAATCACCAAATCACAATCAGGGATATCAGGATTGTACAGGTGTTCGGCAATCATTTTTTCCGTTATACGATCGCCGGAGATCTTTCCATCACGCACTTCCTTTGCGATTGCCGCGCAAGCATCCGCGATTTCGGCACGTCCGCCGTAATTCAGGCAGAACACCACGTCGATGGTCGTGTTGTTTTTGGTACGTTCCTGTGCTTTTTCCAATTCGTCGATAACGGATTTCCATAGTTTCGGACGGCGACCGGACCAGCGCACGCGCACGCCCCACGCGTTCATCTGCTCCACACGACGGTGGATGATGTCACGCGAGAAGCCCATCAGGAAGCGCACTTCCTGCGGGGAACGCTTCCAGTTCTCCGTGGAGAACGTATACAGCGACAGGTAGCGCACACCGGCTTCGATGGCACCTGCGATGGTGTCGAACACCACCGGTTCGGCAGCCTGATGCCCGTCAGTGCGAATCAGCCCACGCTGCTGCGCCCAACGACCGTTGCCGTCCATAATCACGCCGATATGGCGCGGAACCTTATTTTTTGGAAAATCAGGAATAATCGACGGGTCAGAAAATGGTGCCGCCGGAATGTCAAGGGACTTGTAATCCACGTTCTCAAAAGCCATACCCGCTAATCTAGCAAGCGCATGGAACGAATCGGACGTTCCAAATAGTATTCACCCCATTTTTCCACCATTTGACGGGTTTTCGGAAGCAACGCCGTGCCGTCCAGCTCTCCCCAATCGCCGTCTACAAGCGCTTGCAACTGGCAGATCGCATTCCACGAAACGTCAAACGATTCACGAATATGATCGGTCGAACACATCAGGCCACCTGCGGAAATCGAGAAGAACCATGGACGATCAGCAGAAATCGGATCCCTGCACACCACGCAGGCACGCAAACGCGGCGTCCAACCAGCAATCGCAAGGGCACGCATCA
Source organism: Bifidobacterium catenulatum PV20-2 (assembly GCF_000800455.1). Lineage (NCBI taxonomy): Bacteria > Bacillati > Actinomycetota > Actinomycetes > Bifidobacteriales > Bifidobacteriaceae > Bifidobacterium > Bifidobacterium catenulatum. Next base: position 1,689,200 of record NZ_CP007456.1, read on the forward strand.
CGTAGGAATCGCCAATCGCAGCAGCCTCATGCGCATGCTTGGAAAGGGCATTCAATGCTCCCAACACCAGCCGATACTGTGCCACGGAACGCTCATGCTCCGTCACTACCAGCTTGTCAGCGGTTTCGCAAATCACATTCGCTGCGGCATACGCCTTGAAATCGGCGCAGATGTCTCTCGCATACGCCGAGACCGACTCGGCTTGGGAAATCACATCAAGCGAACGCCCTTCCGCAATAAGCAACGAGACACGCATGAAAGGCTCTAAACGCCCTCCGAAACGCGATTTGGTTCGACGCACACCTTTGGCGACGGCACGGATTTTGCCATGGTCGCGTGTCAGCAAAGTGACAATACGATCAGCTTCGCCAAGTTTGACGGTGCGCAAGACCACGCCCTCGTCCTGATACAACGGCATTCACACACCTCCTTCGCCTTGCCTCGTTGTCCCAATTGAACTATCTATACTTTCCGCACGTTCTCGCGCCAGCCGCACTCTCCTGCGATATCAGTAAATAAACAATCCCCAGAACGCGAACACCAACAGCACATACAGCATGGTGACCGCCGTGATCCAAAACATCACACGTCCGAATCGCGTCGACGCGAGCACCGGCTGTCGGCCACTCACAATCGCGCCTATAGCCCCTTTACGTGGTGGCCATTGTGCAAGGCCACGATTCGTCGCCTCCTCGATAAGACGCATGAACACGCGGGACCATGCCCACACCACAACAACGCACACCATTTGAATAACCGGCCAACTCCAATACATCATGCCCGGGTCCTCGGCGGGAGCGCCACCCCACGCTAGCTTGACCACGCCCATAACCACTTCGCCCAATCCTGCACCAAACAGCACAAAAGTGACCATGGTGGCAACGGCAAGCGTAATCAACGCGTTTTTGAACACAGGTCTCAGCCCCAACACATATCGGCGTCGATGTGCACGCGCCCAAATCTTTCGTACGAGCACAATCAGCCACAGCACGCCGATCACCAGTAGCAACAGCACCATGCTGGCATGCAACACCACCAGATAGATGGTCAGCCCACTATTCGCCCGCAATTCCAACGGAACCGCGATCGACTGGTACAGGTTGGTGCCGGCCACACGTTCGCTGGTCTGCTCCAGTCCTTGCGTGGTACCGACGGCCCAACTGATCACATCATCCACGTAAGCGTCGGCGAACGGAGTGCCGCTGTTGGATTCGTCGCCGAGTCGGAGCACATGGTTGGCGATCGGATATGTGCGTACGGTCACGTCCCAATTGCCCGCCTTATGCGCCATATCAATGATTTTCTCCGTGCCTTCCACCTGCGCGGTCATCACATCTTTGGTGCCGTACGCCACAAGCGTGGGAATGGAATAGGCTTGGGGATTCAACGTGTCGAGGTCGAGATTGGTCAGGCCGAACAATTCCGCATCGATGTTGAACGCGCGGCGCACAATGGACTGGTATCCATCATGCGCTCCGACCAGCGCGAAATCCTGCGCCGCAAGGAATCCCAACGAATATCGTGGCGAATACACCATTGGGCTCAACAGCACTTGGAACGCCACATCAGGATCTTGCCCCAGCAGATACGAGGAAATCCAGGTGCTTTCGGAAGTCGCGTAAATGCCAACATTCGAAGCGTCAACGTTGTCGAGATCACGCAACATGCTGATGACCTGATCGTAGATGGCCGCGGAGCCGGGATAGTCACGGGTCGCATCGTTGGTGGACCACACCGGCTTGTCAAGCACAGCCGTCACGAAACCCGCGGATGAGAGCGCAAACGCCATGTCTCCGAAGGAGTTATCGCATGTGCCATAGCCTGCTCCATGCATGAACACCACGCCAGGCCGATTATTCCCTGCGCCTTTCGGCTCACGGATCAGCACTTTGATATGTTGGATTTCACCGGTTGAAGGTTGTTTGGCGTCGATGGTGACATATCTTTGCGTCACTTCGTAATCGCCTTGTTTGGCAAGGGATTTGCCCGAAGGATTGTCGAAGGTCACGGAGGTGTCGGACGTCAACGTTTCGATGGTTTGCCCGGTCGGCTCGTAATTCCATGATGATGCCGTCAGATTGGAGACCGATACCAGAATGCCCAACAATATGATGAAAATGGGCAGGCTGACCATCAGTCGTTTGCTTCTCGTCCACTGACTGGATTGAATTTCCCCGCTGGACATGGCTGACTGACGTTCCTGATCTGACACGCCGTTCATTGTACCGGCCCCAGCTGAAATGACAATCAACAGTCAGCGAAAATCAACAGGCGGCCGATCACAATCTGTGATCGACCGCCTGTAACCAACGAATCAGCACTCAACGAATCAGCAATTGCCCTGTGCCACCGGCACCACTACAGGGCCGGTGGCATTGATTGGCACCTGCCCGTCCGCTTCCATCTGTGCGGCAATTTCCTGCGCTTTGGCCAGCAACGTTTCCACAATCTGATCTTCAGGAACGGTCTGAATAACCTTGCCCTTGATGAAAATCTGCCCCTTGCCGTTGCCGGATGCCACACCCAGATCGGCTTCGCGTGCCTCACCTGGACCGTTCACGATACAACCCATCACGGCCACACGAATCGGCGCGGTCACGTCCTTCAATCCTTCGGTCACGGCATTGGCCAGCTGAATCACGTCAACCTGGGAACGGCCGCAGCTCGGGCAGGAGATAATATCAAACTTACGCGGGCGCAATCCCATGTATTCCAGCAGTTTGCAGCCAACTTTCACTTCTTCGACGGGCGGTGCGGACAGTGAAACACGAATCGTATCTCCAATACCTTCAGCCAGCAGCGCACCGAATGCAAGACAGCTTTTGATCGTACCCTGCCATGCGGGACCCGCCTCGGTAACGCCGAGATGCAGCGGCCAATCGCCTTTGGACGCGAGCAGACGGTACGTCTCCACCATGGTGATCACATCATGATGTTTGACGGAAATCTTGAAATCGTGGAAGCCGACGTCTTCAAACATGCGCGCCTCCTTCATGGCGGACGCAACCAACGCTTCCGGTGTCGGACCACCATATTTCGCATACAGTTCCTTATCGAGCGAGCCCGCGTTCACGCCGATGCGCAACGAAATGCCCGCATCAGTGGCGGCCTTGCAGATGGAGGGACCAACCTCATCGAATTTGCGAATATTGCCCGGATTCACGCGTACCGCGGCACAACCCGCATCGATAGCCTGAAACACGTATTTGCTTTGAAAATGAATATCGGCGATTACCGGAATCGGCGATCTCTTCACGATTTCCGGCAGTGCGTCAGCATCATCCTGACTTGGCACGGCCACGCGCACGATGTCGCATCCGGCTGCGGTCAGTTCGGCGATCTGTTGCAATGTTGCGGGCACATTAGCGGTCAGCGTGTTGGTCATGGATTGCACCGAAATTGGCGCTCCCCCACCTACCGGCACCGGTCCGACCATGATGCGGTGGGACTTGCGGCGCGGATGCAATGGGCTTTCGCTGATGGCTGCCTCACCGGTTTTACGGAACGGCTTTTCGATTTCTGGCATACGTCAAATCCTTGCAATAACAAGGCTCCCAACACAGGGAGCCTTGTGTCACTCACGTTTCGTCTGTTTGTCTTGTTTCGTTTTCCGTTACTTGTTTATCAGGTTGTCGGCACGATGGCGAGCTTCCAGCTCGAGTTGGCTCATTTCCTCCACGGAAGCGAACAGCGGATTGCCACGCAGCTCCGCGTCCATTTCGTCCAACACTTCCCTGACGGTATCGACGATGCCGAGATATGGCAGACGATGTTCGAGGAAGGCATGGACGGCCTGCTCGTTGGCAGCGTTCAACACGGCTGTATGCTTTTCGGAAGCTTCCAGGCAGTGTCGAGCCAAGCTCACCGCGGGGAACGCCTCATCGTCGAGCGGTTCGAACGTCCAAGTCGCGGCTTTTGTCCAATCACATGCCGCCGCGATATTGCCAAGTCGTTCCGGCGCGGACAGTCCAAGCGCGATTGGAAGGCGCATGTCAGGCGGCGAAGCCTGAGCAATGGTGGCACCATCGCGGAATTCCACCATGGAGTGCACGATAGACTGCGGATGCACGGTCACGTCAATGCGGCTCGGAGGCATGTCGAATAGACGACTCGCCTCAATGACTTCAAGTCCCTTGTTCATCAGTGTGGACGAGTTGATGGTCACCACCGGACCCATATTCCAAGTGGGGTGGTTCAACGCCTGTTCCGGTGTGATATCGGTCATCTGTTCGCGTTTCCAACCACGGAATGGCCCGCCCGAAGCGGTGACGACCAGCTTCGACACTTCACCATGTGTGCCTGAACGCAACGACTGCCAGATGGCGGAATGTTCGGAATCGACCGGATTGATCTGCTGGGCACGCACTTGCGCGTCGAACAGCAAATGCCCCCCTGCCACTACGGATTCCTTGTTGGCGAGAGCCAGCTGCGATCCTGCCTGCAGTGCCGCGATGGAAGGTTCAAGTCCGATGGATCCGGTGATGCCGTTCAATACCACGTCGGCTCCGGACCCGGCCATGGCAACCACAGCTTCCGGTCCGGCTGTGATTTCCACATTGTCTGCGCCAGCTTGCTTTAGTGCCTCACGTAGTGCTTTTGCCGCGCTTTCTTTGAAAACAGCGACTGTTGAGACGTGGAATTGTGCTGCCTGTTGGGCCAGAAGTTCCACGTGGGAGCCGCCTGCGGCAAGTCCGACCACGTTGAAGCGGTCGAGATGGCGGGAGATGACGTCAAGGCCTTGAGTGCCGATGGATCCGGTGGATCCGAGAATGACTACGGTTGAGGTTTGCATGGGTTATGCGTGTGCTCCGTATTGTTTTTGTTTGCTCGTGTGAACGTGAAAACAGGCTGACGGTTACGCCAGCCTGTTCAATGCGATTGCCTATTCAAAAGAAGGGAACGACAGGTCGGGAATATCGACATCCAGATTGCTGTTGGGCGCTTCGAACATCGGATTGATTACCGGCTTGGTTTCGTTCTTCTTCTCTTCCTCTGCCGGTTTCGCCGGTTCAACGGAAGTTGCCGTTGTCGAGTGACCTGCGGAGGTTGCTGGTTCCGGCGTGAAGGAGGGCGGGACGGTCGGCAAGGTTCCGAGATTGATCGAGTCGGTATTGACCTGCGGAAGGTTCGGCGTCGACAGGCTCGGCATGCGCGGGGTGAACGTGTCTTCGACCGGATCGGGAGCGTCGATGTTCTGGGCCATCTGCGCCAAGGCAGCCAACGAAGAATCGGGAGCGATGTTGATGCCGTGAGACTCTTCTGGCTGATGCGCGACCGGAGTGTCTGGAATCACAGGAGCCGCAGGAGCGGCCGGAGCATCATAGCTCGGCTCGCCATCATCAGAAAGCGGATTGAACGCTTCGGTTTCCGTTCCTACGGAAGATGGCTCCTCGGCAACCGTATTGGACGCTTTGAACAGGTGTGCCAACGACTGTTCCGGAGCCGCTGGAGCAACCGGAGCAGCCTGAGGTTCCGACGTTACAGGAGCTGCCGGAGTTACCGGAGCCGGCGGGGTGCTGATGGTTGGCTGGAACACGGGCGGAACCACAGGAGCATGCGTCGGCGCAGCGGCTTGAGCGACCGGAATGCTCACCGGGGACGTCGCAGGCGTGGTGAAAATCTCACGTTCCGCCTTATTCAAAGCGTCGAAGGAGTCAGTGCTGTTTTGAACCTGAGCGGGCTGCGCAATAGGTTCTGCGGAAACTGCTGGAACGGCGAATAGCGGCGAGACCACCTGCGTCTCTTGGGATGCCAGACTGGTTGCGGACGGATTTACTGCGGCCATCGCGCTTTCGGAGGGCTCACCCACGAAGTCAGCCACACGAGCATAGGATTCGAGTCTGGTCAGCAGCTGCACGCATTCGTTCAGGTAATAATCCACCTGACGCTCGTCATAGCCACGCTTGCCCTTGCGCTGGGTGAAGATCACATTCGCCACGGTCTGGGAGTTCAGATCGACGAGTTTCTTGGCATCGTCTCCCGACACTTCCTCCACGCCGAGCTCGCCAGCGGCCTTCGTCAGGCACTGATCAACGATGCGATCCACTTGCTTACGGTCATAGCTCGGGTCCTTGCCTTCTCCTGGCTTGAAACGTTCGCCGTGCTCACGTTTGGAGTGGGCATCAAGCTGACTGAACAGGGTTTCGGTCTGTGCCTTCCACGCCACGCGGCCATGCTGCGAGATCTCCCATGTGGTCTGCTTGTCTACCACAGCACGCTCCAGCCGGGCAAGGGCCGCGTCCACCTGGGCAATCACATAGCCGCCCTTGACCAAATCGAAAGAAACATTTTGAATATCATGCTGGGTGAGTTGCGCTCCCTCACCTTCGTATAGCATGTGCGCACGCTCAAGAAAAGCGTCCACCTGTTCGGAATCGTACCCCCACTTGCGCTTCGAAGTACGAGCGATCCCCGATGCGTTCCTCTCGGATTCAGGTTCTTGCGCCATTGGCTATCGACCTCCTACTGCACTACTCAACGCAACTACTTTACGTGATTGATTCGACGCTCGCCTCTTTCGCGTAGAAAAATCAGTGAATCGACACTCAAATCGCACCGTTTTTCCCACGCATTCACCATGGGATGAACCCCTTATCTGGCAACGCGACACACGTTGAGGCTGTCGCCGGCAACGAATACTGTACAGTAGAGTTTTGCGGGCGATTAGCTCAGTTGGTTAGAGCGCCACCTTTACACGGTGGATGTCAGGGGTTCGAGTCCCTTATCGCCCACCTTTTGTTTCCGCGGAGAATAAGCCGTTCCGGTTCTTCTGACATTTCCAGTTATCTCGCGCGCATGTCAGCAAAGTCATGACTTTTGTCAATGTTTCGTCAAAGCCTCCGTCAACGCTTGCCGATTCAATATGGACAATTTCATGGAAACATCTTCTTCGACCGCTTCCGCAAGCAAAAAAGGCTTGGAATCGTGTGATTCCAAGCCTTTATATGAGCGCCCGACCTTGGCCATACGTGCCGAGGCGGGCAAAACGAATACGATCAGCGGCCTTTACCGAATGCGCGCAGACGGATGCCGTTCCAGTCACCGCTGACGGTCAGCGGCGTGGCTGCATTCATGCCGGCGGTCTTCGCGGCGGACTGCACGGTGCTTGAACTTGCCGCGCCCGGGCGCCCCGGCTTCGGGGTAAGCACCCACAATGGACCATCGTCTCCAAGGACCGCATACGCATCGACAATGGTGTCAGACAGTTCGTCTTCGTCATCGCCGTCGCGCCACCAAATAATCACGCCATCAACGGCGGAATCATAGTCCTCGTCGACCAGCTCTTCACCGGTCAGCTCCTCGATCTTGGCGCGGATCGAGTCGTCCACATCATCGTCCCACAGCCATTCCTGTACCAGGTCGCCGGCGTGGAAACCGAATTCTTCAGCGTTATCAGATGCCGTTTGATTCACGTTCGTCAATATACCAACACTGCTCGAACATATACATTACGAACCGCGGAATTGCTCACTTTGCGAGATTGTTTTTTCTTATATCTCGGAATGCGTCAAGAATGCGTCACTCTTTCGCGGAGCATTGCGGCAGGGATGCACCCTTGCCGTCTCGGATGGCAATCAGCGCATCGTACGCCTCCTGCAAAGTGGACACCTTCACCACGTTCAAACCTTCCGGAATATGATCCACAACGCTGGAACAATTGGATTCCGGGGCGAGGAACCAAGTTGCTCCGTCGCGTTTCGCTCCGAGCATCTTCAAACGAATGCCTCCGATTGCACCGACTTCACCTTTGTCGTTCATCGTGCCCGTTCCCGCGATGATCTTACCCCCGGAAAGTTTTTCACCGGTCACCTTGTCGATCAGACCAAGCGTGTACATCATGCCCGCCGACGGCCCGCCGATGTCGTCCACATGCATGGACACCTTCATGCCGGACACGTCATAACCGTGCTCTTCCAGGAACTTTTTCGCCGCTGCGGTGGCGGAATCCTGCGATGACGTCATCTCCTTGTCGCTGGACTGCTTGTATTCCTCTGCGGTCTGCCCGACAGGAACCACCGCCTCCTGAGGCATCACTGTGGATTTCGAATCGGCCCACGCCACCAATGCCTGCGCGTTTGACACCGGGTACCCTGGCACACCTGAAGCGTTGACCGTAACCAACAGCAGTTGGCCTGAATCCTTATACGTTTTCACACCGGAAACGGCGATGACCTGCTTGCCGGAAACCTCCCCGAGCACATTCTGCGTTGGACCGGGCACCTGCACCACATACGCGCTGGGCATAATCAACACCAATACGCACAGTACCGCCACCACCGGCCCTGCAAGATAACGCCATGAACGCGCGGACAGCCAACCTTCCGCGTTTATCAGCCATCGTTTGACACGTCCCAGAGCGCAGTTACGTGTGTTTTTGCCGTAAAATCGTCGTGTTTCCTTCATCTTGGGCATACCTCCCATAGCATAGTATGGAACCAACCAAACTTGAAAAAACGCTTAGGAAAAGGCAGGGCCGGCATGGACGAGAACGCGATCCGCCAATGGTTTATCGATTGTTTCGGACCAATTCAAGGCGAGATGGCATGGAACCAGTTTTCCAACATGCCGGAGGAGTTGCGCGACCAGCTAATGAGTCAGGATGTAAGCAAGCTTCCCAAACCGGCTGAGGTCAGGTCGATGATGCAGGCGTTCACCGCGGGCGGGCTCAACACTTTCGGGGACATCCAGCATATTACCGAAGAAGGTCCAATCAACGTCAAATTGGCAAAATCATTGGCATTGCAGCAGGCCAATGGCGAGGGATCTGAAACCAGCGTGAGCGCGGAATACGCAGAGATGGCTCGCCGTGCCATCAGCGAGGCGAATCTGTGGCTCGATACCGCCTGCGAGTTCAATCCCGCACAGGGCGAGACGCAGGTGCTCACCCGCGCTGGATGGGTGGAAGGCTGCATTGATTCCTGGGCGCAGTTCGCGTCTCCCATAGCCGAGTCGATGAGCGACGCGCTGGCTTCGATTTTGTCTCAGCGCTTTGGAGATTCGGAGTTTCATACAGAAGTTTCCGGCATTTTCGCTGGTCCGGTGCAGATTCCGATTCCTGATGATATGAAGGATCCGGCAAAGCTGATGCGTTTCGTCGGCAACACGTCGTTTGCCATGCAGCTGGGACGCGCCGCCGGCGATCTGTCGCATGAGGTGCGCGGCAGTTTCGACCAAGGTATTTCACTGCTGAAGAATCCGGCTGGCGGCCTGATTGTACAGAACGTCGTCGAATACGCCAAATCCTTGGAAATCGACGTGACTGAAGTGATGAGCTATCTTGCATTGCAGGAGCTCGCCCATTCGCGCCTGTATGCTTCCGTGCCGTGGCTGATGCCACGCTTCGAGGCTCTGTTGGGCAAATATGCCCGTGGCACCAGCATCGATTTGGACGCCATGGAGGAGCAGATTCGCGATGCGCAGTCCGTCGACCCGGATTCCATGGCCGACGCGGTGAACATCACCAAGGTGGCGTTCCCCGACACGCCTGAACAACAGCAGGCCATGAAATCGCTGGAGAATCTGCTCGCCTTGGTCGAGGGCTGGGTAGACACCGTAGTGTGGCGCGCCGGCATGGCCCATATTCCGCATATCGAACAGCTTCGTGAGATGCTCCGCCGCGAGCGCGCCATCGGAGGCCCTGCGGAACGCACCTTCGAAAGCCTGATCGGCTTGCAATTGCGCCCGAAGCGCATGCGTGAAGCGGCCGCATTGTGGGATAACATCTGCGCTACGGAAGGTGCGCAGGCACGAGACGTGAAATGGTCGCATCCCGATCTGTTGCCGCAACTACCGAATGATGACGATGGCAACGCCTCACAATCGCAGAACAACGGATCGTCGGAAAATACGGAAAATACGACGTTCGCCGCTTCCAACGCAACCGGCACGGCACCACAGCCCCTTGGCGATGCCGATGGCATGACCATCGATTGGGATGCCGAACTCAGCAAGCTGCTTGACGAGGAAGAGCACAAGGGCGGCGAATCCGATACCAATGGCGGCGGCTCTGACGATTCCGCAGAATCCGGCAGCAACAACGAAACTGACGCCGAGTAATCGCGCTTCTTCCGTTAAGAAGTATCAGAGGAAGAAGCGTGACACCCGTCGTGCCCTTTCGCCCTCATTGCCTTCACGGGTGCGCGCATATGAAACGTCAAGCGTGTCCTCGGCGCGCGTCACAGCCACATACATGAGTCTGCGCTCCTCTTCAAGCACGTCGCCCTCTTGCGGTGCCCCATACGGTATGAGCCCTTCCGAACAGCCGATAAGGAATACGTGTTTGAATTCCAGACCCTTGGATGCGTGGATGGTGGAAATGGTCACACCGCTCAGATCCGCACCGACACCCAATGCTTCCAACATGGCCAATCTGGTTTGCGCATCGTCGGAAAGCGCGGAATTCTGCCATCCGCTATCCCTGCGCACGCGGTATCTCAGATGCTGTTCACCCAATGCCTTGCACAGGATTTTCTGCTGTGCGTTGACTCTGGTGAGAATCGCGCAATCGGCCGGCGACTCCCCCGCATCCACCAATTTGCGAATACGTGCCGCTACGCCTTGTGCCTCTTCCCAATCACTGCCGTATATGGTTTCCGTAACCCTTCGCCCTTTGCTCCTTTCAGAGCTGAGCTTCAGATAATCGGCCCGTTGCGGCGATGCCGCAAGCACACGATTGGCATAGTTGACGATTTGCGGCGTGGAACGGTAGTCGTTGTTGAGGTTGATGTCTGCGGTGAGCGGACCGAATTCCGAAGCGAAATTGAGCAGACTGTAACTGCTTGCACCCGCGAACGAGTAAATGGTTTGTGCGGGATCTCCTACCACGCAGATATTGCGGTTTGAGCCGAGCCATCGGGTGAGCAAGCGGTGTTGCAATGGCGAAACGTCCTGATATTCGTCGACGGTGAGCCATGCGATATTGGAGCGGATGGCTGAGGCTACGTCTTCATCGCTTTCCATCAAATGGCATACGATCAGCAGAATATCGTCGAAATCGATTTCATTGCGATTTGTTTTTTCAGCTTCATACGCTTTGTATACGTCTACGAATTGGCTTGGTTCAAGACCTGAAGGCGGCTGACGATGCATTGCCGCGCAAACGCGCGCGTAATCTTCCGGCGCGATCAGTGAGATTTTGCACCAGTTGATTTCCGCCTGCAGGTTGCGTATGGTGTCGTCATCCACCTGGAAGGTGGTGACGCGGCGCAGCGAACGCTCCACCAGCTCCCGCGGATTTCGGCAGATGAACGGCATCGGTCCTTCGCACACGTCCGGCCAAACCTGGCGAAGCTGGTGGAGAGCCGCGGAATGGAAGGTCGCGGCTTTGACGTCAGCTGCGACATCAAGCTTCGACAGTCGGCTGCGCATTTCCGCCGCCGCCTTGACGGAGAACGTGACCGCCATCGTGCTTCGTGGATTCCATGCTTTGGTGGCGCACGCATAAGCGATTCTGCGGGTTACGGTCCGCGTTTTGCCCGCGCCCGCGCCCGCGATGATGCGCACCGGACCGTCCACTGCCGTTGCGGCAGCCCGTTGTGCGTCATCTAACCCGTCGAGAATCTCTTCCACTGTTGCACTCATGTGTTCCATTGTGGCAGATTGCCGTCATCGGCGCAGGCGTTTGCTGAGATGTCATTGCATGTCTTGCCTGACGCACCCAATATGCCCGCCATGATGGCGCAATATGATGTATCGTCGATTTACTGGTGGTTTGCCGGCAATTTTACGGGCAAGTCGGCGTCACTTCGCCCCTATTGTGTATTAAGGTTGGAATTGTGACCGAACGAAGTAAATTTATGATGGCTGCCCTGACCAGCGCGACAATGCCCAATGCCGCCATTGCCGGCGCGCGCACCAGCGAACAGACCAACCCGACCGACGAAGGGTATGGAATCGACCATGCCGTGGTTCAGGATGCAGCAGGCAAACTGTATGACGTGTTCGCATCCAACACGCCTGAAGGTCGTAAACGTCTTGCCGGTCGCGTGCGTGCTGCGCAGACGCTCGCGCAAGCCCGCGAATTAGGCGGATTGGGTTTTGCCGTCGATCACATAGTGGCTTTTTCCAACGGCGATTTGAAGCATTCCGCCACTGGAGACACATCCGTGCTCGTCGCCACCCATCATGTGGGGCAGGCACGGCCGTTGGAGCTGCTGACTCTGGACGATTGCTCCAGCGTAGGCACCGCTTTAGGGGCGATTCATCGCCTTCGCCCCGACTTCCTGCAGGAAGCGGGCTATCCGACGTTTGCCACCGGCCAGATTCGCGCACAGCTGACCGCTTGGATCAAACGGTTGTGCCAAGCCGGGCATGTTCCGCAGGAGATCACCACCAGTTGGGCGAATATTCTTGAGACCGACGGACTATGGTCGTTCTCCACTTGCCCGGTGCATGGCGGATTGCGTGACGGCGATTTGCTGTTCTCCGATTCGTCCATCACCGCGGTCACAAATTGGCAGGACATGCAGGTAAACGATCCTGCCCGCGATTTGGCTTGGATTTTCGCCAAACTTGATGAGAATCACCGTAACGCTCTGCTTTCCGCATATGGTCGCATGTTGGGCAACCGCCTGGATGATCTGATTATGCTGCGCGCCAATCTGTGGCTGCAGATGGAACAGGTAGGCGATTTCATTTCCGCTTTGAACAAGGCAGACAACGCCAAGATTATGCAATTCAAGGCGCAGGTGGAACGTTTGGCGCATCAGTTGGGTGTTGCCACGGCGAAGAATCGCACACAAACCAAACCGAAGCAGGAGTCCAAGGATCGACCCCAGCGCCCGCCGAGCACAATCACCGTAGGCACGTTACTGAACGAATCGGAGCGTCGCCGTAACGCGGCCGCACAGCAGAATGATTCCGACACGACCGGCGAACGTCATATCGACGCTGTGGATATGGATGATTCCACTGGAGATTTCGACGTTACCGGTTCCCAGCCGGTCCGCAAGACGAAGGAAATCGTCAACGACGCGACGGAAGCGTTCGTACCGGCAGGAACCCAGCAATCACAAGCAGCATCCGGCAATACAAACGCACGTGAGGCGACCTCAGTCAGTACTTTCATTCCGGAACGTTCCGCAAAAGAACGGCACGAATCCATGCCGTCAAGTTCCACCATGGTAATCAGCAGGCTGGAAACGGCCGACGACAACGACGATACGAACGAGGAATCGATTCCCGCATCGCACAGTGAGGCCGCGACAGTACTCATTCCACTGTTGGAGCGAGATGAGGCGACCATGCAGAAAGCGCAGGCGCAGATCAATCAGTGGGAGGCGGAAGACGCCACCGATGAGAAGCTACGCGTAAAATAGGCGCACATAACCCGTACATACACGTGCGCATGCATTGCGCATTATCACAAAGGAGCATCCATGGATATTGAACTCGGCATTCAGAATGTGGCCCGCACCGTCACCTTCAGCACCGAACAGAGCGCCGATGAGGTCAATGCGGCCATCGCCGACGCCGTGGAGAACGGCAAGACCATCAATCTGACGGACGACAAGGGTCGTCGCATCGTGGTGCCGGCAGGATCGCTCGGCTACGCCATCATCGGTTCCGAGACCAAGCACGCCGTCGGTTTCGGCAACCTCTGATCCGTTCGCATCACCAGATTTCAGCTTTGAACTGAAACACACGTTTTCGACGTAACAAGAAAAGCCAGACGTTCGCGCCTGGCTTTTCCATTTTGAGCGATCAACTCGTTCCTGGTTTCATATCTCAATTACGCATCGATGATTACGTTTCGGTTTTTTATTTTCGCCTTCGACGATTATTTGCTCAAGCGGACGCCTCGATTGATGATTTCCTGAACCGTTTCGTCGCTGGTGAGGTTCTCCCCCAGCGCATTCGGCTTGCCTTTACCGTGCCAATCGGATCCGCCGGTCACCAGCAGGTCGTGCCGGCGCGCAATGGCGAGCAGACGCTCACGCTGTTCTGGCGGATTGCCGCGATGCCACACTTCCAAACCGTCCAAACCTTCGGTAATGAGAGATTCGATTTGCCGGTCGGTCAGTAATGTCCGATTGCGTCGGGGGTCTCCGGCGTGGGCGATAACCACCACCCCGCCCGCACCTTTGACTGCGGCCACCACATCATGCGTGGTCGGTGATGGCGTGGGAATGTAATATTTCGACGTTGCGCTCACCGCATCGGCGAAAGCGTCGGATCGTGTTTCATACACGCCGGCAGCCACCAACGCGTCGGCGATATGCGGCCGGCCTATCGTAGTGCGATTGCCTTCACGCACCTGCGCGAGCACATCATCCCACGTAATCGGAAAATCCTGTGCCATCAGTTCCACCATACGTTTGGTGCGCCGCAATCTGGCCTCGCGGGTGGACGCGAACATCTCGCTGATATCGGCGTTCAGCGGATCATATTGAAACGCGAGCATATGCACGGATACGTTCTCATCGACGGCAGTGATTTCCGTACCGCGTAACAACGGCAATCCGATCTGTCGCGAAGCAGCCAACGCATCCTGCCAACCGGAGGTCGTGTCATGGTCGGCAATCGCAACACCATGCAATCGTAATGATTGTGCCTCTTTCAGCAACGTACGCGGCGTTTCCGTACCGTCGGAAAAAACGGTATGGCAGTGAATGTCCCAACCTTCAGCGGGCGGTGCCGCAGTGCCTACGCGAATCATGTATCCATCGTAAGCTGTTCTTCGTCGCAACGCGGCACAATACCGCGTAAACTAAACGATGACAACGTTTGTATTTTGATTCAAGGATGCATGATGAGTGATTTTCCCGGCGAACTGGTTGTCGAAGCCACTCTCGACGATGATTACACGAAGCCGCGCGGCTGGCGTCACAGCGCCACTTGGACGTATCTGATCATGCTGGTCGCTTCGGCGGTCGCGCTGGTCGTATCGTTCGTGCTTTCCGCCGAGACACTGAAATTGGCGCGCAATCCCGGTCAGAAGCTCAGCTGTGATGTGAATGCCGTGATGTCGTGTTCCACGGTTGCGGAATCGTGGCAGGCTGAGATTGTGAAGTTCGCCGGTTTGAGTTTCCCGAATGCATTCTTCGGTATCGCCGCGGAATCAGTGTTTGTAACGATTGCGGTGATTGGATTGATGAAGGTTGCCGTGCCTCGCTGGTTTGCGTTGTGCACATGGCTGGGCGGACTGGCCGCGCTGGCTTATTCGTATTGGCTGACCTCACAGTCGTTGTTTGTGATCAACGCGCTATGCCCGTGGTGCCTGTGTCTGATGTTCTCCACTACCGTGCAGTTCATGGCGTTGTCTCATGCCACGACGGTGGTTCAGGGGATTCCGGCCAAAGGTGCGGGCGTACGCACTTACTACCGTCTTAATTACGATCTAATGGTCGATGCCGTATGGATTGTGGCATTGATCGTGATCATTCTCGTCAAGGATGGCCCGATGCTGTTCAGCTGACGTCAGCCAACAATCTACGCAATATCAAATATTTGCCTGAATACAAGAGAAGCCGACTGGAAACAGCCGGCTTCTCTTGTATTTATTTGCGGATTTCGGTTTCTCATATGAGATTCGCGCGAAAACCGTCTTACAGCAGTCTTACAGCAGTTCGATTTTGCCGACGATGGTGGCCGATCCGGTGAGTTTCACATCATCGTCGGTCACGTCGACGCGCAAGATGCCGCCACGTACGGTGATCGTCCAATGGTCGATACCTGTTTTGGCGCACAGGGTGATGGCGGTGGCGCACAGGCCCGTACCGCACGACAGCGTTTCGCCGCAGCCGCGCTCGTTGACGCGCATGGTGGCGCTGCCCTCGTTGTCGCCTTCGCTTTGTTCGTCGATACGCACGAATTCAACGTTCTGGTCGCTTTCGATCTGGGGCGAGACGACCGGCTTGGTCACCAGATCAAGCTGTTCCACGGTCGGCAGGCTGGAGAACGCGTCTTCGATGACGGCGACCACATGCGGATTGCCCATGTCCACGAACGTGCCTCGCGCGGAACCCTTGGTTCCCGGAATCGTTACCTCGTAGAAGTCGAGGTCACCACGCTTCCACGCGCCCATTTCCACCTGGAACACGTCGTTGCCGAGGCCGGGCACATTGCCGAGCGACGTCAGCACTTTCACGCCGGCGCGCGTGCCAAGGCGGAATGGTTTGCCACCCGGCTGGTCGGCGATACCCTGACGTTGCGCGAACAGGGTGATGGCTCGTGTGCCGTTGCCGCACATTTCGGCCAATGATCCGTCGGCGTTACGGTAATCCATGAACCATTGCGCGTCCCCGGCAGCGCATTCGTCCACTTGGGCATCATTCAGGTCGGAAACGTATTTCGGGTGGGCGAGACGAATCAGTCCGTCGCCGCCAATGCCGAAATGACGCTCGCACAGCATTCGCACTTCGTCGGCGGTCGGCTCATACGCTCCTTCGGGGTCAACATACACCACGAAATCGTTGCCTGTGGCGTGCGCTTTGTAAACAATGTTCGGAATGCTCATACCAATTCACTCTACACGCGGTAGGCTATTGGAGGCAGGCTAAGTCTGGCAATCGCAGGAGGAATCATGACTTCAACGGCACCAATCGGCGTATTCGACTCCGGTTTGGGAGGTATTTCCGTGGTCCGTGAGATCCGCCATAACATGCCGAATGAGCGTGTGCTCTATTTCGGCGACTCCGCAAACGCCCCATATGGCACGAAATCTCCGGAACAGGTGCGCGACCTGTCGAACACCATCGTGGAGCGTTTCGTGAAACAAGGTGTGAAAGCGGTGGTGATCGCCTGCAATACCGCAACTTCCGCAGCAGCCAACGAACTGCGCGACCGCTACGACATTCCAATCATCGGCATGGAACCGGCATTGAAAGTGGCATGCGACCGTGGTGAGGGCCATCGTCAGCGCGTGATCGTGGCCGCCACTCCCCTTACGTTGCGCGAGAAGAAATTCGCCGTGTTGATGGACCGGTTCAAAGCCGATCATACGATTTTTCCGGAACCATGCCCCGGTTTGGTGGAGATCGTCGAACATGGCCTGCTTGACGATCATGACACGGTGATGCGCACGTTGCATGAGTATTTCGACCAGTATGATTTGTCGACGATTGATTCGGTAGTGCTTGGCTGCACGCATTTCGTGTTCTATCGTGACTATTTCCGCGAATTGCTGCCGAGTTCAGCTGCGATCATCGACGGTAACGCCGGTACCGTGCGCCATCTTGGCGTGGTGCTCGAATCGTTGGGCAAACTTGCGCCGGACCATGCCGACGGCGGTATTGAACTTGCGAATTCAGACACTTGCGAACGAATTGCACGGTTAGCGCAGTCGCTGCTCGATCGCTGATCGGCGAATGAGCGCAAATGTCCTCAATACGCGCGTAGAGTCAAGAAAACAGCAGCTTCAGAGAACGATGAAGTGGTGTTGGCCAAGGAATACGAGAAAGACGGCCGCGTGCTTATTCTCGCACCGGAAAGCCTGTATGGTTTAAGCACGTTGAGCAAGTCGTTCGAAGGTTTGGAACGCATGTACCGCGCGGGCCATGCGGCGGCCGAGGCCATTCCCTCATTCCTGGAAAGCTGAGGATGGCGTCCGCACACGCATTGGATGCGGACACGCCGTATTCATCGCCTGCGAGCTGTTCGTTTCCAAATTGAGACGTAACACGAAAATTTTATAAAACTCCTATATTGTGTCCTACTGTTTTTCGCCGACATAATCGGCGGAAATGCCGACATTAAAGGAGAATGAAATGAAGAACAACGCGTTCCGTCGACTGCTGGCCATGGCCGCAGCGGGCGCCATGCTGACGTCGATCGCCGCATGCGGCTCGTCGTCCAGCGATGACACAGCCTCCAACGGCTCCGATAGCACCTCGCTGATTTCAGTGAACAACAGCGAACCGCAGAACGGCCTAATTCCAAGCGACACCAACGAAATGGGCGGCGGCAAAGTTATTCGATACCTGTTCGAAGGTCTGGTGAGCTTTGACGCAAAGGGCAAGCAACATCTCGAAGTCGCCGAGAGTATCACCCCGAACGAGGATGCCACCACGTACACAATCAAGTTGAAGAAAGGCTGGAAGTTCACCAACGGCGAGGCAGTAACCGCCCATTCCTTCGCCGACACCTGGAGTTTCGCCGCCAATGTGAAGAACGCGCAGAAAACCGCAAGCCGATTCTCCACCATCAAGGGCTATGACGAGCTGCAGGATCCGAACGTCGATCCGAAGGCCACGCTTTCCGGTCTTTCCACCCCGGACGACTACACGCTGGTCGTCGAGCTGAACAAGCCTGATTCCGTATTCCCGACCAAGCTCGCGCACCAATCCATGTTCCCGCTGCCAAGCGTGGCGTTTAAGGACATCAAGAAGTTCGGTCAGGCTCCGATTGGCAATGGTCCGTACAAGTTCAAGTCCTGGTCCCACGACAAGAACATCATCGTCGTACCAAACAAGGATTATAAGGGCAGCCGCAAGGTGTCCAACAAAGGCATCGAATACCGCGTCTACACGAATGAGGATTCCGCTTACTCCGACGTGCTGTCCGGCAACCTCGACGTGATGGATCAGATTCCACAGTCTGCGGTGAAGACCTTCCGTCAGGATTCCAGCGTGATCGCCTACAGCCAGGCAGGATCCTCGTTCCAGTCCTTCATCATTCCGGAACGTCTTGAGCATTTCGGCAACGACGAAGAAGGCCAGTTGCGTCGTCAGGCCATTTCCATGGCCATCGACCGCGACCAGATCGTCAAGAAGGTTTACAACAACACGAAGACCCCTGCCACCGATTTCACTTCACCGCTCGTCCCCGAATATGTGAAGAAACTGGAACAGAACGGCAGCAACCTGAAATACAACGCTTCCAAGGCCAAGGAACTCTGGAAGAAAGCCAATGCCATCAAGCCATGGTCCGGCAACTTCCGAATCGCCTATAACGCCGATGGCGGCCATAAGGAATGGGTCGATGCCGTGTGCAACCAGATCAAGAACACACTCGACATCGACGCCGCTGGCGAGCCGTACGCCACGTTCAGCGACGTGCGTAACCAGGTGACCAACCGCACCATCAAAACCGCGTTCCGTGCCGGCTGGATGCTGGATTACCCGTCCGCTGAAGATTATCTCAATCCGCTATATGCCTCCAGCTCCGCTGACGGTCATGGTTCGAACGATGGTGATTACAAGAGCGCGGAATTCGACGAGCTCCTGAACGCCACACTTGCCCAGACCGACGTAAAGAAGCGAACCGAGGACTTCACCAAGGCTCAGGAAGTGCTGGCCAAGGATCTTCCGGTGATTCCGCTGTGGAACGACAACGTCGCCGCCGTGTCCGCGACGAACGTGAAGAACGTGTCGTTCGATTACACCAATCTACCTACCTACAACACCATCACTAAGTGATGTTTCTGGACGGCGAACGAATGATTCGCCGTCCAGAAAGGGAGCTAAAGCACAGCGGGGTTCGAATCCTTCATGGATTCGAACCCCGCTGTGCTTTTGTGACTTGTTTTTGACGGTTTGCCGCTACAGTATCAACTCTGCACGTAGCTGCCCTTCGGAGACTTCCAACCGCAGTTCATCATCTCGCTATTGAATACCATCGCGCCTTCACCATGCGCCGGAACGACGATCATACCGCCATCGCCATGATGACGGGCGACACCATCCAGCGCCGCCTTCGCAGCCTCGACCGGCTCCTCCTTGGCGTACAGAACGCGATCAGAAACCTGATGCGCAGCGACTTCCTTGACGAACGCCTCACCGATGCCGGTGCAGGAGATCGCGACGGAATCGTTGTTGGCATAGGTGCCACAGCCCGGCAGGGGCGAATCGCCGACGCGTCCCGGCATCTGGTTGGTGATGCCACCGGTGGAGGTGCCGGCAGCGATGTTGCCGAACGAGTCGCGGGCGACAGCGCCGATGGTGCCATGCTTCTCCCACTCATCGCCGTTGGATTGCGCCTCGTGCAAGGATTCCTGGCGTGCCGGAGTGATGAAATATTCACTGTCGCACAGTTCGATTTCCCACTCCTTAAGCAAATCATTACCAGGCTTGGCAAACATGACATGCTTGGTCTTTTCCTTGATGGCACGCGCTACGTTGATCGGATTCTTAGACGTGGTCAGACCACACGCGGAACCAACCTCGCCATCGACACCGGTCATCAGGCAGGAATCCATGGATACGATGCCTTCGCTCGTCAATGCAGCGCCACGACCAGCGTTGAACTCCGGAGCATCCTCCATAACACGGATAGCCGCGCACACGGCATCCTCCGCCGGAGCCCCCTGCTCCAGCAACGCATAGCCAGCTTCAAGAGCCCTGTTCAAATCCTGCTCCACCTGGGCACGACGTTCCGGCGTATCCTTTTTGCCACGATTGCCGGCACCCGCGTGAATCACCAGCAGAATCCCGTCCGGATCAGCTTGGGCGATGTGGACCGTCGACTGAGGCAGTGCAGCTTCGTTCATTGATATCTTCTCCACTCCATTTTTATTGATTGTTCGCAGATATCTTACGTCGTTCTTCGCTAAGAAATGACCGAATACGCAGAAATACGTCAATTAGACCGCGTAAAGTCAATTGAACCCGCAAAAGGGACGGACGGCGAAAGGACGGGGCGCATATGGCTCACAGGACGGCAATGATCGACGTCGGCGGTGGTTTCCGCGCGATCTACGGTGCGGGCGTGATGGACCGCATGCTTGAGGACGGCATCAGCGTCGACCATTGCTACGGCGTTTCCGCAGGCAGCGCCAACATGGTCTCGTTCATCGCGAAGCAGCACGGGCGCAACCACACGTTCTACACGCAGTACGCGTTCCGCAAGGAGTACGCGAGCTTCGACAGCTACGTCAAGAACCATAATTTCGCCAACCTCGACTACGTGTATAGCACGCTCAGCAATCATGATGGTGAAAATCCGGTTGACTACGCGGCTTTCGAAGCCAACCCGACCGATTTCACCGTGGTTGCGTGCAACGCCGAAGACGGCTCCACGAAGTATTTCAGTAAGTCCGACGTGAGCTACGACAATTTCGACATCATGAAGGCGTCATCAGCAGTGCCGGTAGCTTGCGAACCGTATGCGATCGATGGCGTCCCCTATTACGACGGCGGCATCGCCGATCCGATTCCGGTGCAGAAGGCCATCGATGACGGCTACGACCGTATCGTGGTAATACTCACCCGCCCGAAAGACACCGTACGCGAACAGAAGAGGGACATCGGCCCGGCCAGGATTTTGAAGCGCAGCCACCCCGAAGCCGCGGAAAAACTGCTCAACCGTTATCAGAAGTACAACGACGAAGTGGCGCTGGCCAAGGAATACGAGCAGGACGGCCGCGTGCTCATCCTCGCGCCGGAAAGCCTGTACGGCCTGAACACGTTGAGCAAGTCGTTCGAAGGTTTGGAACGCATGTACCGCGCGGGCTATGCGGCAGCCGAGGCCATTCCCGCATTCCTAAAAAGTTGAGCACTACCCTCATATGAACACTCCAGCCGATAGCAACACGCGCGAAAACGCCAACACGAACACCGACATCAGCATCACCGCGAATGCCACGGGATTCAGCACGAAAACACTGAACCCGCAGATTCTCGTGACCTTGTGGAATGTGGAACGTTTGGGTTCGTTCTCCGCTGTCGCGCGCGAAACCGGCTGGTCGCAACCGGCCATCAGCCAACAGATCCGCAAGGTCGAACGCGAACTTGACGCAAAACTCGTGCAGCGCACGTCGCATGGGGTGGAATTAACGCCGATCGGCCGTATTCTGGCACGCCACGGGCAGCTCATCTACAATCGCGTCACACAGGCCGTCAAAGATGTGGAGGAATACCAGCGCAACGGATCGACGCATATTCGCCTAGTCGCTCCCCCATCGGTATGCTCGTCGTTCGTGGCGCGCGTACTCGTGCATATCAGCAAAACGTCCGACATTCGCGTGAGCCTCATGCAGATGGAGCCGCCTGAGGCCATGGACGCGTTGGAACAGGGGCTTGCCGATTGCGCGATCATCTTCCAATACAATTCACTGCCTGCCTTAGTTGGTCCGGACGATTTGGAAGTCTCCCCCTTCGGCATCGATCCGCTGATGCTGCTGGTCAGCGCAAACAACACGATCGCACGCCAGTATGAAAGCTCGCATCTGCCGGTCCAGCTGGTTTCGGCACGCGCCGAACAGTGGATCGCCGGCTGTGAGACCTGTCAGGCGAATCTGGTGTCGTTGGCGCATGCCGCCGGTTTCACACCGGAAATCACGCATTCGACCGATGATTTTTGGGCAACGCAGAATCTTGTGGAAGTCGGCATGGGCGTCTCGATCGTATCCCGTTTAGCCACAACCGCTGGAATGCAGTCCAACCTGGCCGCACTGCCGATCGCCGACAACAACGCATTCCGTACCGTCTGTTTCGTCACAAGAAAAGCGGATGACCGACCGTCAGTGGCCCGCGTCAAAGACGAAATCGAAAAGGCGTCACATCAGTATTTGGAAAGCATCTGATTCGCTTCTGATTCCCTGATTGCGGAATGCTGATGCGAGCGAATGTTTCTTGTATTTTTCAGCATCGACATGATCAGATTAATAATTGAATAGCAAAAGCGTCTGATATAAGAAAACTTCATAACAGTCTTCGTATTCAACACAAGAACACACTATTCCCGCAACCAACGGTACGGCATGCTGGAACCATGGAAGAAATCACGGAAATGAAGCATCGTACCGATTCCGGCTTTGACGCCGACGCCATCGACCACACCACCGCAGCCGACCTCGCCAAAGTCGGATCCGACAAATGGACACGCTACCCCGGCTGCATCGGCGCATTCATCGCCGAAATGGACTACGGCCTAGCCCCATGCATTCAAGAGGCCATCGACAACGCGTGCGACCATTGCAAACTCGGCTACATTCCCGGACCATGGAAACAGCGCGTGGCAGAAGCCTGCGCAGACTGGCAGCGCTCGCATTACGGGTGGAATGTGGACCCCAGTATCATTCGCGTGGTTCCCGACGTGCTTGAAGCGTACGAGATTTTCCTGCGCGAACTGGTAGGCGCTGGTAATAGCGTGATCGTGCCAACGCCGGCTTACATGCCGTTTCTGAGTGTGCCGAAACTATATGACGTCAACGTGATCGAAATCGAAATGCCGCAAAGCGGCGATGCCAAAACCGGCGAAGCGCAATGGCTGTTCGATTTCGACGCCATCGAACGCGCGTTCGCGGCCGGATGCCATGCGTTCGTGCTTTGCAATCCTCATAATCCGATCGGCAAAGTGCTTACTCTGGAGGAAGAGCTGCGCCTAAGCGATTTGGCAGCGCAGTACGATGTGCGCATTTTCAATGATGAGATCCATGCTCCGTTCGTGTTCGAAGGCAAGCATATTCCATTCCCCACCATCAGCGAGCAGGCTGCATTGCAGTCAATGACCGCTACCAGCGCGTCGAAATCGTTCAATATTCCGGGCACAAAGTGCGCGCAGGTGCTGCTTACCAATCCTGCGGATCGTGACATGTGGGCGGTCAAGGCGGAGTGGAGCGAACATCAGACCGCCACCATCGGCGCAATCGCCACCACCACCGCATATAACGAAGGCGACCCGTGGTTCCAAGACGCGCTCGCCTACGTGCGCAGGAATCTTGACCTGTTCGACGAACAGATGCGTAAACGGTTCGCTGGCGTCGGCTATATCAAGCCGCAAGGCACCTATATCGCATGGCTCGATTTTGGTCCGCTCGGCATCGAAGACCCGGCCACATACTTCCTTGAGAAGGCGAAGGTGGCGTTGACCGACGGACGTTTATGCGGCGAGGCCGGCGCCAGCTGTGTGCGCGTGAATGTAGCGATGCCTTATCCGCTGCTGGTCGAATGCCTTGACCGCATGTTCAACGCATTGCACGCCGACGGATTGCTGTAAGCTTCGCCACATACTTCACACTCTCTTCGATCAACGGCAACATGACGGCGAACGTCCCCCGCGTTAGAACGAGAAGGCTTATAAAGCATATTGCCTTAAGTAATACCCCAAGAGTGCGGCAACACTCTTAGGGTATTTTCATCAGGCAGAACCCCGCCAAACACGTTCGAATAAACAAAATCCCGGCCGCAAGAGCAACCGGGACAATGTTCAAGCGTCAACGAGATCGCGCGCTATCGCATGGCGTATCACGTCATCACGCCCAACGCCCAACCGCCTAGCTTTCGCGTCAACCAACGCCAACATGTCCGCGGAAACACCCAACGAGACAATATCGGGATAATCGGCGTCCACTGGGAAAATAGGACCATGCATCACAGGTCCCTTACTTCCACCGTAATCGCCACGTTCGGCGGCTTCGCCCCAACGGTCAAACTCGGCATCACTAATCACAACACACCTCCTACTCGGTAACTTCACGCAAAAACTTAGCCGTGGCCGGCATAGCATGGAATATAACCCAATGGTCAACGTCGAACACCGCGCACATCTCCAGCAGTCTGTCGCTGTCATCATAGCCTATGGCGAGATAACGCAACGGGTCGGTGCCAGGCCTGTACGACCAGCCTACGCGGTTGCGCCACGAGGCCAGCACATCAGCCTTGGACACCTCTGGATGACGTCGCATAACACGGCTATGCACCACGACATTATCCAAATCCACCAGCTATCACCACCTTTCATTTCACAACGCCGATAATATCGGCTGAACATTAATATTTCGTAGGCCATCGCGCCCGTAAAGAGCGCCGACGGCCCCGGCGGATTGCAATCAATCCGCCGAAGATTCAGAGCCAGAATCAAGTAGCTTACGTGGATTAGCAACGCGCAAAGCGTCACACAGCTTTATCGCAGTGGCTAAGGTTAGGTTAGCCTCAGAGCGCCTACCGCTCTCGATATCTGAGATGTTGCCGCCTGACATGCCGACCTTTTCGGCTAGCTCTCGTTGCGTCATTCCACGTTTCAGTCTCAATTCCTTTAATCCCATGACCCTACTCCTATCTTGGATTAGAGGCCATTGTAGATCACTCAGACGGCGCGGGACAATTCCATGCCGGGCACCGCGCCACGTTGGCGACTCGGCGACGGTTCGGTCTTGCATGATGTGAGGGTGTATCACGCCTAGTCGCATTCCGTCGCGTCTCTGTCGCGTCCACTCTTGAGTTTTCATTTCAATCCACACTCTCCGTAAGGAGAGCGACCCGGTCACGCTTCGCTTGACCAAACGGTCCAAAAATTTCAATCCACGCTCTCCATGAGGAGAGCGACTTCGACGGATGGCCGTCGCCATAACACACATCCCAATTTCAATCCACGCTCTCCGTGAGGAGAGCGACCCTTTGACCGAAAAAGGGTGGACGGTGCATCTCATCATTTCAATCCACGCTCTCCGTGAGGAGAGCGACTCGAATCCACCAACAGCCACGAGAGCGACTTCACATTTCAATCCACGCTCTCCGTGAGGAGAGCGACTTTTGTTGGCAGTGGCAGTACTTGCGGTGCTAATTTCAATCCACGCTCTCCGTGAGGAGAGCGACCAGGCTGTGGGAGATGCCGCAGCTTGCCCTCACATTTCAATCCACGCTCTCCGTGAGGAGAGCGACACGGCAAGCATGAACCACGTCGCCATCATCCTATTTCAATCCACGCTCTCCGTGAGGAGAGCGACACGGCAAGCATGAACCACGTCGCCATCATCCTATTTCAATCCACGCTCTCCGTGAGGAGAGCGACTTGACGGTCAGCCTGTATTCCTCGGGACACGTGCTCATTTCAATCCACGCTCTCCGTGAGGAGAGCGACGTGATACCCCAATACCTGCAATGGTTGCTACGCGCATTTCAATCCACGCTCTCCGTGAGGAGAGCGACCCGCCATAGGAACGTCACGCCGAGCACACTCATCTTTATTTCAATCCACGCTCTCCGTGAGGAGAGCGACGATGGCCGCGACACGCGGTGCCGACGTGACTGACACATTTCAATCCACGCTCTCCGTGAGGAGAGCGACCACCGATCTCACGGCGTGCCATCTGACGTACAAGCATTTCAATCCACGCTCTCCGTGAGGAGAGCGACGGCGTGGCTCGCCGCGCTTTGATCTCCGCTTCGGTATTTCAATCCACGCTCTCCGTGAGGAGAGCGACCGCCATCGCCAGCGCTCCGCCATTGTTTACCACGATTTCAATCCACGCTCTCCGTGAGGAGAGCGACACACCAACAACAACACAAACACCACACAACACAACATTTCAATCCACGCTCTCCGTGAGGAGAGCGACCTGTGTTTGCAATATGTTTTCATAAAAGCTATAAGGGATTTCAATCCACGCTCTCCGTGAGGAGAGCGACTCGCTCACGACGGAGGCCGTCGCATCCTGCATGATTTCAATCCACGCTCTCCGTGAGGAGAGCGACTTTTCGGAAAAATTATTCGCCGTTGTCTTATAATTTCAATCCACGCTCTCCGTGAGGAGAGCGACCTCCTTCGACGGCATACCTGATACCGGTTGGTTATTTCAATCCACGCTCTCCGTGAGGAGAGCGACCACCCCGTTTCTGGCGGACAAAATCATCACCACATTTCAATCCACGCTCTCCGTGAGGAGAGCGACCGGCTGTCCCATGTGCCTGTGGCGACGTCGGCGGGATTTCAATCCACGCTCTCCGTGAGGAGAGCGACCAAGTGGGCGCAGGCATTGGCCGCGCACCGCAATGAATTTCAATCCACGCTCTCCGTGAGGAGAGCGACGGCCGTTAGAATGTCCTGTTTCGAACAGTTGTGCGCATTTCAATCCACGCTCTCCGTGAGGAGAGCGACGGCCGTTAGAATGTCCTGTTTCGAACAGTTGTGCGCATTTCAATCCACGCTCTCCGTGAGGAGAGCGACCACGCCTTTCCTCGCGGATAAGATCATCACCACATTTCAATCCACGCTCTCCGTGAGGAGAGCGACACGCGTACAATGCCTGCGATTCGGCGACCAATCCGATTTCAATCCACGCTCTCCGTGAGGAGAGCGACTCATTCGGCTTCTTCGGGCAGTAGCGGTTGATATTTCAATCCACGCTCTCCGTGAGGAGAGCGACGCGAAGACCATCGCCGCGAACGCGATCACAGCGGAATTTCAATCCACGCTCTCCGTGAGGAGAGCGACGTGGGCGGTTCGGACATGAGCACGATCCTCGGACTATTTCAATCCACGCTCTCCGTGAGGAGAGCGACTAGCGCCACCGGTGGTGTCAATCCACAAGGTCATTTCAATCCACGCTCTCCGTGAGGAGAGCGACACCGTGGCCCCGACGAACCGTCTCATGATGGTCTATTTCAATCCACGCTCTCCGTGAGGAGAGCGACCATGCAGCATGATCTCCGCGAACGCGATCACCGCATTTCAATCCACGCTCTCCGTGAGGAGAGCGACCAGTGCCATTCAGGCAGCTGCATTCGATAACGCAATTTCAATCCACGCTCTCCGTGAGGAGAGCGACTCACATAGCAGCTCCCGAACGTAATATCATGCTATTTCAATCCACGCTCTCCGTGAGGAGAGCGACTAGCCGTCATCGTTGATATGGCGTGACTTTGGCAATTTCAATCCACGCTCTCCGTGAGGAGAGCGACTGGACACCGGTAGTGAAATGGTCACCACGTCGCAGATTTCAATCCACGCTCTCCGTGAGGAGAGCGACGTCTCGCGGTGTAACGCGCGGCTCATCATTGTGATTTCAATCCACGCTCTCCGTGAGGAGAGCGACCGGGTTCGGCGTGATCGAACCCCTATGCTTGTAATTTCAATCCACGCTCTCCGTGAGGAGAGCGACTCAAGTCCCCCCATTCGTCCACGAATGAGCGGAAATTTCAATCCACGCTCTCCGTGAGGAGAGCGACGGTCGCGGCCTGCGAGTCCGCCGTCCGCCAAGTATTTCAATCCACGCTCTCCGTGAGGAGAGCGACTTGATGACCCGCTGTTTCTGGCCATCCGCCTGTATGCATTTCAATCCACGCTCTCCGTGAGGAGAGCGACAACATGTCTTCCGGAATCGGAATGATACGGTACGATTTCAATCCACGCTCTCCGTGAGGAGAGCGACTGTGCAGCTGGACATTTTTGTCCGCTTTTTGAGACGCAAGCCAGCTGCCTGAATTTAAGCATATCAAACAACACCGCCGGCACGACGAACAACATGCCTAAAACGAGCAACTGGCTTTCTGTCTCATTTTAATGTCCATTATTTAGTTTTCAAACGCCCCACGAAAATCACAATTCGGATTTCGATAGTTTTTCAGGTGCGAAAGACGTCCCTTATCATGAGCGCTTCCACTTCGCACAAACACCATTCCAAGACCGGCCACCTTGCCGAAAACACAATACTGCTGGCTAGAAAACACGCTCTGAATACCGGACACCCCACTCAAACACTCAACCCAGCATACCCCACACCATATCGTTATGGCACCATGCCATTTTACCCTGTGCTATATCATCATCACATCATTAACCGGCAAACTCCGTTCACGTCCATAATGCTCAATCCTATCCGCATATCGGGCGCCAAGTTTATAAAAGCGCAGGCTGTCCTCATCGGCATTGGCAATCTTCAGCAAATCGTGCACCAGAACCAGATAATCGGAAGGACTCACCGAGCATTCGAAAACACTGTTCTGCACACGCTGCCCGTATTTCATGCATATCTTTGCCACCAAACGAAGACGACGCTTTCCCTCAGGGGTTTCCGTACTCACATCGTACGCAACCACAACCATCATGGTTTTTCACCTCCAATAACGTATCACCACGAGTCATCGCATACCGTCACACAGCTACGCACCTTTTACTTCCACATAAATGGCGGGTAATCATCAAGATCACCCCGCAACGATCGAGCTAGCAGCAGCGCTTGCACATACGGAACCAACCCCCACGAAATTTTTTCTTGCAGGAACGGATGAAGAATCTGATCGCTCTTCTTTTTCTGCCACGCCGTAAGCACTTTCTTCCGCCCGGAATCAGACAGCAGCACACCACCATTCTCCCGTATTTCAAAATCCCCAGGCTTAACAGCACCTGTATTAACCAATGTCAGCACAAAGCGGTCAGCCAACACCGGGCGAAACTCTTCAACCAGGTCCAATGCCAGAGAGGCTCTCCCAGGCCGATCCGTATGCATAAAACCAACATACGGATCCAACCCCACGCCTTGCAAAGCCGCAATGCAATCATTCGTCAATATGGAGTAGCAAAAAGACAACAATGCATTTAGTCTGTCCAGCGGAGGCCTCCTCGACCTATTGGTGAAAAAGAAATCATCTTTATTCTTCAGAACCAAATCGTCAAAAGCGTAGAAATAATCTTTGGCAGCAAGCCCTTCGACACCCCTCAACTCATCAACTGTCAAGCTTTTCCGAGCTTCTAACAATGCCGCCGACAATTTGCCGCTCTGCTCAGCAAGTCGGTCAATATTTACCCGCAAAGCATGATCACGTTTCGTGCGTTCGAGCACCCATTTCGCATTGTAAAGTTTTCCAACAATGAAAGATTTCGCGTAACACAAAGATTTTTGTTCGTCATCCGCGACTCGAAATTGTTCACGGCGAAGTAGCACATTACGATTCTCCTCCCCTAACACGGAGCAGTAATAATGACCTCTCGGTGAATAGAATGCTATAGAAACGCCCAGTTTGCCGCAGCGCCCCATAAGAGCAGGCGAAGCACCCTTATATGAGAAACACATGATTCCCTCAATTGACCGTAACGGCACTTTCGCCAAGGTCTTGTCATTCTGATGAATCACAACATTATCGTTCTCCAAAGCAAGATAGGCATCTTCCGTCATCACAAACAGCGTGTTTAACAGCTGCCTCATCACTCCCCGCTTTCCTTGAGCCGTTCTTCGATATATGCTTTTGCCGATTTCACCTTCCGTAATTCAGGCAGGCACAAATCCCGTAGAGAACATGACGAACACGATCTGGTCTGTTTCACTTTAGGAGTCCATCCACGGGAAAAAAGATCATGCATTTGCAAGAAGTCAGCTTCGACCATGCTGCGAAGATCTTCGTCCAATTTTACCCGCTCACGACGTTTTGTCTGCCGATAGAACAAAGCACCTTCAGGAATATCACACGCAAGCATTTCTTCCAAGCACATCGCTTCCGCGCATAGCTGTAAACGATCAGCATCAATCGTTTTGGATTTGCCGTGTTTGTATTCAATCGGATACGGCAACCACAATCCATCTCTTCCGTGAAGCGGAACACCATCATTAGACTTATGGAATTCCACAACATCACAGGCCCCAGTTATACCGAGCGCTCGCGAATAGACTCTCAAATCCCGCATGATCAGCGTATCGCCGCGAGATTCAGAAGCCGCATAATCATGGGCACGTTCATGTTCCAGATGCCCAGCTGTGGTCAAATAATTCTCTGACCACAGCTGTTCGACATGGATAAGAGCCCACTGTCGTTTGCAGAATGAGAAATGCTGGATGCCCGAAAGGGCCAGCCAATCTTCTTCCGGATATCCTTCTGGCCCTTTCATGCAACACCCCTTACTTACTCAATTCCAAACGCTTCAGCGTCCTTCAATCACTTCGTACCGCAAGTCGGGAATAGAAGATTCATTCACTGCCACCGTTCCGTCCACATTAACGGAAACGGAACGATGAACTTTGGCGGAGGAGTATTGCCCTGACTTGCTGTTGTGCATGAACCACACAACGTCCAGCACTTCCATGGACCCCGCAGGACGAGCCGAACTTTCATCATTCTCAAACAACGTGACGAGAGCTTCCTTGATTTTTTCGGCGTCTTCTGCAGTAAACCCGGTTTTTTCGGCAAGCTGTGGGCTGATGCTGCCATACGTTGCATACACCGCACGGCCGGAAACACGGTATTTCATTCCCATGGTGTCGGAGGATTTCTTACCGGTGTCCGTGGTTTCACTGTTCACTGACTTAGTGATCTGCACGTCGTCAATGGCGATGGGTTCAACCGAGAACGCGGCCTGAATGGAAACCGGACCGCGCACGCCCAAGGAAACTTCATCAACATCCTTGGCTTTTTTGAACGCGAATACTTGTCCGAACGCACGTACGTCAAGCCACTGTTCGCACACTTTCTGGAACACCAGGTTCTTTTGTTTCTGCTCTTCTTTCGGCAAGGTTTTCAGATATGTGTTGAAACGATCCGACAATGATTTTGCGCCGTCATCGGAACGGTCATCGGACTGCACGAAAATCGTTTCCCCAGCATCTTGCAGGCGATTGCGAATCTTCCTTTTCAGTGCAACATCAGAAACCTCGCCCAGCCCTTCCGATGTGGTTCGTGGACGATTGCCATTCAACGGATCACCGTTAGGATTGGCATTATTAGCCGCAAAAACGACTGCGAAATCAATCTTGTTTTCCAAAGCTGCCATGATATGACTCCTTAACTTTTTCTTTGATAATCAACGTCGATAACTTCAAAAACTAAACACTAGTTTTCTTTGCTCTTCTGGGATGCTTCTTGCGCTTTACGCATAGACTCCCTTCGCTGGCATGAATAACCGAGCAAAAAGAGCGGTGAAAGTGCACGGTTATCTTCGAAGTCTCCTTCTTTGAAAAGCGCCATGACCTCATCCACGCTGTTCTGGAACCAGGGCGCGCCATTCGCCGATTTCAGGTAGGGCATCAGTTGTTTCCACAGCGTTCCCCATGTTGTAAACGGCTTTGCGACGAAATTGCTCATGAGCTTAACGGCATTGGTCGGACGGGTGTCACTGATTCCTTGCTTGTACAGGACACCGTTTTCAAAGCGGTCTGCGAGTGCCAGCAATCTCCCGTATAAGTAGTCGCGGTCATTTCGTGTTGGTTCAAGGTACATGGATATCGTGTCCTCCTGTTTGTTTTGCTTCCTCGCGTCGTCAATGTAATGTTTTTTCCATAGGCTGCATGCGATTTCAAAATCTCTTAGCCATGCTCCTGGAGCGTCATATCCCATAGGTTTAGTGACTCTGTGGTATGTGGCGTCCAATATGGAGCGGGGAAGCGATTCTCCTCCGAACATGCATTCTATAAGCTGCTTTTTCGTGTTTTTCGCAAAACGTTTATAGGCTTTGCTGCTTCTGTCTGACACGTCATATGCGCAGCTGATGATGTCGGCAAATGGTGGCGCACCTTCATATGCGACAAACTTCTTTTTTTCTTTGTCGTACATTTTCAACGGCCATGCCGCATCAACATGCCACCGCAGGATACTTTCGACATATTCGTCTTTTGAAAGTTCACGATAATATGTAACGCTCAAACGCCCTGATGTCGCCGCATCCAGAATGACAATCATCATTGGGTCGGCATGCTTTTTGAGTTTGTTAGCATTGCCATATCCGCGCAGTACCTTCGAAAAAACTTGTGCGTATTGAAAGTTTGTTGCGGTCAGCGCATCTGCAATATCGTTGCGGGGAGCTTCCGGCTCTTCCACATCCGATGAGAACAAAGAGTCAAAATCATAAGAACCTTCCTGAGGGTCAAGCTTCGGCTTTTCGTTGGGGTTTTTCACCGAGCAGATGACTATGGCCTGGGTATCGGTAATCGTTCCATGATTATTGACCAACCATTGCAGCGTCGAATGTATCTTCTGCGATGTTTCACCATCGACTTGCAAAGCCTCCTCTTTGGATGCGAAGCGCCCTCGATAGGTGAAATTCGTTGAATCGTTTGCCGATAACAGTTTGGCGTTGCCATTTACGCTGACAATTTTCTTAGGGAAGTTCAATATCGGAGCATATAGGTCCTCTCCGAACATATCCTTCCCTTTTTTCTGTCGATCATGGTACAAATAAGAAATCCATTGCGCCTGTATATCGGGATCGTTCGAGACATCTGAGTTTTGCAGCCCAATTTCAACTTCGAAGCAAACACCTGCTTTCCGGTCTTTTTCGGTTATTTCCACATTGAATCGAGCGGCTTCTTCGCTGATGCTGTGTTCCGAGACGCATCGATAGATGGCATTGAGTTTGACGTTGTCGCCTTTCCAGGCGGCAAGCTGCTCCAAATACATGGAGGTTTTCTCCTTGTCGAAATGCAAGTCGAGATATTGGAGCTGATCAAACAGAGGATGCGGTACCGGCTTGATGGTGCGTCCCATGGAACTTTCTGTGCACGGGATGACAATCGTTTGTTTTTCCCTCAGAAGCCGTAGTATCTCACCATTCCCGTTTACCCCTAGCGTCAATAGTGTCGGAAGTGTCGTATGCCCCGGAGGAATCAAGGCTTTCCTAATGTCAAGCGTAGAACCGTCGTCACTTCTCGGAATTTTTCCGGCGGCGTTGTGCACAGATTCGTTGATAAGCAACAGATTGTTCGACAGGCTCATCACTCACTCCTCTCCCACCGGCTGCAGATTGCTCCCCAAAGCGAATTCCTTGACACTCTGGTTTTTCCTGATAATTCGTCCATCCAATTTCGTGGATTCCGGACGCTCAAATTCGATGATGCCGTCGGACATAACAGGCGACCAGAATCGGGCGATAAAATCGTGGTCCTCGTTTTCATCCGGATACGTGAATCCATGGAACATGTATCCCATATTCCACTCGCCATAACCGTCATAAAACCCTTCGCCAGATCCGAACTCACATGGTTCCACATACCCCTGGCACTCGCGCGTCCCCAAGAATATGTCTCGGCGACCGCCTTTCTGAACGGATCTCAAGGCGATGTTATGATGTTTGTTTTCGTCGCGGTCAGCGACAAGATCTTCACGCTGATCATTCCATTCGAAATGAGCCAAAACCTGATAACGCACGTCTTTGAGATATGTGTAGTACGAAAGATCATTGCCACCGCTCATTTTGATGGGTCGAATTCCCTTCCCTTCAGTCTGAACTCTGTTCATCACACGAACAGCGTCAATAACCCACATAAAAGTTGGCTTCCAATAGATGCTTTCCGTAATGCCTTTCAAAGCTTGGTACGTTGGCACCTGATACGAAAATTTCTCACCCCCAACACGTGTTGCCGCTTCCGAGAACAACGCATATCTGCCTGATACCTCATATTCAATTGAGTTGCGATGTCGTTGCATATAACTCCTTCGTTAATCGTTCCCTCAACCAGCCACTGTCAATATAGCACATTTTACGCTTATTGTACATAGAACTCTTTGAGTGTTTCTCAATCAACAATCAACCAGTTATTCTTGTATAAGTAGGTTTTCCTACTGTCGCCACATTCATGGCGTGGATTGAAAATATGTACAACATGCGTATTTACCAAACGAAACTCTCCTGCAGATTCCCATCGATCTGCAGGAGAACCACTGCCCTTTCATATCATCAACAGAGACATGTCTGTCTCTGTCACCACGCCATATTCGCCTTTGTAATAATCTCCATTCAGAACGCAAATATCGAAATCCTCGTTAGCGATGGAAATCGCATGTTTTTCGTTCAAAATCTTGTATTCGTAATCGAAAAGGGAGACCGTGTATTCCTGTAGCCGCCGCAGAATCGCAATCTTCTCCCTCAACTCACCGTGGCCCAACATATCCAGTAATTCCATCGCATTGCCATAGGGAACCACAACATTGTGCGTGATTTTCGGAATCACACGATATTCATTGCCGACCGTTTTGAACGCCTGGGCAAAAAACGGATTGTATCTCTCCCCCATCGTATTGTTCTCGAATTGCTTACGTTGGCTTTCGTTGTATGCCAGCAACTCATAAATCGTTTTTCCAGCGTTTTCCTTTTTCCAAAGCGAACCATCCAGCAAACTATTGCCGCCATCTCGATCCTCACTTTGAAGCAGCATGCCATAAAACTCATTGAGCATGCCAGTAGAAAGCAGATCAGCATCAGGATGCTCACCCATAATCTGCAAAGTGAGCTTTTTGCCTCTGTGAATCTCTGGAAGATAGTCCTTGAACCTTTCCTCACCTTGCAACGGATAGACATACACATCCTTGATTTCTTTCGATTCACCATTCCTGTTGCACCTGCCAGCCGCTTGCATAATGCTATCCAGACCAGCCATCGCCCTGACTACGCATGCGAACGAAAGGTCCACTCCCGCTTCGATAAGCTGCGTACTTACGCAAATCACCGGCTTGGAATCATGAGGATCAGTTAACACCTTTATTCTCGCTAACTGGTCTGCCCTATGTTTGCCACACATGGCAGTACTCAAATGAATCAACTCAAACTGCCCGTCAGCATTGAGCTCTTGCAAACACTGATACATTTTGCGCGCTTCACTCTTCGTGTTGACGATAGACAGGCAATTGCCGTTCCGAAGTGCCTGCTCATATATGATGTTCGCAAGTTCCTCGCAACTCTTGCTTTCCTGTGAAGCAATAATCCGGGTACGCTTGAGCTTCTCTTCGTAACCATCAGTATTGTCGATAAGATCAGGCTCGTCTGACAGACGCAGATTCTTTCGCGCCGTTCGTTCCAATAAAGGCTGCGTAGCTGAGCACAGCAGAATAGTCGAGTCCAATATCGTCGAAAGAAAACTCACAACTTCATTAAACGGATTGATGATATTCAACGGAAGCGACTGAATCTCATCAAAAATGATGACGCTATTGGCCATGTTGTGGAATTTACGAAGTTTCGTACCACGCGCCGACATAACCGTTTCCAAGAATTCGACCATCGTGGTCACGATGATCGGATTATCCCAACGTTCAGACGCCAGTTTACGTTGACGTTCCTTCGCATCCTCTTCCTCACTTGTGCCGATAGATCCCGTGTTATCGGAATTCTGAAGGCCCGCGGTGGAGTAATGCTCCAGCACAATATTGCTGTCAGCATCCAGACCAAGCATATTCCGGAATGTTGCCACGGTCTGTGACGTAATAGACAAGTACGGAATCACATAAATGATTCGTCTTTTCCCTGTTTCCAAAGCATGATGCAAGGCGAAATTCAACGAAGCCAACGTTTTACCGCCTCCGGTCGGAACCGACAATCGGTAAATCCCTGTCTCTCTGCTCCCAGCTTGACGGCACTGTTCCGTAATCTGTTGACGGATTTTATTGATTTCGGATGTCGAATCGAATGATTTCATGCTTTCGTCAAGATGGCGAATCAGTTCCGACCAATCCGCCTTGATCGGATGATATTGCTCTTTCGTCTCAAAATAAGCCGTATCTGTTCTATCGGCATCAATCAAACGAGAATAAACGTATTTAACTAGTAATCCCGAGTAGAAATAACGACTATCTTTCGACAATTTCAGCGATTTAGTTCGTCCTGCAAAATCGAAAACATCCTTTTCGGCCTGCTGGAAGGTGTCTTGCAAGTCGAGGTCCAAATCATGTAGCCCCTGTTTGATTTCCCCATACGCATATTTAGGATTCTGTTTATCTGCTTCCGTAAAACCTGTGAGAAAAGCCTCATCACCGATTTCATTGATGCAATCAGGAAGCTCTCCATGATGTTTTGCAATAACAAGTTCAAGAATCTCTTTCACGATTTCCGCTGCCGAATTCGAAATCGGCAGGTCATTGACGACGAACGCACCCTGCCTCGCATGAGGAATCTCACCACGACGTCCCTTGCCTGATATCAGATACGTTTGAAACTGTTGCGCGACCTTTCCAACATCATGCAGGAGCGCAGCCATTCGTGAAATTTGAGAGAATTCAGATTCATAGCTTTCCGCCAAATCACCCGCACCATGGAGATGACCATGCAGCGTTTGCACATTACCGTCCGCATCTCTGTGCGCCAACAAGTCCATGATCCGGGGTTATTGGCCAAAATGTGTGTCTGGAATTGTCTCTGAGGCCTTGTGCTGCAAGGGTCTGGAGGTATTTGAATGTGATGGAGGGGACTTTCCAGGTCGGCCAAAATGTGTGTCTGAAACCGGTTGGGACGTCTTATAACAGTAGGCGTGAGGAGCGTTTGAATGTGGTTGTCTGAAAGGTATGAGAATTCCTCTGTGTCCCGGATGTCACACCACGATGAAGAAGAACGGAAAGACCTCGGCCGGTAGGACGCGCTGGCGGTGCAAGGATCCCGGCTGCGGTAGCTCGCTGTCGCGCGGCTATGATCGGCGGGCGGCGGATCTGGAGACGTCGCTGCGCTGGTTGTTGTCCAAGCAAAGCCAGGCCGAGTATGCGATCCCGGCGCGCACGCTGCGCCGGATGAACGAGTTGTTATGGAGCCTGTGGCCGCCGGTTCCGCTGGTCGACGAGGTGTATGACGTGGTGCATTTGGACGGTATTCACTTGCATCGGGATGCGGTCGTGTTGATAGCGATCGCCTGCGGGCATGTGATCGGCTGGTACGTCGCCAAAAGCGAGACCGCTGCCGCGTGGGCTCATCTCATGGCCAGGATCGCCCCGCCACTGGCGGTGGTGGTCGACGGGGGCGGTGGCATTCTGAAGGCATTGCGCGAGCACTGGCCTGATACCAAGGTGCAGCGGTGCTTGTTTCACGTGTGCATGAACATCACCCAGCTCACCGGAATCAAGCCAAGGTCCGAGGCAGGCAAACAACTGCGGAAGATTGCTGTCGCCTTGAGCCGCGTGACGGACACGGATGCCGCGGCCGCATGGCTCGCCTCCTACAACCAGTGGGAGCAAACGTACGACGCGTTCCTTGACGAGAAGAGCACGTACGCGGACGGTACCATAGCCGACCAGCACCAACGCCTCGTCAAAGCCAAACGCATGATCCGCAGACGTATCCGCGAGAACCACCTGTTCACGTTCCTGGAACCACCCAAGGGTTGCACCACGCCGATCCCAGCGACGAACAACCTCATCGAGTCATGGAACGGGCGGATCCGCGACATGCTCCGCCACCACCGGGGATTAAGCCTGTTGCGCCGAATCAAGGCGATCTGCTGGTGGTGTTATCAACACACCCGACAGCCCAAACCAGCCTCATGGCTCATAACCAACGCCATCAGTGACCAGCAGATCGAGGAACTCTACCGCAAAGCATGGGAACACAGCCCACAAGGCGCATACGAAACCTACGGCATCCCCAACCGGTACGGCACCGGCATCGACTGGAACGAATTCCACACCCGCGTAAAATACCCCAACACCACCGACTAACCCCATACCACCAGACACACATTTTGGCCAATAACCCATGATCCGCCCCTTCACAGATACACCCGAGCAAGACCCTTATATTACCATAGCCCAACGCACTATTCACAGGTCTTGAATCCAGTTCCCCTGATATACACGAGAACTCCCCTAAAACCCATTTAGCTCTGCAGACAAATGCAAATAATACATATAAGCAGAACGAAAAACAGGAACCGCGCGAGCGCGATTCCCGGTGTGCGACTGCTTCTCAAATGTGTGCTTGACTCACATGGATGGTACTGAGAACCATTCGCGTAACGATCTGTTTCCACATGTGTGTCGCGCGCGCAATGCGATCACATATGTAAAGTGCGCGCCGACATAAATCACATGCTTACGGATACAGATCAAGTCTGCAAGGCTCAAAGCCACGGATTCACTGTAGCTTCATGTTTGAACATTTCATGGTCGATTGTTCAGCTCCACCAGAATACAACCAAAGATACCGGTAGAAAAACACCAAAAGACTATTAAAAAGGTCCCGAACCTTCTGGAATAATCCATCGGATTCGGGACCTGTTATGTTGGCGACCGTTCACCGGCTAACCGGCATTAGTCAGCTGTCAGCCATCAGCCAAGCCACTAATCAGCCCACTCAGGCCTTGGCAACCTCAACGTTCAGCTCATCGCCGGCCGTCACTTCGAAAGAGGTGGCGAGCGTTTCGGAAGAGACGAGCTCCTTGAACTGTTCGACCTTGGCCACGTCTTCGGCGGGCACAACGAGCTTCAGTGCGATACGGTCGGAGATCTGCAGATCGGCGGCCTTGCGGGCGTCCTGCACGGCGCGGA
This sequence comes from Bifidobacterium catenulatum PV20-2, assembly GCF_000800455.1. Classification (NCBI taxonomy): domain Bacteria; kingdom Bacillati; phylum Actinomycetota; class Actinomycetes; order Bifidobacteriales; family Bifidobacteriaceae; genus Bifidobacterium; species Bifidobacterium catenulatum. The sequence goes on from NZ_CP007456.1 coordinate 1,728,019, forward strand.
TCATGTCGCGGGCATAGCCTTCTGCGATCAGATCGTCGTTCAGCTCGGTGTCGAGGATCACGAAGCCACCGGTCGGCAGTGCAGCACTTACAGAGTTGGCGGCCTCTTCGGCGTTCTTCTCCTCCACGCTGTTGATCAGCTCGTATTCGCCTTCCTCAAGCACGATCTCGCCATTCGGCGTCTCGCACACCGGAGCGCCTTCGGCATTCACATGCCATGCACCCGACTTGGAAGCCTTGATGGCGAACTGCACGTCCTTGCGAAGACGCTTGCCTGCCACGCGAGCGTTCACGCGCAGCTCGTTGATGATCTTCAAGCCTTGGGTTTCGGCATCTTCAAGCGTGCACAGTTCAACGTTCTTCACGTTCAGTTCGGACTTCAGAATCTCGTCATATGCGGCCACGGCGACAGTGTTCTCCACCACCACGGTCAGCTTGGACAGCGGCTGGCGCACGCGAATCTGCTTTGTCTTACGCATAGACAGAGTGCCGGACACGACCTCGCGCACCTTCTCCATCGCATCAACCAGAGCCGGATCGTCAACAAGCACACGGCCCAGTTCGCTCGCTTCGCCAGTCTGCTCGTCGGCAAGGAACGGCCAGTCGGCCAGATGCACGGATTCGCCACCGGTCAGACCACGCCACACGGCTTCCGCCTCCATCGGAGCAAGCGGTGCGATCACGCGCATGAATGCTTCAAGCACGGTGTACAGCGTGTTGAACGCGTTCGCATCCTCGTTCCAGAAACGGTCACGATTGTTACGGATGTACCAGTTGGTGAGCATGTCGATGAAATCGGACACGGCTTCGCATGCGTCAGAAATCAGGAAGTCATCCAGCGAATGCTGCGTCTTCTCGATCAGTCGGCGGGTACGCGCCAGCAGATAACGGTCCATTTCCGGCAGTGCGGCAACCTCATCGGCACGCAGCGCACGAGCATCGAAACCGGCACCATTATTGGCAGCGTTCGCATACAGGGTGAAGAAGTAGTACGAGCTCCACACCGGCAGCATGACCTGGCGAACGGTGTCACGAATGCCATCGGCGGTCACGATCAGATTACCGCCGCGCAGAATCGGCGAGCTCATGAGGAACCAACGCATGGCGTCGGAACCGAAATCGTTGAACACGCCGTTCACGTCCGGATAGTTGCGCAGATGCTTCGACATCTTCTGGCCGTCGGAGCCAAGAACGATGCCGTGGCAAATCACGTTCTTGAATGCCGGCTTGTCGAACAGTGCGGTCGCCATGATGTGCAGCACGTAGAACCAGCCACGGGTCTGACCGATGTATTCCACGATGTAATCGCAAGGGAAATGCTGTTCGAACGTTTCCTTGTTCTCAAACGGGTAATGGTACTGGGCGAAGCTCATGGAACCGGATTCGAACCAGCAGTCCATCACGTCGGTGATGCGGTGCATGTGGCTCTTGCCGGTCGGATCGTCCGGGTTGACGCGGGTCAATTCGTCGATGTACGGGCGGTGCATGTTGACATTGCCGTCCTTATCGCGCGGATAGTCGCCGAAGTCGGCCTTCAGCTCGTCCAGCGAACCGTACACGTCAACGCGCGGATACTTCGGATCGTCAGACACCCACACCGGAATCGGCGAACCCCAGAAACGGTTGCGCGAGATCGACCAGTCGCGGGCATTAGCAAGCCACTTGCCGAACTGGCCGTCCTTCACATTGCCCGGAATCCAGTTAATCTCCTGGTTCAGTTCGAGCAGACGGTCCTTGATTTTGGTGACGGACACGAACCACGAGCTCACCGGCTTGTAGATGAGCGGGGTGGCGCAACGCCAGCAGTGCGGGTAAGAGTGCACGTAACTCTTCTCCTGGAAGAGAATCGCGCGCTGGTCTTCCGGAATACGCTCCAGCGGGCCGTCGCCGGCACGCAGGTTACGCAGAATCGGCTTGTTCGCATCGAACACGTACATGCCCTCGTAGTCCGGGCACAGCGCGGTGAACTTGCAGCCCGCGTCGAGCACGTCAACGCTCTTGATGCCCTTAGCGTTAAGCGTATTCATATCGTCCTCGCCGTACGGAGCCTGATGCACGAGGCCGGTACCTTCAACAGTATCGACATAGTCGGCGGTGAAGATCTGATAGCCTTCCGGACCAGGAACCTTGCCTTCGACGGCGTTCTCGTCGCCTGCGAAGTACGGGAACACCGGGTAGTAGCGCCAGCCTTCCATTTCAGCACCCTTGAGTTCGCGCACGATCTCATAGTTCTCGCCGAGTTCCTTGGCGTAGGAACCGAGCAGCGGCTTGCCCAGATAGAACTTCTTGCCAGCGAACTTGCCTTCAGTCGGACGCACTTCCACATAGTCGATGTCTGCACCGACCACAATGGCGAAGTTGGTGGGAACGGTCCACGGCGTAGTGGTCCAGAACACCGCGTAGGCGTCTTCCTCATCGCGCAGCTTCACGGCCACGGACACGGTGGTGTCCTGACGATCCTGATATACGTCGGCATCCATGCGCAGCTCATGCGCGGAAAGCGGCGTCTGATCCTTCGGACAGTACGGCAGCACGCGGTAGCCCTGATATGCGAGGCCCTTGTCGTACAGCTGCTTAAACGCCCACATCACGGATTCCATGTATGGAATGTTCAGCGTCTTGTAGCCATGCTCGAAATCGACCCAACGTGCCTGACGGTGCACGTAGTCCTTCCACTCGTTGGTGTACTTGAGCACGGAGGCACGGCAGGCATCATTGAACTTGTCGATGCCCATTTCCTTAACCTGATCGACCGAATCGATACCCAATTCCTTCTGGGCTTCAAGCTCGGCCGGCAGACCGTGCGTATCCCAACCGAACACGCGGTTGACCTTGTGGCCCTTCATGGTCTGGTAACGCGGAATCACATCCTTGGCGTAACCGGTCAGCAGGTGGCCGTAATGCGGCAGACCGTTGGCGAACGGCGGACCGTCGAAGAACACAAATTCGTTCTGGCTGTGATCGCCGGAAGGACGGCGTTCAATGGACTTCTGGAAAGTGTCGTCCTGTTCCCAATATTCAAGGACGGATTCCTCCAGCTTCGGGAAGCTGGGATTCGGCGCGACATTGGCGCTCTGTTCGCCGGCCGCCGCCTTCGGATACACGTTGTTTTCGCTCACCGTATCTCCTCGTAGGTTCTTATTATCTGTCTCCTACGAGGACGATGACTATAGCGTCTGCTGGACGCTGCCACCGCGGTACCACCTCGTTTGCCATGCTTTTGTTACGCGCACGACCGCTCGTATGTTCGGCTGTTCGGGCCTTCCCGCCGGGTCTAATAAGTCGCTGACACGACCGTTCTTCCGGAAGCTCCCCGCTGATAACGGATCATCGCTCGCATTTCGGTTGTCACTATAGCATGCGGCGCGAACTATTTCGCTTGTTTTTTCATGATTATGGACGATTCTTAAGTAGGTCTTATATACAGATCACACACAACAAGATGCGATACTGACAGTCCATCAGTATCGGCATTTTCAATATGTATTTTCAATATAGAAAACCTGCTATAAAAAAAGCAGAAGAATTACTACATGAAAGTAAAAAGAATCACTAGACGAATAACGTCTTAAGCATCACTATTTCGCCGGAACGAAACTGTCGCGCGCCACCAATGACGTCGACAGATACGCATGCTGGCGAATCGTGCGCTTGCCGGAAATGGCGTCGCCCAACGCCAAGGTCGCCACACGCGCAAGCTCATTCTGATCGATGGAGAAGGTGCTCAACGGCGGTGAGGTCAACTGCGAAATCGTCTGATTGTTGATACTGATCACGCTGATGTCGCGCGGCACCAGCACGCCGACCGCATTGAACGCCTGCAGCACTCCCACCGCAATCACATCGGCGGCGACGATCACGGCATCCGGCAGCACACCGTTATGGTCGCGCACGAACCGCTCCCCCAAAGCACGTCCGTTGCTCACCGTGAACAGTCCGTCGGAATACACGAGCCCGTCGGACTGAATGCCGAAACGTCTCGTTTCACGGCGGAAATACGTAGCGCGGTTCTCCTCATCGACCTCATAGAAGTTCATCAGACAGCCCTTACCGCCAATAAACCCGACACGCTTCATGCCCTTGGCAGCGCACGCCGCAACCGCATCATGCATGGTCTGCTGCAAATCAGGCTGCACGGAATCGAACAGATTCGGCGACGGATTCACATCAATGAACACGCCATACGGCATGGCTTCATGCAACCGATCCAAGTCCTTTTCACTAATTCGGTCAGCGCCGATCGCCATGAAACCGTCGAACTTGGAACTGCAAGCAATCATGTCATCGAGGTTGCGGAACACCGTCATTTCCATGCGTTGTTGCTCCGCATTGCGTTCGAGCGCTGAACGCAAATCAGTGTAATAGGAGTCACGAAACGCTTCTTCAGACTTCTCATTATCAAGCAATGCGACCTTGTGAGGAATGACGATGCGTTTGGTCTGCATGCTGTAGCCGAGATCTTCGCTCGCCTGAATGATCTTACGACGCGTCTCCTCACGCACGGAAAGAGTGGGATCCCCATTCAGAAGTCGAGACACCGTAGCCTGAGAAAACCCAGTACGCTGCGCAATTTCTTTAATCGTCGCCATGTCTCGCTCTCCAATTTAGTAAATCGTTTACCTCATGAAAGGATAACCTATTATTGACACAACGACAAACCAAGCGAGATTTGCGCAACGACTACGCACGCCAATTATAATCGTCGTTCATGCAGCAGTCTCATGAACGCATGACGGAACAGCCTTCACGGAAGGCGGGCTGGCCGCAGCCGAATACCATGCATGCCAAAGGCAATAAGAAATCCCTTACTTCAAAATCGCAATTTCAAAGCAAGGGATTTACTAGAGGATCCATGCCGTTCAAGGCCACCGGACATAAGGGCGGTATCAGCCGACAGGGATCGAAGCGCGGCTAGTGTAGAACGCTAGCGTGTGTTCGCATCGCTCCGATTCAGGAGATTATTGATTATTCGAGTTCTACGGCACCTGTGTAGAGCTGATAATATTCGCCCTTCTGCGCGATGAGCTCGTCATGCGAGCCACGTTCGATGATACGGCCATGGTCGAGCACCATGATCACATCGGAATTGCGCACGGTGGACAGGCGGTGTGCGATCACAAACACGGTACGACCCTTCATGAGGTTGTCCATGCCGGCCTGCACCACTTCCTCGGTACGGGTGTCGATGGACGAAGTGGCCTCGTCGAGAATCATGGCCGGCGGATCGGCCACGGCTGCACGAGCGATGGAGATCAGCTGACGCTGGCCCTGAGACAGACCAGAACCATCACCTTCGAGCACGGTCTGGTAGCCGTTGGGCAGCATGCGGATGAAGCCGTCGGCGTTCGTAAGCTCCGCAGCGGCAATGCATTCCTCGTCGGTGGCATCGAGTCGACCGTAACGGATGTTATCCATCACCGTGCCGGTGAACAGGTTCACGTCCTGTAGCACCACACCCAGCGAACGACGCAGATCCGGCTTGCGGATGCCCTTGACGGAAATGCCGTCGTACAGAATCATGCCGTCCTGAATGTCGTAGAAACGGTTGATCAGGTTGGTCACCGTGGTCTTGCCGGCACCCGTGGCACCGACTAATGCGATCTTCTGTCCGGGCTTGGCGAACCAGGTGATGTCATGCAGCACCGGCTTGTCGGGATTGTAACCGAAGGTCACGTCGGTGAAGCGCACATCGCCCTGCAGCAGGGTGAGGCGTCCATCCGGCGAAGTGATAGCGGTTTCACGGGCCTTCATCGCTACTTCTGCAGCACGCGGGCTCAAGGATTGCGCGGCCTTGAGCGAACGGGTGCCGTCGTCGCCCTCCTCGCGCTTCCACGCCCAGTGACCGGTTTCATGGTCGACTTCGGTCATGGTGCGGCCGTCTTCGCCGAGTTCCACATTCACCAAGGTCACGGAACCGTCGTCATCTTCCGGCTGTTCGTCCATGAGCGCGAAGATACGGGATGCGCCGGCGAGCGCCATCATCACCATGTTGAACTGCATGGACACCTGACCGAGCGGGTTGACGAAGGAGCGGGACAGCGTCAATAGCGAAATCAGCGTACCTAAGGTGAGCGGGCCAACTCCGGACAGGCCGAAGTTGCCAAGTCCGCTAATCGCTGCGGCTCCGCCGAAGATGGCGAGCAGAATGTAGAGCAGGTAGCCCATGTTGCCGACGATCGGCATGGTCACGTTGCCCCACGTGTTCGCTTCGGCGGAAGCTTCGAAGAGTTCTTCGTTCTTCTTGTCGAAGATGGTTTGGGTGGCGTTCTCATGATTGAAGACCTTGATGACCTTCTGGCCGTTGACCGCTTCTTCTACGAATGCGTTCACATCGCCGATGGCGATCTGCTGCTTGACGAAGTAACGTCCGGAACGGGAAACGACCTTGCGTACCACTATGAACAGGATCACGGTGAATGCGAGCACAAAAATGGTGACGGGCACTGACAGCCATAGCATCGACACGAGCGCCGCAAGCGCGGCTACCGCGGATGAGAACATTTGCGGGAACGATTGGCTGATGGCCTGGCGCAAGGTGTCGGTATCGTTAGTGTAGCGGCTCATGATATCGCCGTGTTCGTTGGTGTCGAAGTAGCGGATCGGCAGGGTCTGCTGGTGGGCGAACATGTCATCGCGGATCTTCTTCAAGGTGCCTTGTTCAACGGTGACGATGATCCACTGCCATAGCCAGCTGCAGAAAATACCGGCCGCATACAAGCATGCCATGAGTGTCAGCGCACGCAGCAACGGCATCCAGTCAGGGTTGGTGGCACCAACCATGGGCAGAATGTAGGTGTCGATCAGCGACTGCAGGAACAGTGATGATCCGGCCTGCGCTGCGGCTCCGACGAGAATGCACACTACTACGAGCGCCACGCGCCACTTGTATTGGAAGATGTAGCCGAAAATACGCTTGGTGGTGCCTGGTGCGGCTTTCTGCATTGGTGGCTTCGGCTGTTTGCCGGCCACGTTGTTGTTTTCCTTGGATTTCAATGCGGAAGTTTGTTCAGTCATTTTTACCCTCCTTTCACTGCAGTTCCTCAGGCTGAGCCTGATTCTTGGTTTGCGATTCGTAGATGGAACGGTATTCGTCGCAGGTTTCCAGCAGTTCGTCATGCGTGCCGGCTGCCATGATGCGGCCGTGGTCCATGACGAGAATCATGTCGGATTCCTGCACGGAAGCCACACGCTGGGCGATGATGATCTTCGTGGTGTCGGGAATCTCATGATGGAATGCGGTACGAATCAGCTGATCGGTTTTGGTGTCGACCGCGGATGTGGAATCGTCGAGGATCAGGATTTTCGGCTTTTTCAGCAACGCACGTGCGATGCACAGACGCTGGCGCTGGCCGCCGGAAACGTTGGTACCGCCCTGTTCGATGTACGTATCGTACTTGTCGGGGAATTCCTGAATGAAGCCGTCGGCCTGCGCAAGCTGGCACGCGTGGCGAATCTCTTCATCAGTGGCGTTTGGATTGCCCCAACGCAGGTTTTCGGCAATGGTTCCGGAGAAGAGCACGTTCTTTTGCAACACCATGGCAACCTGATCACGCAATACTTCCAAATCGTAATCACGCACATCCACGCCGCCGACCTTCAGCGAACCTTCGGTCACGTCATACAAACGTGGCACAAGCTGCACCAGACTGGACTTTGCGGAACCGGTGCCGCCGACGATGCCGATGGTCATGCCGGAACGAATCTTCAAATCAATATCGTCAAGCACCGGCTTTTCGGAAGTAGCGGAATAACGGAAGGTGACATGGTCGAAATCAATCTCGCCATTCTTCACTTCCTTGACGGGATTAGCCGGATTCGTAACCGTGCTTTCCTCGTTCAGCACCTGGCAGATACGTTCGGCGGAAGCCTGCGAAATAATGCACATCACGAAGATCATCGACAGCATCATCATGGCCATGAGGATCTGCATGGCGTAGGTGACCAGTGCGGTCAGATCGCCGGTGGTCAAGCCCAGGGCCGCATTGTTGCCGGACGCCACGATCTGCCGGGCGCCCATCCATGCGATGAGCAGCATGGACACGTACACGCACAGCATCATGAGCGGATTGTTGAAGCTCATAATGCGTTCGGCTTTGGTGAAGTCCTTGAAAATGCGCTGCGAAATGCGGTTGAACTTTTCGGTTTCGTGGCTTTCGCGATTATAGGACTTGACCACGCGGATTCCCTGCAGGTTCTCGTCGACCACGTTGTTGAGCTTGTCGTACGTGCGGAACACACGCTCGAACACCGGGTGCACCAGCACCACCAGGCCACACAAGCCGATGGCGAGCACCGGAATGCAGACGAGGAACACCAAAGAGATGGATGGGCTGATGCGGAAGGAGAAGATCCACGCCACAATCACCATGATCGGAGCGCGCACGCCCATGCGGATGATCATCGAATACGCGTTCTGCAGGTTGGTCACATCGGTGGTCAGTCGTGTGATGATCGAACCGGTGGAGAAACGGTCGATATTGGTGAAGCTGTAGCCTTGTACCTTCTCGAACTGGTCGTGACGCAGATTCTTCGCGAATCCGGCACCTGCGATAGCCGAGAATTTTCCAGCCAAAAATCCGGATGTCAGCGAAACTACCGAGCAAATCAGCAGAATCAAGCCGAATTTCAAAATCGCCGGCATGCTGCCACCGCTGATGCCCTCATCAATCAGCGATGCCATGACGGTCGGAATGAGTATTTCCAGCACGCTTTCCACGGCTACGAATGCCGGGGAAAGCAGACTGACTTTTTTGTATTCGCGTAGGGATTTGCCTAGTGTGCGAATGACATGCTGCTTTGGTTTCGGCGTTGCGGACGTCGTTACGTTTGCCGTTGCCACTACTTGTCCTTTCCTTCTCATACTTACTTATGACGTGTGCTACCTGCGATTGCGCGCGATCGCCATTTCCTGCGATATCCGCAGTACGTGCGAGACGTACTCATCACGAGCATCGCGATTATTCGGAGCAGGGTCATCGCACGTTTTTTGCGGAACCTGCGATTCTTGCGGAACCTGCGATTTGCTTGCGTCTTGTTCCCGTATTTCCAAACTTGGGTATCGGCTTTCATCTCCGATCAAACCTGTTTTCACCAGATTCGTCTGCATGACGTCAAGCACGTGCATGAATTGGCGGATCTGATCGTCTTCAAGACCTTCCAGCAGGATTCGTTCCATGCTTTTCGCATTGTCGTGCAAGACTTCGGCGATATGCCTCGACTTGTCCGTCAACACGATTTTTTTCAGTCGTGCGTCGCGTTTCACCGGTTCGCGCGCGATCAGGCCTTTCTGCTCCATCAGCCCCAGCACCCGGCATGATGTAGATCGAGTCACGCCGAAGCGTTGCTCGATGTCTTGAGGAAAGATTTCCTCGTTGTCATGCCATGCTAGATACACGATGATGTCAACGTTGCCGTTGCTGACGTCTTCCGCCGCTTCAGGGCGGGTGACGCGCAAATACCGGTTGACCACGTTGTGCAACGAGTGAATGGCCACGCTGGGGGGCTTTGCCAGGCCGCTTTCCCAGACTTCGAAGAGTCGCGAGCCAGTCGGTTCCTTGTATTGTTCGTCTGTCACTTCTGTCACAGCATACACAGTAAACCGTTGCATATACGACTGTTGCACATGCAACAATCAGCGTGTCGCATGTATCCTTTTGCCTTGAAAATCGCCATAAAGTAACAGCCCCAGAGCAACGTTCCAACAACGCAAAGACCGAGGAATCAGGTTCGTACCGGTTCAGAGCAACGAACCAGATTCCTCGGCCTTAAGCCTTGAATCCTGCGAAACTACTTGGTGAGTTCAGCGTATTCGGCAAGCATGTATTCGAAGATCCGCTTGCCATCGGCACCCAGTAGCACCGACATGCTGTTGATCGGCATGGAGTCGAGGAACAGACGGGTCATGTCATTGTCGGGCATGATCGGCATGAGGCCGGCTTCACCTTCGGCACGCAGCTTCTCGAGCACCTTGGAGCCGAGCGGATCCTTGCGCCATTCCATGAAGTTGGACCATTCGGTGAGCGGCTGGACCTTACCGTCGCCATCGAGCTCTACTACCGCGGAACCGGCGATGTCACGGCTGGACGTGCCGACTTCGATGACGTATTCGCCGCTCTCCACATGCCAGTCGTTAAACTTCTCAGACCAGTAGGCGAAGGCGCGACCGTCGAGCTCGAAGGAGACTTCGGCGGATTCGCCGGCCTTGAGGAACACCTTCTTGAAGCCCTTGAGCTCGTGCTTCGGGCGGGCCACGTCGGCTTTGCCAGGAGCCACGTACACCTGCACGGTTTCGGCGGCGTCAACGTTCGAGATGTTCTTGACCACTGCGCTGACGGACGCGGTGCAGGCACCAGTCTTGACGACCTTCACGTCGCTCACTTCGAACGTGGCATAGCTCAAGCCGAAGCCGAACGGGTAGTCGACGGCCTTGTTGTAGGTGTCGTAGTAGCGGTAGCCCACAAACACGCCTTCGCCATAATCGACATGCCCCTCTTCACCCGGCCAGTTGATGGTGCTCGGATCGTCGTTGATGTCGAAGGGAATGGTCTGCGCAAGCTTGCCGGACGGGCTCACCTTGCCGAACAGCACGTCGGCGAGCGCCGGACCTCCGGACTGGCCGAGCAGCCAGGATTCGAGGATGCCCTTGGCGTTCTTGGCCCATGGTGCCACGGTGACGACGGAGCCGTTGGAGAGCACGACCACAACGTTCTTGTTTTCGGCTGCGACGGCTTCGAGCAGTGCGATCTGCTTGGCCGGCATGTCGAGGGTCTCACGGTCGAAGCCTTCGGATTCAGCCTCTTCAGGGAGCCCTAGGAACATGAGCACCACGTCGGCACCCTTGGCAGCGTCGACGGCTTCGACTTCGAGTGCCGGATCGGCCGGTTCGAGGTCGAGGGTGAAGCCTGGGGCGAACTTGGCATCCACGCCGCGCTCGGTGAGAGTGTCGAGGAAGCTGGTCATCTTGGTTGGGGTGATATGCGAGGAGCCTCCGCCCTGGTAGCGCGGGGTACGTGCGAATTCGCCGATGACGGTGACCTTGGCATCGCCAGCAACTGGCAGAATGGCGTCATCGTTCTTGAGGAGCACCATGGATTCGACGGCGGCCTGATGTGCGACTTCGTCGTGAGCTTCGATGTCGAAACGATAGTTTTCGACGCTCATGGCTGCGCGAGTCTTATTGACCAAGTCGATCATGCCTTGTGCCATGCGGTCGAGCTGTGCCGGCTGGATTCGGCCGTCCCGTGCGGCATAGACGATCTGGTCGTCGGTGTAGCTTGGCGGCATTTCGAGGTTGAGGCCCGCGTTGAGGGAGGCCACGCGGTCATGGTCGGCACCCCAGTCACTCATGACGATGCCCTGGAAGCCCCATTCGTCGCGCAGCACGTCGGTGAGCAGCCAGTGATCCTGGGCGGCATGCACGCCGTTGATGCAGTTGTATGCGCACATGATGGTCCACGGCTGGGCTTCCTTGACGATGTGTTCGAATGCCGGGAAGTAGATTTCGCGCAGCGCACGCTGGGAGATGTTGGCGCTGATGCGCAGACGGTCGGTCTCCTGGTTGTTGGCGGCGAAATGCTTGAGCGAAGTGCCCACGCCCTTGGACTGCACGCCTGCGACAATGCCAATGGCCTCATGGCCCGCCAGATACGGGTCTTCGGACCAGTATTCGAAGCAGCGGCCACCAAGCGGGTTGCGCTTGATGTTTACGCCGGGACCGAGGATTACGGCAACCTTCTCCTGAATGCATTCTTCGGCCATGGCTTCGCCGACCTGGTGGATGAGTTCCGGGTGCCACGAGCTGGACAGGCCCGCGGCCGGCGGAAAGCAGGTGGCAGGCACGGAGTTGTTCAGATCAACTTCGCCGGTGGTGGCCGAGTTGGACTTGCGCAGGCCGTGGGGTCCGTCGGTGATCATATAGCCGGGAATGCCCTTGGCTTCAACGCCCTGCAGATGCCAAGCGTCGCCGCCGGAAGTCAGGGATGCCTTCTCTTCAAGCGTCAGGTCATTGACGGAAGGATAGGTTTTTTCGCTCATGCGTTCCTCTTTCGCATCGTTCTTTTGAGTTCGTATCGGTTAACCGGCTTGTGGAATCTCAACCCCGAAATCTTTACTAACCGGTCGGTAGGTACTTTATCAAAACAAACATCACAACACGCCAATCATCCTTGAAAAATCAGTTAACCGACCGTAAAGTAACTGCAGTATCTACAACTTGAGAGAAATGACGATTCATAAGCATTGCAGTGCACATGAATCGCCATTCATGGAAGGCAAGAGAGGGAATCATCATGGCCAACGAAGAAGTCGACCGAAGAGCAGAGATTCTCAATGCGGCCGTCGAACTGTTTGGAATGCTCGGCTATTACGGCACTTCCCTACAGAAAATCGCCGACCGCGTAGGACTCACCAAGGCCGGCGTACTGCATTATGTCGGCAGTAAGGAAGGACTGCTCACAGCCGCGCTGGACGAAGTCTACGATTCCGAAACGGAAGACATTCTTACCGACATAGTGCGTGAGCCACGACCGCTGATCGCTGACATGTGGCGCAAAATCGTGGCTGTGAACGCACGCAGACCGCTTCAGGTGCACATGTTTTCCACATTAAGCGCTGAAGCGATCGACCCGAACCATCCTGCGCACGGGTATTTCGCCAAACGCGAGCTACGTAATGCCGATACGGCACTCAACATTCGTTGGCGAGTGCCCGAAGGCGTTGATACGCGTCGGCTGCTTAATGCGGGATTCGCCATGATGGACGGCGTGCAGCTGCGTTGGCTGCGCACGCCCGGCCAGGATCTGAACGCCATGTGGGCGGAATGCGAAGACGCCCTGTTCCCCCTGCCTATGTGGGAGGGCTACCGCTAAGCCTCTGCCCCGGCACTGCATTAATGTATGGATGCAGACGTAAAAGGAGGAATGCATGCGGATTTTGCTGGCACCGGACTCGTTCAAGGAGGCCGCTTCGGCTGAAGCAATCGCACAGGCGATGGCTCGCGGCATTAAGCGCGGCAATCCGCAGGCGGAATGCCGGCTCATGCCTCTTTCCGATGGTGGCGAAGGATTGACACAAGCCTTGGTTCACGCCACCGCCGGCACGTTGCACAGTGTTGAGACAGTTGATGCGATCGGCCGCCCGATTACCGCTCAGTTTGGCTTTCTTGGCAATAATCATGCTTCTTGCATTCTCCACACCGCCGTGATCGAGTTAGCTTCGGCAAGCGGACTTGAACGGGTCTCCCACACCGACCGCAATGCGTTGGCTGCTTCCACGTTCGGCACCGGCTTGCTGATTCGCGCTGCGATTGACGCTGGCGCGGATTGTATTGTGCTTGGTTTGGGCGGTAGCGCCACTACGGACGGTGGCACGGGATTGGCTCGCGCGCTTGGATTTCGTTTTCTTGATACTGCAGGTCATGATATTCCGCTTGGCGGCGGTTCTCTTGTTGATTTGGCGAGAATTGACGATTCGGAAGTTCCCGATTTCGTAAAAGCTGTTCCGATTGTTCTCGCCTGCGATGTCACCAATCCTTTGACCGGACCGGAAGGCGCCGCGCATGTGTTCGCTCCGCAAAAAGGCGCGAACGCAGCACAGATCGAACTCCTCGATCAAGGACTTGCGAATCTCGCACACGCAATCACGCAATATAGCGGCCGCGATATCGAGCACACTCCCGGATCGGGCGCCGCGGGCGGTACCGGCGGCGGGATGCTCGGCCTGTTCAATACAACAGTGCGGCCGGGCATCGAACTTGTACTCGATCTTGCGCATGGTCGAGAAGCATGTGCATGGGCAGACGTCATCATCACCGGCGAAGGTTCCATCGACAGTCAGACACCGTACGGCAAAGTGCCGAGTGGCATTGCGAAACTGGCGCAATCGCAAGGAAAACCGACTATTGCCATCGGAGGAACGGTAACCCGCGATCTGCACACCATCGAAGCACTCAACGAAGCCGGCATCGTCGCGACGTTCGGCATTGCGCCCGGACCGGCGGATCTTGCGACGTTGATCGCCAACACGGAACGCAATGTCGAGATTACGTGTGCCGCAATCGCCGGCACACTGCGCGTTGCTTCGGCTACTGCAGTAACTGCAGCTACTCCACCTTGCGAATCAGCATGATAAACACCGCGCCCAGTAGCACCGCAACCACAGCGATCGGGAACAAAACCGCATAACCGCCAGTGGCAAGCACAATCGCGCCAACAACCACAGGGGCAAGCACCTGGCCAACGGTATTGGCGAGGTTCAGAATGCCCAAATCCTTGCCGGCTTCCCCTTGATTCGGCAGCACATCGACGTTCAACGCCTGATCGACAGCAATATAAATGCCATAGCCGGCACCGCCAATACCCGCGAATAGCATCATGCCCAAAGCATTCGGCATGAACCACGGAATAGCCACGCCAATCGCAATAATCACCGAACCAACCGCCACAATAATCTTGCGACGCTGCAAACGATCCGACAACGGACCAGACACCATAGACGTAACGATCAGCACAATCATGGAAATCACCGACATGGTGGAAATCGTCGCCGCGGAATCCTTCACGCTCAAACCGCAATATTTCTGCAGAATATACAGCTGATATCCGGAAATCATGTTCCAACCCAAAATAAGCAACAGTCTGCCCATCAATGCCAGATAGAAATCGCGGCAATTCCTAGTAGGCGGAATGAACGAACGCAGCAACCGCTTGACATCAAGCTTTGCCGTAGTTCCGAAAGACGTTGTAGAAGCCGAAGAACGTTCGCGCGGCCAAATCAGCACGGTCACAATGCCGGTGACTGCGAACAGTGCCACACCGATTGTAAATCCGGCGCCCATGTTTTCGATGAATTTCGACCCAAGGAACGTTCCGGCCGACGATCCGACGATCTGCGCGCCACCATAGAATGCGGAGAACGTACCGCGCACGTTTTCCGGAATACGGTCGGACAACACCGCTACGGCCGGCGCGATCATCATATTGACGCCGACCTGCACAATGCACCATCCGGCCACAATACCTACCAATTGCGCACTAGAGAATGCGAGTACATAGCCTGCAGCAGTAATGAAGCCGCCCGCCACAATCCATGGGGTACGCTTGCCGAAACGCGAGCGCGTAATGTCACTGAGCGCGCCGAAAATCACGTTGGCGAACAGTGCGAATACGCAGCCTATGGAATTCATGGTGCCGAGAATCACTTCCGGCACGCCTATGTTCAGTTCAGTGAATTGTTGCGGCAATAACACGGCTGATCCGGAGGTGCCTGCGACCATCCAAATCAGCGAGAAAAGCACGAAGCCGACGCCAAATCGCCATTTTTCGGCGGACGTCAGTTTGCGACCGCTGTCAGGTGCTATATCGCTCAATATTGCGGCGCTTGGCTCGTTTGATGCGTTTTCCGTCATAATTCCCCCTTTGGAAGCATGTTTCTACATCTCCATTTGTGTTGAGAATGATGTTGAAATTTTCAATTATGAAATTAGTTTTCAGATGATTACGATCCTGCCGAAGCCATAGCGTTTTTATTTCGGCAGGATTTGCGCATTGTGATTATTTCGATCACAGCGCCATCTGCAGATGGTGCGTTCCTGCAGCGAGATCGACACGCTCATGATCGACGATATCCACGAATGCCGTAGTCCCGGCAGGTACCACAACCGTCAGATCAAGCACATTGTCATCGACCTTCCACTGCACTCCCGCCTTGCCATACGGGGTGATGTGCGAGGTTTCAGCGTAGGTGAGCTCTCCCCCGACCGCCGGAGCTATACGGAATCGTTTCCAGCCGGGTTCAACGGCTTCGAGGCCACCGATGCGCGCGTGCATCCATTCGGCCACCGATCCGAGCGCGTAATGGTTGAACGAGGTCATGCCGCCGGGGTTCAACGAACCATCGGCACGCATGGAATCCCAACGCTCCCATGTGGTGGTGGCTCCCATGGTCACTTGATACAACCAGCTTGGGCATTCGGTGGAGGTCAGCAATGCATAGGCTTCGTCGCTATGGCCGGTCATGGTCAATGCGGGGAGTACGAATGGCGTGCCAGCAAAGCCAGTGCTTACCTTGCCGCCGGATTCACGCACGAGACAAGCGAGTCGATTCCCAGCCTTCACGCGGCGTACCGGTTCGCCATCAAGCAGTCCGAATGCGATGGCGAGCGCATAGGCGCACTGGGTGTCGGATGTCATGGTGCCGTCGAGGTTGGTGAAACGCTGCAGGAATCCGTCGACCACGCGATCACGCAAGGCCGCGAACCGCGCCTCATCATCGGTTTTGCCAAGAATATGCGCGATTTGTGTGCCTTGCATGCAGCTGCGCGCATAGAAGGCGGTGGCGACCAGTTCTTTTTCGGTCATGGCCTGCGTTGGATCTTCCGGAGGCGCGGTCGGATCAAGCCAATCGCCAAGCTGCCCAAGTGAATAGTTGGGCTTGCGATCCCACACGCCATCAGACGAAAGGTAACCAGCCACCTCATCAATCCAATCGCGGATCAAATCGTAGGAGTCGTCGAGTACCTGCACGTCTCCGCTTTCCATATACAGCGTCCACGGCACTTCCACGGCCGAATCACCCCATGTGGAGATAGCTTGCGGATGCGCCCATACGCCCAATGGCACGAATGGCACGTAGAACGGCACCGTTCCCCACTTGACCTGGTCGGCGCGCACATCCTTAAGCCAGCTTTTCAGGAACCCGTACACGTCATACAAGTAGGCTGCGGTGGATGCGAACAGGCAGATATCTCCCGTCCACCCCATGCGTTCGTCTCGTTGCGGGCAGTCGGTCGGAATAGACACGAAGTTGGAACGCATCGACCATACAGCATTCTCATGCAAACGATTGAGCAGCGGGTTCGAGGTGGTCAATTCGCCGGTGCGTTCCATTACGGAATGGTAGACGTGACAGTCCATGTCTGCAACGGTCAATTCGCTCACAAATCCTTCGATTTGCACGTATCGGAAGCCATGCATTGCGAATCGCGGCTCCCACCACACATCGGTGCCATTGGAAGTATATACATCACACTGCTGGCCTCGGCGCAAGGTTCGTGTGGCGATGGAACCGTCCGGTTCCATCACTTCCACATGCCTCAATGTTACGCTTTGCCCCGCTTTCAGATCACGCATGCGCAGGCGAATGCGCTGCGAACAGTTCTGACCAAAGTCAACCAGCCATATGCCACGGCCATCTTCCATGGTTCCAACGCGTTCGATGCTGACTGGCTCATGCGACTCATGGGCTCGAACCGGCGATGTTGCAGGGTTTTCGATGCGTGCCGGGTCATACATCACTTCCGCAACCGGCTGCCATGAGCTATCGTCAAATCCCGGCTGCGACCATCCCGGCTGTTCCAGTCGAGCATCATATCGTTCGCCTTCGCATAGATCCGAGCAGACAATCGGTCCGAGCGAAGACTTCCACTGGCGGTCCCATGCGTTGGAATAGATGTTCTGCATGCTGCCGTCGGCGTATTCGACTTCAAGTTGTGCAAACACGGCGATGCGATCGCCGTAGAAGTTGACGTAGCCACCGTCAAAGCCGAGTCGGCCGCGGTACCATCCGTCTCCAAGCCAGAATCCCAATGCGTTGGCACCGGACTGCAGTTCGTCGGTCACATCGTAGGTGAGGCATTCCACGCGCTGGTCGTAGTTGGTCCAGCCTGGCACAAGCGCGTCATTGCCTACTTTGACGCCGTTGATTTCGGCTTCCACAAGGCCGAGTGCGCTCAGATACAGGCGTGCGCGCTTGGGTCGTTCCTTCAGTTCAACTTCGGTGCGCACCAATGGCAGGTGACGATGGTCGGTTTCGGATTCGTTCCACGATGGTCCGACGAAATCGGCGACATGCTCATGTTCTTCCAAGAGTCCGACTTCGAAATGCAGAGTTGCGCTCGGTTTGCCCAATGGCTTATGGCTTGCCGAAACCGCCTGCATGGTGGCGAATACCTCTTCACGTGAGGCGAGCGGCGCAAATTGCCATGGGATAAGCACGGACGTGTCGGTGGGCAGGTAGGTACGTTCTTCCACGCTCTGCCCACCGGGAACACGTCGGGTGACTTTGAGCAGAATCTGCGCATCGACGGGCAGCATGCCGGAGCAGACCCATGTCATGCGTGGGGTTGCCGTGTTGATGCCAAGCGCGTCTCCCGGGTAGTGTTCCACGGTGAAGCTGATGATGTCGAGATCCGAATCCAGCGTACTGGGCACAATCTGCGAATCAGTAATGGCCATGATGACTCCTTTGTCTGCAAAAAGATAACGAATCACTTGTGTGTGATGGTGAGGAAACCAAAGTCCGAGCCACGTTGCAAGGAGAGAGATGAACGGCGACGATGGCTGGGACTTTGGTTGATAATCTCAAGTTATTGGATAGTTGAAATTGCGATTGGCGATATTAAGTTTTTATGTGATTGTTGTTGTACTAATCAGGCTGCAATCTTGCGCGCCTGACGCTCTTCATCGGTGCCGTACTTCTTCTGGGCACGAATCATGATGGTACCGGCGACGCCTTCAATCACCACGATGCCGAAGAAGCACCACATGGTGGTCTGGATGGTTTCCGGAAGCACCAGAGCCGGGGTGATGAGTGCGAACAGGCCGCAGCACAGGCGGGAGAAACCGTTGATGAAGCCCTGCACGGATGCACGGATCTCGATCGGGAAGGATTCCTGAGTCCACACCTTGTACAACGCCTCGCCTGCCAGCGGAGAGCCGAGGTTCATAAACGCGGTCGCACCTACGATGACCCACAGGTTCGTGCCACCCATGGCCATGGCGGCCATGGCGATCAGGGAGATGATGATGCCTGCGAAGAACGCCTTGTTGCGATACTTGCCACCTGCAATGGATGCGAACACGATGTTGATCACAAGGGTCACAAAGTTGAGAATGATGCCCAGACCAGTGGCCAGGGACTGGGTGGCGCCGGCTTTGGAGAACATGTAGGTTTGGAATTGCCCCCATGTGTTGGCTAGCAGGTTCCAACCGACGTAGAAGATGACAATGGCGAGGCAGTAGGTGAGCAAGACCTTCTTGTCGGCACCGAACAGCACCTTGGTCACCGATACCTTGCCGCCTGCGGCAGCGGCCGGACGAGCCGCGTCACGGGCGTCGGCGGCTTCGTGGAAACGGCGGAAGGTCGGCGAAAGCAGACGCCACAGCCATGCGATGACTGCGAACACCGCGAGAATGGCGAACACCACACGGCCACCGGTCGCACCCGGCATGGCGGAGACGAGGAACGCACAGATGAAGGAGATGAACACGCCCACCTGCCAGAAGACCTGCGTGGTGGAGACGAGCTGTGCTGCGGTAGCGTCGTCCGGAGCGTCATGGGAGACGATGGTCATGGAGACCGGCAAATCGGCGCCGGACGCAAGACCCGCGATGATCAGGCCGATAAGCAGCATGGTGAAGTTAGGAGCGAACACGCAGATGGCAGCACCGATGGCGTAGAACAGGTTGATCCAGTTGAAGAACAGCACGCGACCGATTTTGTCGGCTAAACGCCCGCCGAACAGCGAGCCGAATGCAATGGCGAAGGTCAGAATACCGGAAAGTAGGCCAACCTGCGTGGTATCAAGGCCAAGGCCCTCCTGCCAGACCACAATGGTTGCCGACAGTCCGACGATAATGCCGGACCCCAGCATCGATCCGATGCCTGCCGCGAAGGCAAGCGGCATGTATTCGCCTAATCCCTTGCTCTTCTTAGTTGAAGTATTCATCGCCCTTTCCTTACTTTTTCATACTTGCATGTGTTTTTCATACACATACACCCTTCTTTTTCAAATGGTTTTCACTGCGATTTCAAATCGTCAGGACTTCTCCTTTGATCTGCCCAACATTTGAAAATCACTGCGATTTCCATCTCTTCATCACAGAACATCCCGCCGTCTTCAGCAGCACCTTCAGTGACGTCGTGATTGAAATAGTACATTCATTTTTAAAAATTTCAAAATCATAGTGCGTTTTTCAATATATGATTTCAAAGGAGAGCGCGTAGACTATCTGATATATCAATAGATAAGCGGCTTACGTACGAACAGGAGCAATCTCATGCCAGCATCAAAACGTGTGGGCGTTTCCGACATCGCCAAACATGCCGGCGTCTCCATCGGCACCGTATCCAACTATCTCAACTATCCGGAACGTGTATCAGACACGTTAAAAGAGAAAATCGGTATAAGCATCAAAGAACTGGGATACACCCCGCGCAGAAACACACCACTGCCCCAACAAGAGAATGCCGGCCCTCAGCTCATCGGATATATCATGACCGACATCGAACATTCCCTGTTCACTTTCATTCACGAAGGAGCGCAGGAAGTCTGTGAAGAAAACAACCTGCAGCTTATCGCATTGAACGCATCATCCGACGAGCAACGGCAAAGCGAACTGGTGAAAACACTTATCGACATGAACGTGTCCGGAATTCTGCTGAGCACCGTATCGGACTCCCCCGAAGATGTCGCAGCCGCCCGCGCGGCAAATATTCCCATCATTCTGCTCGACCACACCAATCCACGCCATGCCGACCAAGTGTGCTGCGTGCTCGAAAACAATATGGCGGCCGGTCAGATCGCGGCCGACGAACTCATTCGTATCGGATGCCGACGCGTTGCCTTCGCCGCGCACTCATTCGACTATGAATCAGTGCAGGATCGACAGATGGGCGTCGAGAAAACCATCGCACGTGCGCATGGAAGCACGCAATTAGAACTCATCAATTCCAAAGGTCTGATGTTCGAAGACGGCTACCAGCTCGGTCTGGACCTCATCAACAGAATGAAGCGTGACGGATTGGACGCCATTCCCGACGGCATCATCACCGCTTCGGACGCACTTGCTTCAGGTGTGATATCAGCCTTCCACGAGCATGAAGGGCCACGCATCCCAGAAGATATCTGCGTCATCGGCACGGAAGGGACGCGTTTGGACTCCAATTGCCCCATGCCACTGACCGTGGTGAGCGCCCCTAGCGTCGACATGGGACGCAAGGCCATGACGCAAATGCTTGATTACGTAGACAATCCCGCCGCACACGTGCATAGCACCACGCTTATCGAGCCAACGCTGATTCGACGTGCATCCACGCGCGCCGAATAGCAGCCATATCAGCGTATACATCGCAATACATATACAAGGGTGAGTCCGCTCTATCAAGCGAGCCCACTCTTGCTCAAGTGTTGCGTTATATTGCCTTGCCTATATCGTTTTTGATTAATGTTCACCGTGTTGATGAACTCTTCCGGATCGATGTGTTCGATATCAAGATCCTTAGCTGGATTAGACGTGTCGAGATTATTGACGAGCACGTCGATTTTGCCTTTATTGGCAACCACGGCTTCCACAGCAGAAACGTAGGTCTCATCTTGTGAAGCGTCATTGTAGACGAATCTCACTGTGCCCGGCAGGGTCAGACAACCCTTCGATAATTGGTTGCGCAATTGTTTTCGCATCGAAATTATGTGATATTCGCATGCTGGCGCGGCTACAGTTTGCACCGGCACACATCGCACAAAGTGAAGTGAAAAACAACAGATAGCACGAAGTCCTCTGCAGTAAGTTGTCGCTCTCCCGACTTACTGCAGAGGTCTTTGTTTTATTTCGTTTCGCTTTTACGCGACGGTGAAGGTGGTGCGCTTCAAGTGTTCACGACGGCTGGAATGGCCGATAAGCACTTCAAATTCGCCCGGCTCAACAATTCGGTTAGCTTCAGAATCGACGATGGTGCAATCGGAAACCGGAATATCGAAGGCAACGGTCTTGCTCTCGCCCGGTTCTAGTTCCACACGCTGGAATGCCTTGAGTTCACGATCAGTCCAGCTGTAGGAGGTCACGATGTCGCCGATGTAGAGCTGCACTACTTCCGTGCCCTTGCGATCGCCCGTATTGGTGATGGTGATTTCAGCATGCACAGTATCGGTTTCAGCAAACGTTCCGGATTCCGGAACATTGGTGACGGTCGGCTCTCCGTATTCGAACGTGGTGTAGCTCAGACCTTCGCCGAATGCGAATGCCGGATTCTGCGTGAGGTCGGCGTAACGGCTGCCGTGCTGGCCTCGAATCTGGTTGTAGTAGACCGGCAGCTGCCCTGCGTGACGCGGGAAGGTGATCGGCAGACGTCCGCTCGGCTCGGTTTCGCCGAGAATGATTTCGGCGATGGCCTGACCACCCTTCATGCCCGGGCTTGGAGCCCACAGCAGGGCCGAAGTGCCTTCGGCTGGAGTTTCGTCGACAATCACACCGTTGGTGCCGATCACGGATGCCGGCAGCACTTGCGGCTTGGAGCTGACGAGCACCACCACGAACGGCTTGCCGGTTTCGCGAGCCACGTTCGACAGCGCATCGATCAGTGCATTCTGGCCGCCGAGCAATTCGAGCGTGGCGGTGGAGCAGCCTTCACCAATGACTTGAATCACATCGCCCACCACGGCCACGATCAAGTCGCTTTTGCGTGCGTTTTCCACGGCTTCGTCAAGCAGCACGCGGTCAAGCTTGGCGGAAACGCCGATCTTCGGGCGAGGCTGGCCATCCGGATAGAACTCGCCTTCCGGATCGGGCACCAAATCCACGATGTTGGCACCGCGAGAGTACACGACCTCGCAGTCTTTCGGAGCGAGCTGCTTGAAACCATCAAGCACGGTGGTGATCATTTCACGCGGGTGACCGTCAGGCATCCAGTTGATCTGGCCGGAGCTGCCGGCCCAGTCGCCCAGCTGGGTCTGGGCGTCGTCGGCAATCGGGCCAACGACCGCGATACGCTTCGCACCGGCCACGTTGAACGGTAGTGAACCGTTGTTCTTCAGCAATGCCACGGCTTCGCGAGCCACTTCAAGGTTGAGCCGCTGATGCTCTTCGGAACCGATCACTGCATCGATACGCTTCTGGTCGGGCAAGCGTGGATCTTCGAACAGTCCAAGACGGAACTTCAGTGCGAGAATACGAGCCACGGCGGCATCGATCAACGATTCGTCAAGCAGACCGGTCTTCACGGCTTCGATCGCACCCTCGTAGAACTTTGGCGTGGTCATCACCAAGTCGTTGCCGGACTTGACCGCGTCAGCGGCGGCCTGCACATAGTCCGGCTTAACCTTCTGCTCCCATACGGAACGGCCGACATTGTCCCAGTCGGTGATAAGCGTACCCCGATAGCCCCAAGCGCCACGCAATTTGTCGGAAAGCAGCCACTTGTTGAAGGTGACCGGTACGCCTTCGATGGATTCGTAGCCGAGCATGAAGGTGCCGCAGCCTTCCTTGGCCACGCGTTCAAACGGCGGCAGGAACCAGGATTCCAGTTTGCGGTGACTCAGGTCAGCTTCGGAAGCGTCACGACCTCCCTGGGTTTCGGAATAGCCTGCGAAATGCTTGGCGCATGCGAGGATCGCATCTTTGGCGAGCGGCTCGCCCGCCTTGGCTCCACCCTGATAGCCTTTGACGATGGACGATGCCATTTCGCCGATCAGGTACGGGTCCTCGCCAAAGGTTTCGCCCACGCGACCCCAACGGGTGTCTCGCGCGATGCACAGCACCGGGGAGAACGTCCAATGCACGCCGGTGGTTGACACTTCCTCGGCGGTGGCACGGCCCGCGGCCTGCACTTTTTCGGAATCCCACGTGGTCGCCATGCCCAATTGTTCCGGGAAAATGGTGGCCCCCGGCCAGAAGGAATAGCCGTGAATGCAGTCGTCACCAATCACCAGCGGAATGCCGAGACGGGTTTTGACGTTCACCGTTTCCACGGCTTTCGGCAGATCGGATGGCGAGGTGTGCAGAATGGAACCGACATGCTTGTTGACGATTAGATCGTCCAAATCGCCGCTTCGCGCGTCAAGCTGCATCATCTGTCCGACTTTTTCCTCAAGGGTCATACGACCAAGCAGATCGGCGATGCGTTCCTCAGTGGGAAGTTCCGGATTCTTATAGGGCAGATTTACCGTATTTTCAGTGGTTTCGGCCATGGATTGCTCACTTTCCTCATTGAAGCGATTTCATTTAATTACCAATTGGTAGTTTAGTATATCATATACGCATCCGCAACTCGACATAACCCCATCAACGCAAAAGGCAAGAGACCATCAGCCCCTCGCCTTTTCGCACGCGCATGCAATGCAATCTCAACAAGTATCCAAAATCAACGATACGCATCCCACAACGGAGATGGAAACAGCATGTTTTCTATCTGAGCCCACTCTTTGCACAAATCAACTTCAGGCTCGCGCAACCACCATAATTGCATGCCATCCATGATTTCCATGGACTTACGCACCACCGGACGCATACTCGACTTCCGCGAACCCAATTACGGAGGAATCAGCCAAGGATATCGCGAATAATTCTCCCAAATATCGTCCATACGAGCAGTGAATTCATCATGCAACGGATGTTCGGGATTCAACGATTCCGCAGAAAGCACGGTAAACAACTGCACCATCATGCGGCGTCGCGAATTATGCCGCACCAAATAACGCAAGTATGCGGGAAACAGCGGCGCGGTAGGATCACTGCCAGGCATACCGGATGCGAAGAAATCCTCAGCAGTCCCCGCCCACCCCGTAATGCGGATGCGACGATACTGCGCAACGAGGCGTTGCTGGCCGGTTGAGAGGGAACATACGAGATTCCCTAACAACTATCCTCAAACCCAGTGATAGCAAGACTTTCAGCGATTACTGGTTTGATTGCAGCACTCTATTTGTCACTCTAAGCGCCTATCAGGGCATCTGATTTACACATTTACTCTTTTTACTCTTCGCGGTTTTGAAAAGAGTAACAAAACGTTGGAATTCCAACGTTCTTACTTACACTTTTACACTTTGCAGAGTTGTCTATCATGTGCATTTTCTGTTCAAAAGCCTCAAACCTATTAACATATTGAACTTTGGAATCGACCACGATTCGTAGGCAGCGTGGTACCGCCTTTTCAGCTGTCGCAGCACCTCCGCCAGCTCGGTGTCATGGTGCAGCTGGACATACACGACCCCAGTGGCCGACGATGAATTCAGAGGCTCGGAGAAACAGGTGCCGACGGGCTCGAGATCGGCGGAGATGAAACCGTCGACCGATGAAAGCTCGTCGATCGTGCTGATGTCCACGAGTCTTCCGGTCTGGACGGGAAGATCGATATTGGCGACGATTCCCGGAATCGATTCCGATGCCTCGCAATCATATTCACAATTCAGCGATGCCGCAGTGATGGGTCTGGAGGAATCCAGCTTCCTCGCGACGTCCAGTACCTCCGTCACATCCGCTATGTCATGCACGTAATGCAGATTCGCATCGTGCGGATACAGCGGAGTGTACTTACGTTCCGTGATAACGTCCACGCGGTCTCCAGGCACGAATTTGACCAAGTGACAGTAGGCGTCGGTTTTACCTGAATTGAGCAGAATCACATGTTCACTCATTGTCATTCCTTTCATACGCAACGTTTTCCACCAAGCCGAGCATACGTTCCCGCTCCCGCTCGTTTCCGCCCCGGACGACCGCCCCACCGACATAGTCGGCCGCATCCGTGGGATTGTTCGGCTGTCCCGAATCCCATAGGTCCAACAGCCATCCGTCCGAGTCCAATGGCTTGCGGAGCCGGTTCCCGCCCGTTCTGACCAGCCATCCGGTCTTCTTGCCGTCGTCCACACTGGGAACGACCGACGCGGGAAGCCCCAACTCCAATCTCACGAACTGTTCGGAGATGTCGAAGCCGTACGCGGATTGGATTGATTGTTTGATGAGTCCACCGCCGACCCTCGCCGCGACCTCCCCGCATCGCGCGTGCCCCGAGGCGTCGTCTATGAATTCGAAATGCAGCACGTGGACGCCGCCGTCCTCGGGCAGCCCCTTCGCGAAACGTCCCACGAGATCGATGATTTCCAAGCGTTTCAGGGAGGCGTTGTCCAGCATCACGGATCCGTAGTTCTCCTCCTTAAACATGCATGGCTTATGAATGTAGCGGCTGACGGACGTGAACACCGGAATCCGGTCCTGGAGCAGCACATCCGCGTGATAGACATCTCCGGGCAGGTACTCCTCCACGAGGAGCATGTTCCCGTCGATCTCCTCACGGATGCCGCGATCCTGAAGCAGCCGGCCCACGTCATCAATGGTCTCCACGATGTGAACCCCGAACGCGCCGGCTCCATTGCGCGGCTTCACCACGGACGGCCCATGCTCTTCGACGAACGCTCCCAGGTCTTTCCCGGAACCGGCTAGGGCGAAGTCGGTGCTGGGAAGCGACGCCGCGGAGAACAACGACTTCATGCTGTACTTGTCACGAAATCCCTCCGCGAGAGGGAGCTTCATGCCCGGGACCGCGTACTGCGACCGGACGGCCGCCACCCGTTCCACATCGTCTTCGGAATTGCAGATGATGCGGTCGCATCCCGAACAGGCGATGGACGACAAGGCCTTCCCGAACTCGTCGCTGTAGTATCGGTTCACCAGCACGAGATCGCAGTAGCCCTCATTCGCTTCAGCAGCCTTCGATCCCTTCTCGCTAACGAGGAACAGCCGGCAGCCCGGTATCAATTCCCTCACCCATTTGGCGTACTGCGAGCCGGACGACGGACGTTGGCATATGACTATCTTCAAGATTCCTCCCTTGCTGTTTGGATACGAGATCCGCAGAAGCCCCGCGGATCGAATCGCCGCTTTTGGCCGCTACTTCGAACGCGTGCGTACTGCCAGCCTTGCGATGGGCCCGTAGGACAGTCCCGTGAGCAGGAACACCATTGCCAGGACCAGCCATCCCGCCGGCGAATCGGCATGGGCGACGCCGGTCAGGATCATCGGAGAGACCAGCGCCATGGTATCGGCCCCGGCATTCAGAACACCTTGGTATTCGCCGAGCAGATCATCGCTGGACATCTCGAAGCCGAAGGACCATGCCGACGCGGACTGCCACAGTTCGCCACAAAGATGCATCAACCCCGCCGCCACGAGCATGACGACGGACAACCACACCACCGCTTCCCTGGACAGCGCCAACAAAACACAGGCGGCGCAGAGCGACAAGCCGCTTCGCAATCCGGCCCGTCCCGCACCGCGAATCGAATCCGTTCCCCTGGCGAACCTCACCTGCAGCAGGATGACGCCGACCGTGTTCACGAGAAGCAACGCGGATACCATGCCGTTCGGAATCGATTTGGCAGAGGCGATCCATATCGGCAGAGCGATGGTCAGGATCCCGTCATGAAGATAGAGGACGGCATTGGCCGCCGTCGCCAGCAGGAACGGCACATCCCTCACCGCGACGAGACCCATCCGGCCGTTCTTCCGGGAATGGGCGGACGCGAATATCCCGCATTGGATGCCGCGTAGCATCAGCGCGGCGGCGAAATACGTGAGGACGTTGAACAGTATCAGGGCCACGAACACCGGACGCGTGCCGATGGTGAGCGGTATCGCAGACAGGACCGAGCCCATCGCGGTGCCGACGTTGGAGACCACGCGCAACATGGCCCTGTACGATACGCGGTTCTCCCCCTGCGAGATATGGGCGATGATGGGACCACGCGCCGCGGCGGCCCCTCGATCGGCCGTGGACACCACGGCCATGGTAATCCCCAGGCAGATGAAATTGTCCGTGACGACATAGACGATCAAGCCCAATCCCTGCACGGCCAGAAGCGTGCGGTACATGGTCATCGCATCGACCTTGTCGGAGGCTCTTCCGAACAGCACGCTGCCCGCCAGACCGGCCACCGCGGAAAGCGTGAGGAACATGCTGAACAACGTCAACGGCATACCGAGGATCTGGGTGAAGTACAACGTGGACAACGCAAAGAAGATGCCGCGACCAACGGAATTGATAAGCGTCGCCCGGGCGTATCGGCCTTCGTCGGCCTTCCCCCTCAAAACCGTCCAAATAGCCATATCCAACGCTCCTTCACCATGACCATGGCAATCCCCCAAATCGACATCCGCGTTTTACGACCTAGACTAACTGCCCCCCTACTAGTCATGTGGAATTATAGCACTTCTCGTAAAAGATATGTCACGCCTCGTCAGTCTTATCTCACAATCATCACTGGCACCATTCAATGGAGGGAACTCCAATCTGCGTATTGCATAAATCACGCACAAAACTTGCGTAGTTCGGCGGAAGACATCACCTCATCCTCAGACATCGGTCAAACCATGGCACTCTCCACGGAATACGCCGTGACCAGATGAACAGACAAGAAACCACACGCAAACGAAAAGCAACCCGATATATGGGAAGTGCAGTAGCAGGTAGTCTGACTGCATCAAAATGGTCGACATCTCAGGAAAATAGCATGTTTCTTTCAGCAAACTTTTCAGACACTACCACAATAGAAGATAAGCAAAATGAGGGTGGCCGTCAGGTCACCCCCGAATCGTATGCGGAACACACATAAAATCAGCGGTATGCATCCCAGAGGGGCGCGGGAAACAGCAGATTCTCCATTTCGGACCATTCCTCGCACAAGTCCACTTCCGGTTCGCGCAGCCACCACAGCTGAATGCCATCCATGATTTCCATGGCTTTGCGCACCACCGGCCGCATGCTGCCGGCCCATGCACCCAATTGCGGCGGAACCACCCACGGGTATTTCGAGTATCGTTCCCAGATGTCCTCCATGCGTCCCATGAATTCGTCATGCAATGGATGATCCGGGTTCAGGGATTCCGCCGACAGCACGGTGAACAGCTGCACCATCATGCGCCGGCGCGAGTTGTGTTTCACCAGGTAGCGCAGATACGCGGGAAAATGCGGCGCGGACGGGTCGCTGCCCGGCGTGCCCGAAGAGAAGAAGTCCTCCGGCGTGCCGGTCTGCCCGTAATATTCGTCATATACCAGCGCCAGCATATTGTCTTTGTTGTCGACGTATCGCAGCACGCCTTGTTTGGAGATGCCGACCCTGTCGGCCACGTCCTGGATGGAAATGCCATTGAACCCACGCTCGCTGATCAGCTGAACCGCAGCATCCAGCACTTCCGCTCGACGCTCCTGCGGTGATTTTCGAATACGTTTCGAAGTCTCTTCCTCTGCCATGATTCCGAGTCTAATGCACCTTGTGTCGATTGCCGTTGATTGACTGCCTATGGCACGTCATCGTGAGAGGTATCCGCCCGAATCCATCCATGACGCCATACGCGAGTCAGATCCCACGCCTCAAGATTGCCGCCGTTGCGAGGATCCCGCGGCGGTTTCCCTTCGCCACTACCCGGTTTCGCGGAGCGCGCAAGCTGGTAGCTCCAATAGATCTGCCCCGCCGACACGTCCCATGCCGCGCGTTGCAATCGTGACACTTGGCGGTATGCAGCCGATCGGTTTTGGCTGTGTAGGGCCCACTGATTCTCCACGCACCACTCGCCCACCAGCACGGGAATACGACGAGCCGCCAAACGGATGGCGATGCCACTCGCGCCCACCAGCATCCGGTACAGCCATGGCAGTCGCCGCGATCGCAGGTACAGCCGGCATGCCGGTCCCGAAAACAGCGGATTCTCCATCGCGATGAGATACTGATGGGTGTCGAGCATGACATTGCGCATGCCAGCACGACGAAACCAACCGCCCCAGCGGAGTAGTCGGAAACCGTCATGGAATACGATCACGGTTTCCGGACGTAGCACGGCGCGTAACCGGGCGTAAGCGTCGCGGTAGAAGCGCTTCAGAAACCGCAGTGAGACATACGTGCTACCGGAAGCCTCATGAGAGTCTTTCGCCGTGTTCGACGTGCTATGGAACACTGACCAGCTCACTGGTTCGTTGAGTACTTCGATGCTGTGCAGGGCCGGTTCGTCGCGGTATCGGCGAGCCAATCGCTCCAGCACGTTCAGCGTGTACTCCACCAAGTCCGTATTCTGCGCCCATTTGCACACACCCGTCAGACCGCCGTTGTCGAAACCGTTCTGCGATTCGGGAACGGTATGCAGGTCAATCATAATCTTCAATCCCGTCTCCCGCGCCCAACGGAACGCGCGGTCGAGGTACGTGATGCAGCCCGGATGCCCGGGCCAGTCGCCGAAGATGAAATACGGTATGGGAATGCGTACGAGGTTGATTCCGTGACCGACGATAATACGGAAATCCTCCAGGGTGATGTAGGTTTCGCGGTGCCGGCGCAGTTCCTCGGCTAGATTCCGTTCGGACCAGAGGGATCCGTGCGTGCGGTGCATCCAGATTTCATCGTTTTCGGCGCTGCGGGTGAACGGTTTCGGATCCATCCATTTCTCCAGCACCAGCCAGTTGCCGAGGTTCACGCCGTCGATTCTCTCGTCGATGCCTAGCACCATGCGTCTCACCGCCCTTACGTTCGGGGGTTGCCCGACTTTTCGTTTCCACCCATCACAACCCATGGCAAAACTCAATCGGCCCAATGGGCCAAGGAACCGCGCGTCATTCGCAACGTTCCTTGGTCCATTGTACGTGTGAGCCCCGCGAGCGGCCACGCGGCCGCTCGGAATCGGATCATGGCCGGATCAGGGTCATTGAATGATCGTGGTGGCCGCCCGGGCGGGATCAGTCGACGGGCTTCGTCTCATCCGCCTCGTAGTCGAAGAAGTCGAAGTCGGCAGTCTTCTCGTGCAGCGAAGCGTCGGTAACGGCAATACCAACCATTGTGCCCGTGAATTCGCCAAACTTGCAGTACTCGTCAGAGAAGGTGGTAATGTCGAAATCCGGGCCAATCTTGGTCCATTCCTCGCCATCATAACCCCACTCGAACCAAGTACGACGACCTTCGATATTCAAACGGAAATAGATCGGCTTGTCTTCTACAGCAACACGGGTGTCAAGCATTTCCGTCTTGTCGCCATTCTCAAGACGCACGATCGAAATCGCGCTGCCGCCAAGCGTCTGCGAATAATACTTGCGCAGGAAAATATTATTCATGTTGTCGTAGTAGATGGTCAAGCCAGCGCTGTGCTGGTAGACTTCCGGCTCGAACTCCATCTTGGTGGTCACCGTGGCATACACGCTCGTCAGCTTGCGAGTAAGCAAGCTCGTACGATTCAGCGAGGCAAGCGATTCCTCACCACGAATACGTAACCAGCCCGGGCGTTCCGTAGCATTCGCAAACGTACTCGGCATCTGACGCGGCGAGTAATACCAGTTACCCAGTTCCCCACTATCGAAATCGTCAAGGCCTGGGATTTCCGGCATCGACACATCTGGCAGATTCGGCTCCTCGACTTCAATCTTTGCCAGATTAGAACCATCGGCCATACGCAACCAACCATCAGGCGTCCACTGCATCTTCTGAATGGCGGTTTCACGGCCAAGCGTACAACGCAATTCCGGCACGAACGGACGGCTGGTCAAATGCACCAAATAGGTTTCGCCATTCGGCAGGTCAACATACGAGCCATGCCCGGACTTCTGCAATACGGAATCCGGGTTGAAATAGCGCGGCTTCAAATGATCGTCATCAGCACGCTCATTCGACTCCTTCGGCTGCGAAGTGACGAGCGGACCATTCGGATCCGGCTCATACGGACCCCACACATTACGGGAACGTCCCATGGTCACAGAATGGTTGTAGCCAGTGCCACCCTCAGCGCACATAATGTAATACCAGCCGTCACGCTTGGTCAGATGCGGAGCCTCAATGCAGCCACGATCAGTAGCGCCACGCCAAATACGCTTCGGATAGCCAACCACATGCTTGGTTTCCGGATCATATTCCACGCAGCAGATCACACCCGGCTTCTCATAGCCTTCGCGGGTCTCCCACTCCAAGCTGACAATATACTTCTTACCATCATCGTCATGCAGAATGGACGCATCGAAACCGGAGGAAGTCAAATACACCGGCTCGCTCCACGGGCCTTCAATATTCTTCGACTTAATAAGATAATTATTCACATCGAAATAGCGCGCATTCATGGAATTCATAACACCATAAATCACGTAGAACATGTCCTCTTCCTCACAATACGTGAGGCATGGAGCCCAAATGCCCTTAGCACTTGGCAGCTTGGTGAGGTTCGGATTCGTATCATCAGTAAGCACGTGGGTGAGCAACTCCCAATGCTTCATATCCTTCGAATGGTAAATCGGAATACCCGGGAACCATTCGAAAGTAGAGACGGCAACATAGTAGTCGTCGCCTTTACGGCAGATGGCCGGATCAGGATTGAAGCCTTTAAAAATAGGATTTTGCAGCATTATCTCTCCTTTGATTTCTGCTTTTCTTTTTTCGTTTTTTACTTATTGCGATTTTGCTTTAGTTATTGCGGCGCCCGCCGCTTACTGCAGTGTTGTTTGGTTACTGCAGTGTCCGCCGGAGTCTGCGATGCTCTATTGCTGACACGCTCCAAGGCCGCTCTGGCCAGTCTTTACGGTCTTCAACAGAGCATCGCAGACTCCGGCTCGTAACGCTTTTGCGTTACGTTGCGTTGCACTTACGTTGTGTTACGCAAGTTGATGTTTTTAGTGAGTTTTTCCTTTTTTAAAGGATGGGAGGGAGGGGGAACCAGGATTGGGCTATGCAGCGGCCTAGGTCCCAAGCGTCCCAGCCGATCCAGCCAGGGGTGTTGACCGTGTCGGTGAGCAGCTTGTAGTTCCAGTAGTAGAAGCCGCTTCCGTTGCTCCATGCTTCAAGCTGCGACTTGGCGACGCCTTGGTAGAGCGCACGCTTTTCTTCGGCACTGAGCGTTTCCGCCCGCGCACCTTCCTCGCCATTGAGCACGCTCTGGCCGCCGTGGGTGTCCACACCACAGCCGACCGAGTTGAACAGGCACCACTCGCCCACAATCACCGGGAAGTATTCGCTCATTTCGGCGACCATCGGAGCGTACGTGTTGCGCACGAAATCGTCGTAGCCTTCCACGGTCTGCGGGCAACCCATCATTTCCGCGGCCATCAAGTACTGGTGGGTGTCGAGGATCACGTTTTCGAACTCTGACGCAATCTTGCCATCTGCGCCACGCATGAAGTCCTTCCACTGTTCGATATCGAATCCATCATGGAATACCACAGCCTTATCAGTCGGCAAAGCACCTTTGTCGACGTCGCGCAGGCGACGGTATGCGGTGATGTAGAAGTTCTTGAGCCAGTCGAATTCAATCGGACCGGTGCCTTCCGCAAGTTCGGCATCGACGGCCTTGTATCGTTCGGTCACGTTCATCATCGGCCAGGACGTGGTGGTGTTCGGCTCGTTGATGATTTCAATGCCCATCAGCGCTTCCCTATTGCCATAACGCTTGGCAAGACGCTCGAGCACACTAAGCACGAATTCAACCTCTTCCGGCAGTTGTGCCCACTTGCACACACCGGAAATACCGCCATTGTCGAAACCGTTCTGACTCATCGGAGCGGTATGCAGGTCGATAAGAATGGTCAGACCGTACTTTTCAGCCCAACTGAAGGCCTTGTCAAGCTCATCAATACAACCAATGAACGGTGCTCGATCGCCGAAAATAAAATACGGTACCGGAATTCGTACAGAATTCAATCCCCATGATTTAATGGTGGCGAAGTCACGTTCGCTGATGTATTCCGCACGATGCGTTTTGATGCGCGCCTCGTACACGGCCGGATCGAGTTGCGTCGGCAGATAGTATTCGTCATCGGCAGTGGTTCCGTCGAACAATGCCGGGTTCATCCACTTTTCCAGAACCAGCCAGTTACCCAGGTTCACACCCTTGATGGAATTGAGATCCATATGCACTCCTTTGTACGTTTTCACCATAGTTTCTATTACTTAGTAACTACTTAGTTAAGTGATAATACATTTTTCTTCTCTGCGCAACTCGTAACGAAAAAGCGTTTGCCCACGGCGACCAGTAACCAATCACCACAGGCAAACGCCCTGCAACACAACACCGGCTTGCGAAGGTGGCAGGAAGAGAAGGGAAAATCCACCACCCGGCATTCAACAAACCGTTGCCGCAACCAAGCCAACGCGTTACGCACACATCCGCGTCAGCCGGCGACTCCCCATCAGTCCAACACGAACGTGTTGAACGAACGCGGAGCAAGCGTCACCTTGATACCACGATCGGCATTGCAAGGATCAGCAAATTCAAAACCCTCGGCATCGTCACAAATCCTTCGGATTCATCAATTTGCAATTGTTCGCTTCCTTACGGAAAACCCCGGACCCAATCGAGAAGGGGAAAACGATGGATCCGGGGCAATCATTCAAGGAAGGATTACTTACTTGACCTTCTTGATGGCCATGATGAAAAAGCAGCCGATGATGGCAAGGGCAATGGCGGTCGGGAAGGCGAAGTTGTAGCCGAGGCCCACCACGATGGTGGACATGATGACCGGGCCACACATCTGACCAAGGGTGGTACCCATGTTCAGAATGCCCAAATCCTTGCCAGCTTCTTCCTTGTTCGGCAGCACGTCGACGAGCAGAGCCTGATCGACTGCGGAGTAGACGGCGTAGCCGAGGCCAGCGATGCCCGCGAACAGATACATGCCCAGAGTGGACGGGATCAGCCACGGCATGGCGATACCGATAGCGAAGAGCACAGAAGCTACGACAACCGGGACCTTACGACGGCCGATGATATCAGAAACCGGGCCGGAGATGAAGGAGCCGACCAGAGACATGACCATCATGATCATGGAGACGACGGACACGGTGACGGCTGATTCCTTAACGGACTGGCCGATGTAGTTCTGGATGATGTAGAGCTGGTAGACGTTGATCATCTGGTAGCTCATGATCATGCAGAAACGGCCGGCGAAAGCCTTGTAGAAGTCGTGGGCGCCAGCGAACTTCGGCGGACGGAAGGATGCGAGGACGTCCTTGAAAGAGCCTTCTTCCTTTGTCAGGAAGTCAGCAGACTGTTCCTTCGGCAGAATGATCACTGCAACGATACCGCCGAGAAACATGAGCACGCCTGCGACGGCGAAGCCGACAGTCAGGTTCTCGATGAAAAACGCACCGATCATGGTACCGATCGGAGCACCGATGGTGGAGCCTGCACCATAGAAGGCTGACATGGTGCCACGGATGCCGGAAGGCACACGGTCAGACAGCACGGCGACCAGCGGGGCGATCATGCAGTTGAGGCCGAACATGCAGGCGCAGTAGAAGATGGTGAGCATCACCGCGTTATGCGTGGTGCCGGTCAGGAACAGGGTGACGCCACCGAGCACCGCACCGAAAACGATCCACGGAGTACGACGACCGAACCTGGATCGGGAACGATCGGAGAAGTTGCCGAACATCAGGTTGGCAACCAGGGACGCCACTGCGGTGAACGCATTGACGATACCAACGAGAGCGTCCGGATCGGCGCCTTCGATGGTCTTGTAGTGCATCGGCAGCAGCACGGCGGAGACGATGCCGAGGCCCGACATCCACAGCACGCCGAACAGCAGGAAGCCTGCGCCGAAACGAATGGTGTTGACCTTGCTCAGTGGCTTGCCGGTTTCAGGAGACAACTGCGGATCCTTGTCTGCAGCGGCGATATTGGCGTTATAACGCGCCAAACGTTCCTCTTTGCTTGCGATTGCTTCACTCATGAAACCCTCTCCTTCGATTCATGTTTCAGTAGTGTTTTCTGTGATATTCCTGTTTTCCGATAGGGCTTCTCTGCCCAGTCAGCTAACTACCACTTGGTAAATAGCTGGTTTTCATCATAGATGCCCTTTCGAAAAAGCACAAGTCAGACGTGATTTCCCCGACGGCAGTGTCTTCCGAATGGCAATCCACAACGATTCGCCCCATGCAGCAACTTCAGTTTTTATTACTTAGTAACTGCTTAGTTAAAGCATATTACAATCTCTTGTATCTGTCATTTTCCGGCGTGTCCCAATGTTTCCATCACACTTCCTCTCCCCCTTCTTGTAACTTAGTAAGCACAAGAAAGGAGAGCGCATGCATCGCCGCACCGAAAGCAAACCCAAAAAACGAATGAGTGCAGAAGACCGTAAGAAAGCGATTCTCGAAACCACGGTATCCTTCATCTCACAATTCGGTTTCTGGGGCTTCACCATTCGTGACGTGGCACAAGCTCAGAACATCACCGAAGCAGGCCTCCTTTACTACTTCAAATCCAAAGAACAACTCCTTGAAGAAACCCTCAAATACGCCGATCGCACCAACCAGATCGCCATTGCAGAGCATCTTGGCGTCGACGGCGTGACCGGCGAAGTCCTGCAAGACGGCATCGCATACCATTGCGATCTTGGTCTTAAAGCCATCTCCACAGGCACCGTGGAAACCAACGCCATCCGCCCCGAAATGGTTCGTCTTTACACCCTGCTCGAAAGCGAGGCCTTAAGCAAAGACCATCCGGTGCACGAGTATTTCGAACAGCGCGAAATCAATCTGCTGAAGGAATACACGTTCGCAGCCGAGCGAGATGGCGTTGCCGATCCGGAACGCACCGCACTGCAGGTACTGTCCGCCATGGAAGGACTGCAATTGCGCTGGCTCAACGGATCACACGATGTCGATTTCGTTGGGGAATGGAAGGCCATGATCGACCTTCTCATTCCCTAATCGTTCTCTTTTCGCCGATTTCAGCCGGCGATCACCGCAACATTCCAGCGGCCGATCGTCAGCGGATCGCCCTGCTTGACAGCAGCACCTTCCTTCAGCGCGACTTCAGCAGTTGCAGCCTCATCGACGTTGCCGTCAGTGGCGATGGCAACCGGGGCAACCACCACTTTACCTGCGACCGGGCTTGCAACAGTAACCTCATCAGCCGAATAGTTGAGCAAATAGGTCACGTTCTCGCCGCGAGCGTTTACGCCCTGACGAACTGCAATCTGACCTGCGAGCGCGGTTCCGGCACCGGCGACACTGGCATGCTCCACAGCTTCGCGCATGACCGCACGAATGGAATCGGCGTTAAGCAGGGTGGCGACCCACTCGGCGTCGCCCTTGCCGAACGCGTGACGTGTGACTGCGGCGTAATCCTTCCAAGCGTAGTGACCGTAGGATGCGAGCACCTCGGTATCGGCGTCGGCGTTCAGCAGTTCGATCAGCGCTTGGGCGTCAGTGGACGCGGTTTCGGCGAGCGCACCTGCGAATTCCACGGAAACATGACCGTTCGGGCGGGTGAACTGGTTGTAGGTCATACCGAACACGTCGGTGAGATTGTGCGGAGCACGGTCGGACCACACGGTCACTTCATCGTCGGACACAAAGGAACGCATGGTGGAGACCAAGTGACCGCCGTTCTCAACGAACGCGCGCAGACGATCCGTGGTTTCTTGGGATGCGCAGTAGAGTGCCGGGGTCACGATCATCTCGTACTTGGCGAGGCGTTCGGCCGGAGCGTCGGACGGCACGAAATCGCATTCGACGTTGAGCTCGAACAGCGCGTCATACACGTTGCGTACCACGTCGTTGTACTTGAGGTTGCCGCCGAACGGGAAGCCTGCTTCGATGAGGAACCAGTCGAGCGCGGTAAGCGACTCGTTGCTGACCATGATGGCCGCCTTGTTCTGCTTCTTCAGGTGAACGAGGCGCTCCCCCACTTCCGGCTTGCCGACTTCGTGTCCGAACACGCCTGCCTCGCGGTAGGTCGGGTTCGGTTCGAGGTCGTGACTCAGCAGACCCTTCCAGTAGGTTTCGAACGAATTGTGGATGGAATGCCAATGCCAGTATTCCACCATGTCAGCGCCGGAGGCCAAGTGCGAGTAGGCCTGCAGACGGAGCTGTCCCGGGAACGGAACCCAGCCATGCTGACCCTGCGCTTCGGTTTCGAGCACGAGGAAGTTCTTGCCGTCCTTGGTGGAACGGGTCATATCGCCGCCGAATGCGATTTCCTTACCGGTCAGATCGTCTTCGGTCGGGTGGTAGATGTCAACGCCGGTGATGTCCACTGCGGTTGCGGCCTTGAAGTGGTCGACGGCCGGCTGCACGCCGAAGGAATAGCCACGCCATTCGAAATCGAAATTGTGGGTGATGAACTGGTCGTCATGAGCGTATTCGCGCACAATATCGGACTGCCACTGCAGGAAGGCACGCACCTGATCGCGACGGAACTTGTCGAATTCGCCGCCGAGGGACTCGTTAATCGTGGCGGTCACATCCGGGAAGTCCTCCCAGGAATTGATGCGGTTCGACCAGTAGTCAAGACCGAAGTGATGGTTCAGCTCGTTCAGATTGCCATCGAACTTCTCATACAGATACTTGATGAACAGGCGCTGCATGTCGTTGGACACGGAATCGTAGTACTTGGTTTCGTTATCGACCTGGTAGCCGATCACTGCCGGATGGTCGGCAACGTGGGAGATCAGCTTGCGGATCACGCGTTCACCGTAGAAACGGTAGGTGGCATTGACGATGTCCATGATCTGGCGTGCGCCATACTTGCCTTCACCGTTCGGGGTGACTGCGAGCACGCTCGGGTCAAGCTTGACGAGCCAGCTCGGCACTGCGTAGGTCGGGGTGCCTACGATGACGTCGATGCCCGCGCGCTGTGCTGCGTCGAGTGCGCGGTCAACGTAAGTGAAGTCGAATACTCCCGGCTGCGGTTCGCAGGTACTCCACGTGGATTCGGCGATGCGAATGACGTTCAGTCCCGCTTCCTTCATCATCCTCATGTCTTCATCGACGCGGTCGATGCCTTTCATCATGAGGTACTCGTCGTAATATGCGGCACCGAAAAGAATGTGATCCGCCTCGTAACGACTCATGGATCCTCCATCGTCTTCATTGACTTGTTACTGGTTACTACTTATTTCTGCTGTTTCTGCATCTAAAGCTGTTTTATATTGCCTGCGATATCTCCGGAACATATCCTTAGAACATTCGTATCTAACAGCCATTAGATATAAGAAATCTAGATCTTCCCAATTTAGTTGTCAAGAACCGCATAATTTCAGGCGTGTCTTACCTAACAACTATTAGATAAAACATTTCCTTAGTCGACAAATACCCAAATCAGCACCAACAAATGCGCCAAACACTTCATCGCTGCATCATTGCTGCCCACCAGCAAATTTCAACACATCACCCGCCATTGCGACAGGGAAACAGGCATGAAAATGCCACGTATCCCCCTCGGAAGACGTTCGAACAAATCCTCCTACAGATTCAATCCAACGCTTACGCAAAGCCAAACCCTTTTTCGACAACGGCTTATCAGGAAACAAACTTCGTAATGAAACATCATTCACCGAATCCACATGAACCCAATTATCATCATGCACACCAACAGCAATGTAGTACGTGCCCTCAGGACTCCCATGCACGGCAATATTTGTATACAATTCATGAACTAAAGAAAGAATCTCTCGAACATAATTACCGTCAAGATTATTCAAATTATCTATCTCTATTTTCGTCTGCCCATGAAATCCAAGTTCTCGTAAAAAAGCATCCCCCTGTCCGCCGATACCCCGTAATTCAGCAAGGTAAGCGTGTTCATCCTGTTTAGACTCTTGCCGATCGCTGCCATGCATCATGTCAACAACATCCCGCACCTCATGCAAGGTTTCAACAACAAGCGTTCGCAACTTTCTCATCTCATGTTTGTCGGACGGATTCTCAGCATCCAACATAAATCCATCCAGCACAATCGCCATATATGTCAAATTACCTGCGATTGAATCATGAATTCGACCAGCCAACATATGTTCCCTACGCAAATATTCAATATGCTGGCTGAGCTTCTCATATTTCAGTTCATTTCGCCGAGCCTGATCAACAAATTCTTTCCACGCGAGTGATTTTCCAATAAAAAATGCGAAAAACATAACAAAAATCAGCATGACGTACTCGTTCAACGGCACACCGTCAGCATTAAACCGCCACATTCGAACCGTCGACACCGCCAACGGATACAGCACGCCCCACCACGATGTGATCCGCATTCCCACATATCCCAAAGCCAGCCAAGTCCCCCACAAAAGACTGGGTCCGCCATCATCAGGAATGAAACAGCATGCCACAAAAGTCAAAAGCACAATATTGCAGCACACACGGGGTCTCCATGGCATCAATACAAGAGACAACACATGCACGCACACGAACAAAGTTGTCGCCGCACCTACGGGAGGGAATATCAACGTTTCCGCAACAGTCATGGCAACGCAAACCACTATCAGCAAGTATTGAACATGATTAACGCACCACGACGCCAACGACTTCAGCTTGTCAGTTTTCACGCCCATCCATTTCCATCCATCGAATCACCGCCTGCGTTCTGTTCTTAGCGCCCAATTTCCTCATGACTCTTCGGACGTACGTTTTCACAGTAGGCTCCCCAATACCAAGCTTGGCACTAATTTCTTTTGAGGTGAAACACAAAACGCACAGCTGCATCACTTCCCTCTCCCGCTGCGAAAACGCCTCGCAAACACCCTCTTTCCACCCTTCATTCAGCAGTCTTTCATGTGACTCCTGCGCATTTTCAGAAGACACATATTCAGCATTCGGACGCCGACCGTTCGCAAGTTCACACAAAGTCTGGCAAAGGCCTCTCACATCCGCCTTGTCAACAAGGCAATCCGCTCCGTTTTCCAACGCGGACGCGCCGTAGCGTTCCAGAGAGAAAGCCGTCATGCCCACCAGCGCGATGCGAGCGGTTTCCACGCGAATACAGCGGCAAACATCACAACCACTCATCCCCTCCAAAGACATATCCACCAGTAACACATCAAGTTGCGTTTTTGGATCAAGACCCTTTC
This sequence comes from Bifidobacterium catenulatum PV20-2, assembly GCF_000800455.1. Lineage (NCBI taxonomy): Bacteria > Bacillati > Actinomycetota > Actinomycetes > Bifidobacteriales > Bifidobacteriaceae > Bifidobacterium > Bifidobacterium catenulatum. The sequence continues at coordinate 1,768,593 of NZ_CP007456.1, forward strand.
GTACCGCCGTCGCACCATCAGACGCAGTCCAGCACACATCCGCCAGCGGAAGAATCCGTTCGACCATCAGCTTCATGACGCCAAGCGTGAGTTTGTCATTATCCACGATGCCGATTCGTATTCGCTTACCTACATACATGCATTCGCCTACCTACACACATTGCCGCCCGCATGCAAAGCATAATTCTTCAATATTTCACTCAGCCTGCTGCATCAACTCAATCAAACATCTCAACTCACGGTTGTAATTCTAATTCCTGATTGAGTTCCCGATTTCACTCTTTTTCGACGTTAATTCATGCACGAAATCATTCGATAAATCATCAAGCGAAAGACCATCCATGGACCATATGTTGCCATCGATACGTATCAGAGGAGTTGCGAATCCTTCCTTGCCAACAGCAATCAAATCATCTCTCGTGATTGTGTAATTCGTAGCGTACGTCACCCATCGAACATACCGTCCATCAACACTCTTCTTCGCTATCGAGGAAGGCACACCGGCCTCTTTCGCCCATTGAATTATTTCTTTATCTGGAACTGGTGCGTAATTTACTTCTGATGGTTGATTGCTTTCATCATATATTTTCGCAATAAACTTGATAATATGTTCGGGATCATGTTCCGAAATATAAGCAATAGCGCTCGACACTCTACTCGAGTAGGTGTCCGTCGATTTTCCATCCAAAAAGTTCAGAGGATGAATTTCTATTTTGATTTGCCCTTCTTCATACATTTTTTCGAGCGTATCGTTAAGAATTCGATCAACCTGCCCACATGCCGGGCACAAAGGATCCAAATAGATCTCCACCGTGGGAGCTTGCTCCTCTGAGCCTACGAAAGACGCCAAACCACCTTGCTTCGTGGCATTTGAAGGCTTACTTTCGACATTTTGCAACAAATCGTAAGCTCCGCCAACATCATCACGATGCTTTTCCACTGTCCCCTGGAGGAAAAACCCCACAAACGCAACAATAATTAGAGCTGCGATAATGCACGCAGTGATGAGCAACGCAAACCGCTGCTTCTTCTTATCTGACTTGGTTCTTTGGAACATACAATGCCGATCTTCATACGCTACAGATTCCTACGGCACCATTATGTCCATCCCCATTTCCCGACCGCCCATTCCATCACCTCTTGTCATCTTCAGATGACAGCACCACTACACCTGGCAGCCGTTCACGCTGCCTCAAACACGCTTCAAACCCAACATTTCACCCATAACTCGCTTATATATGGCAGAATCACGGATCCGACAGGAGACATCTCGACTATATATGGCAGACCTTCCCGGAACAAAGCCAGTTCAGGGGTATTAAAAGGCCTTTTCACCTACTTGACCCGCCATATATAGGCGAGATACAGGCCAATCAGGCTCTCACAACACCACCACACACGGCTCTAAAACTTCCAGTCAGAGGAGGAATCACCCCATTTATGCGCCTTTTAGCGTCCCTATTCTTCCAAGGACGCTGAGGGAGTCATGCGGCTTAGCGGTAGCCGTCCCAGATGGGCGAGGGGAAAATCATCTTTTCGAAGACAAGCCATTCGTCGTAGAAGTCAATGGGCGGCTGGCGGAGCCAACGCAACTGAATGCCGTCCATTGCCTCCAAACTTTGCCTCACGTATGCCCGCATATTCTCCCAACCACCAATTTCAGGCGGCAGCTTCCAAGTAAAACTCGAATAATGCTCCCACACGTATTTCGGTCGATTCTCGAAATAGTCATGCAACGGATGATCCTCGCTGAACGACTCGGTTTCCAACACCATGTATAGCTGCAACAAGCTGCGTCGGCTCGCATTGTAGCGAACCAAGAATCGCAAGTAGGCGGGGAATAGCATGCCTTCCGGATCACTGCCGGGTAGTCCCGACTTCGCAAAATCAGCAGGAGTACCCTCCTGATCGTAATTGTCGGTGACCAACAGCGACAGCAACCGTTCCTTGTTGCCGATGTAATGCAGCAATCCAGGCTGGCTCATGCCAATCGCATCAGCAATATCTTTCAACGATGTACCGTAATACCCCTTTTCCCCGATAAGACGGCTCGCCGCAGCTATGATTTCCTTCTTACGTTCCTCAGGCGATTTCCGAACGCGCTTCTTCCCCTCATTACCCATACGGAACAGTGTACTATCTACCGTTCATTAGACAGGCGAAATCGTATCAAAACACAGCATTTCCAATCGCCACATAAAAACGAGCCGATCTTCAACAGACCAGCTCGAAATTACATTCAAAACCACTTCGAGATCACATTCAGTCAGCCTCAGCCAACCAAAAAAATTCAAAAAGCAGTTTTACTTCTGGAACACGTCAGGATGCTTTGGATCGCCGGGCTCGTCGGCAAGCACACCTTCGAGCCCTAAGAATTCCTGCCAGAATTCCAGCGAATTGCCATACGGAGCGGCCTGATGTCCACGCGCCTGCAGGTTCGCCTTCGCCTCAAGCACGTCTTCCTCGCGAATGCCATCGAAATACGATTCGAGACGCTCACGGTTCGTTGGATCATAGAACAGCGATCCGATGATTTCCGTCAGTCGTTCCGCACGCGCTATCGGCAGTGAATCCCAGTGACGGAATTCAATGAAGTTCTTCAGACGGACATCATTGAAATGCGTGGAAATCACATGATTGATCTCATATGCGTTGAGTTCTCGATCAGGATACACGTCGTTAGCATTCTCATAGAATGCAGGATGATGCAGATCAGTTCCGGGAGTTTCCAACGCTTCCGGAGTGTGCGTCAGATCAGCGAACATCATCGGCGTGCTCAACACGTCAACCGCATAATCCTCCCAACCGAAGCGAGGGTCAAACAATCCCGGAATAACGTTCGTGCGCTGCAAATCCAAATAATCCCACATGCGTTGGCGCAGCAACGGATACGGGTTCTCCTGCCCCTCGAAATACGGGGTGTTACGGAAGAACCAGGCGAGAATCGGGCCGACCACCGTGCCCAAACGCAGTTTAGAAATCGCATCCTGTTCGGAAACATAGTCGATGCTGACCTGCGTCGAAGCGGAGCAACGCATCATGCACGGACCGAACTGGCCGACGCGCCCCAAATACGCGGTCATCGCCTTGTAACGGTCCTTCGGATTGACGGGAATGTCGGCATAGCCGGACTTCGGCTGATACCCGTAATTGACCAAGCGAAAGCCGAGATCGTCAAGCACAGGATCGACTTCGCGGCGGAACGCTCCGTAAATCGTGCGCAGATCTTCCGGCTTGTGCAGAATGCCCAGCGAGCATTCCAGCTGACCGCCCGGCTCAAGCGACACGGAAATACCTTCGCGGCCAAGGCCAACAAGCCTGCCGTTCTCCCAGTATTCCTTGCTTTCGTCGTAATACGGGCGAATACGGTTCAGTAACGCCTCGATGCCGTTCTCCTCGTAATAGTTCACGGCGGTATCATCGCTGTTATGTACCGGCAGATGCTCGATTTCCACACCGAAACCGCCGGTTCCGCGTTCTTGGCAGCCTGATTCGAAGAACTTGACCAGACTTTCCACATGCTTCGGATTCGGCTCGGTAAGCAGGTGTGCATAAGAAATTCGTGGCGTTGTCATGTTGGCAATCCTATCGAAACTCATTGATGAGCACGGCGCGATTGCTATACGAAAAACTGATAGCCAACTCTTGCGTATCCCGAATCGAATACACAATTTCGATTAAAACAGACATGCTCTGCAAAGACGACCAATAATAATTAACAGCTGTCAATAAAGTCAGAAGCAATTACCACTATTTTGAAGAATTGTTTGTATACATCAAATGAAAATACCGACGCTGAAGATGTTGTCAGCGTCGGTATGTTAGTCAATTCCAGTCAGTGCTTATTGATTTATCCGCCTATGATCAGGCGGATTTTTCGCTTTGCGCCGCTCCACCCTGTCGCGCGGCCTTGTGAGCCTTCTTGGCGGCTGCGATCATCAGTTTGATACGGTTGAGCTGGTTCGCTTCGGATGCGCCCGGATCGTAGTCGATGGACACGATGTTGGCTTCCGGATGCAGGCGGCGAATCTTGCCGAACATACCTCGGCCGGTCACGTGGTTCGGCAGGCAGGCGAACGGCTGCGCACAAATCACGTTCGGGCAACCGGATTCGATGAGTTCAAGGATTTCCGCAGTCAGCAGCCAGCCTTCGCCAGCCTGCACGCCCACGGAAGTGACCTCGTCGGCCTTCTTGACCAGTTCCGGCATCGGCAGGTCCTGGGAGAACTTGCCGTGTGCCAAATCTATCGCCTTGCGTACGGGAGCGTTGTACAAGTCAAGCGCCTTGCGCATCAGCGCGTAGCCAAGCTTGTTGCCGCCCATGCCGAGGTAATGCTCGTTCCAGTCGGAAATGTACGGGCGGGTGGTCATGAATTCCATGATGCCCGGCACCACAGCCTCGCAATTCTGCGATTCGATCACGTCGACCACATGGTTGTTGGCGTCCGGCTGGTACTTAACGAGAATCTCGCCCACCACGCCGACGCGCACCTTGCGCGGTTCGTCCTTCAACGGCAGCGCGTCGAACGATTTGACGATTTCTTTGACGAGCGTCGAATATGGCAGGTATCCCTTGCCGATGAACTTACGTGCCGTCTTCGAGCGACCGTGGTTCTCGAGCGTTTCACGCACGATGGTGTTCCAAGTCTTGTACAGCTGATTCGCACTACCAGGCGTCACCTCATATGGGCGCACGCGGTACAGGCATTTCATCAGCAGGTCGCCGATGATGAGCGCCTTGATGACGCGATGAATCAATGCCGGCGTCGCTTTGAAGCCCGGATTGTCTTCAATGCCTTGCGTGGAAATGGCGATTACTGGAATTTGCGGATATCCGGCATCGATCAGCGCCTTGCGAATCAGGCCGAAATAGTTTGTGGCTCGGCACATGCCGCCGGTCTGTGTGATGGCGAGCGCGGTGTGTTCCGGATCGTATTTGCCGTCCAAAATCGCGTCCACGAGCTGACCGATAACCATGATGGCCGGGTAGCAGGCGTCGTTGTTGACGTATTTCAGGCCGGTTTCCACGTTTTCGCGGCTGGCGTGTTCGAGAATGTCGAACTTGTAGCCGCCGGAGCGGATCACGGATTCCACTAGGGAGAAGTGGATCGGGCTCATCTGCGGAGCCACGATGGTGTAGTCCTTCATGTCTTTGCCGAATGGCACGCGGTTGGCGTATTTCGACATGGTGGCGGAATTGTGCGCGGACTTCTTCACTTCGCCGATGCCGTTTTCCGCGGCACGCTTGGATGCGGCTTTAACGGCTTCGGTGAGTTTCGGATTGGCTTTCATCACGGTATCAAGCATGACTTGACGGCCCGGAGTCGGCGCTTCCGTTCCGGTCTTGCGGAATTCGCCACGCTTGGCACCGGCTTCGGCGGATTCAAGCTGGGCCTGCGCTTCGGCGAGCTGCGCCTGAGCCATTTCCAGCTTGGCTTTCGCTTCAGCCACAGCATCCGATTGCACCGGCTGATCCTGCTTGCCGGGCACGGCACCGGCCAGAGCGCGGCGATGGTTGCGTTCACGCTCTTCGACGGCTGCCTTGAGTGAGCGAAGGCGGATTTTCGCCGCGCCCAGATTGGAGACTTCGTCGATTTTCAGCATGGTGTACACGTCAGCCTTGTCGGCGAGGATTTCGCCCACCTGGTCGGTGGTGATTGCGTCAAGACCGCAGCCGAAGGAGTTGAGCTGCACGAGTTCGAGGCCGGGGTACGAAGCGACGAAATTGGCCGCCGCGTACAGACGGGAATGGTAGGCCCACTGGTTGGTGACGCGCAATGGCATTTTGGTGACCTTGCGGTCTTCCACATGGCGGAAGCCGTCTGTGTTCTTCTTACGTGGATCGTCTTCATCGGCGGCGAGGAATTCGCTCAGGTTGAGCTTCTCCCCCGGCTGCAGTTCGCAGATCGAATCTTCAGACAATACCACCATACCGAGCGAGCATATGGTTTCCGGAATGCCATGGTTGACTTCCGGATCGATATGGTACGGGCGGCCTGCGAGCACGATGCCTCGGCAGTCGTGTTCCTTCATGTAGGCGAGTGCCTTGAGGCCTTCCATTTGCACGTCGTGCTTGAAGACTTCGTTTTCGGCATATGCCGCTTTGACTGCGGTTTTGGCTTCTTCACGGGTCACGTTGGCCCAAGCGAATTCTTCGACGATACGGTCGACCATGAGTTCATGGTTGGCCATGTTGAAGTATGGACGCATGTAACGGATGCCTTCTTCGCGCAGTTCGGGCATGTTCGCGCCGATGACCACGGGATAGTTGGCTACCACCGGGCAGTTGTAGTGGTTGTCGGTGTTGGGTACCAGGTTCTCTTCGTAGCTGACGCACGGGTAGAAGATGTTTTTCACACCCTTGTTCAGCAGCCATTTGATGTGTCCGTGCACAAGTTTGGCCGGATAGCAAATGTTTTCGGATGCGATGGATTCGATGCCCGTTTCGAACAGTTCGTGCGAGCTTCGTCCGGAAATCATCACTTTGAAGCCGAGCGAGGTGAGCAGTGTGAACCAGAACGGATAGTTCTCGTACATGTTGAGTACGCGCGGAATGCCGATTTCGCCGCGGGTTGCGTTCTTGTCGGTGAGTCTGCGGTAGGCGAAGCAACGCTTGTACTTGTAGTCGTAGAGGTTCGGACGATCGGAACGCTTCTTTTTCGCGTCTCCGCCTCGTTCGCAGCGGTTGCCGGTCACGTAACGGGATCCGTCTTGGAAGGTGGTGATGGTGAGCTTGCAGTGGTTTTGGCACAGTTTGCACACGTCTCGTTCGGAGGTCATCGACAGGTTGTCGAGTTCTTCGCCGCTCAAAATGTTCGATGCGGTATGGCGTACGTCTGCGATCACCGCTTCTTTGGTGTCGGTGGTATCGACGTCTTCATTTTCCGCTTCGTCGGCATAGTGCATGCGTGCGGTCAGTGCGGCACCGTATGCGCCCATGAGTCCTGCGATGTTCGGTCGGGTCACTTCACGTTCTGTGAGCAGTTCGAATGCGCGGAGCACAGCGTCGTTGAGGAATGTGCCGCCCTGCACTACCACGGTGTCGCCAAGTTCACCGGAATCACGCAGTTTGATTACCTTGTAGAGGGCGTTGCGCACTACGGAATAGCACAGGCCTGCGGCGATGTCTTCGATGGACGCGCCTTCCTTTTGCGCCTGCTTCACGGACGAGTTCATGAACACGGTGCATCGGGAGCCCAAATCGACCGGATGGGTGGAGTTGAGTGCCGCTTGGGTGAATTCCTGAATGGTCAGACCCATGGAAATGGCAAACGTTTGCAAGAACGATCCACAGCCGGACGAGCATGCTTCGTTCACTGCGATGGAGTCGATCACGCCATCGTTGATGGCGAGATATTTCATGTCTTGGCCGCCGATATCGATGACGGCGGTAACGCCCGGGCTTACCATTTCGGCACCGCGATAGTGAGCCATGGTTTCCACTACACCTTCGTCAAGGTGCAGTCCGGTGGTGATGAGGCCTTCGCCGTAGCCGGTCGCACAGGATCGTGCGATCCATGCGCCTTCAGGTAGTTCGGCTTGGATTTTTTTAACGATTTGCACGGCTGCCGTCAACGGGCTGCCTTCGTTGGTCGCATAAGAGGACCATACGATTTCTCGATCGTCGTTCACCAACGTCGCTTTGATGGTGGTGGAACCGGCGTCGATGCCCAGGAAGTGCGGTCCTTGGGCTCCTTCGAGCGTGCCTTGATGGATATGCTCGCGATGATGTCGTTCGTTGAATGCGGTACGATCCGCTTCGGTAGCGAACAGCGGAGGCATGGTCGGAGTGTTGGACGGCAGGTTTTCCAGTTCGTCCAGGCGCGCCAGAAGGTCGGCGCAGGTTCGTGCTTCGTAATGCTTAGTCAAGGTCGTCACCATCCTGATCGGCCTGCAATGCGGCACCGTATGCCACATACAGGTGAGCATCGGTCGGAACAATGAATTCGTCCACTTTGCCGTCGAGCGCCCGCTTGAACGCGGCTCGCAGCTCGGACATGAAGAACAACGGACCACCTAGGAAGATCACGGTTCCGTGAATCGGGCGTCCGGAGGCAAGGCCTGCAATGGTTTGCGTGGCCACTGCGGTGAAGATCGATGCGGCCAGATCCGGTTTGGCCGCGCCATCGTTGATAAGCGGCTGCAAATCGGTTTTGGCGAACACGCCGCAACGTGATGCGATCGGATACAGGGTTTCGTATTGCGCGGCCATTTCGTTCAGACCAGCGGCGTCGGTGTCGAGCAGTGTTGCCATCTGGTCGATAAATGCGCCGGTACCACCTGCGCAGGAACCGTTCATGCGCTGTTCCGGAGTCGGCTTGAGATAGGTGATTTTTGCGTCTTCACCACCAAGCTCGATGATCACGTCAGCCTGCGGATATTCCTTGTCAATGGCTTCGGTTTCGGCGATGACCTCCTGAACGAAGGGCACGTCGAGGCTGTCTGCAAGAGCAAGACCGCCTGAACCGGTAATGGCCAGACGAATCGGCTCGTCGCCTCGGCCAAGCTTTTCCAATTCTTTGTGGATGTCGGCCAGTAGTCCGGCCACGGTGGCGCGCACATTCGCGTGGTGACGCCGATAATCGGAGAACAGCGCGTCCGCGAGCGCGTCGGACTGATCGAGCACCACCGCCTTCACAGTAGTGGAACCGATATCAAGACCTACACGCAACGGCTTTGTGCCGTGCGTTTCGGTCACGGCTTCTGCTGCTTCAACCATGTATCAACCTCTATCGTTCTATCCGCCGGGCTGCGTTCCCATGGCAGGCATGGAAGCCCCTACCCCGGTTATCCAATCATGTAATCGTAGTCTGTGCCCACGCCTAAGCGCTTCGTGAATGCTCGCAATCAGCATAAAATGCAAGAAACAGCGCATAAATTAGACAACTAATCCAGTCAATGTGTCTAATTATGCATCCGGACACTCGACGAATGCCGAAATCGCAAACCCAGCCAAACATTTCCATGTCAAGATGCGCCGCCTTCCCCCGCAGAACGGTCTTTGCCATATATTTCGGGAATGAATCGTGTTTGATCATGCAATTTCGGCCAAATCACCACTTGTCCGCTTTCCAGTGATTTCGGCACGTCGATGATGCGTTGGTTGCTGCTTCCGCGGAATTGCAGCAGGGAATCACGTAATTCTTTGATATAACGGCCGTCCACTAGAATGTCGATCAGTTCGAGCAGTTCGCGCTTGTCGGGGCTTTCGCCTTCGCGCATGAGCTCTTCCCACGTATAGCCGGTCCAGCACCAAATGTCTTTGGCATTACCGAACCGTTCGCGGATTTTGCGCGCGAGGGGCAACAGCACGCCCGTATTGAGCAATGGTTCGCCTCCGAGGAAGGTGATGCCTTGCACATACGATTGGCTTAAGTCATCCATGATTTGCGCTTCGAGCTTGTCGTTATATTCGTGGCCGGCTTGGAAATCCCAGATTGACGTGTTGTAGCATTCCTCGCAATGGAACGGGCAGCCGGACACGTACAGCGAGCATCGGATGCCTTCTCCATCGGTCATGAGGAACCGTTTGTAGTCGGCAATCATATTGCGGCTCATGCGATTGGTCCATTGCCCTGCTTTGGGATTGTTGGAACGAGTTGTGGGGATGAAAGGCCCGCGATTGGTTTCGTCCGCTGCAAAGTCACGACGTTGAATTGCTGGATTCGCGCTGCTGATCATACGTTGCCCCTTCACGTTTTGCCGTTGCGTCGCATTTTTGCGATTGCTGATTGCCTCATGATTGTCACAGAATGAAAGAGGGTGGAAACCCACCCTCTTTCATATTTCGTTTATGCTTGCTGCCGATGCGGCTCTTACTTGGCTTCCTCGAACCATTCACGTTCGGAACCGTCGCCCAAGGTGACATGACCAGTTTCGCCGCTCATATGCTTGACGCGGTGCGCGATCTCCTCGTGACGTCCGTGCACCATCGGGCGCTGCACCGGGTTGCCCAAGTAGCCGCAGGTGCGCTTGGTCACGTTGCAGTGGTCCGGGTCGGAGTTGCCGCACTCCGGGCACTTGAAACCTTCCTCAGTGGGCTCGAAGTCGCCTTGGAATCCGCAATCGTAGCAGCGGTCGATCGGCGTGTTCGTACCCAGGTAGCCGATGCCGATGTTGTAGGCGTAATCCCACACCGCTTCGAGTGCCTTGGGGTTGGACTGCAGGCACGGGAACTCGCAGTAGTTGATGAAGCCGCCGGACGCGTAGTACGGGAAGTCCTTCTCGTAGTTGAGCTTTTCCATTGGGGTTGGCTGCAGCCAGACCGGATAGTGGAAGGAGTTGGTGTAGAAGTCGTGGTCGGTCACGCCTTCCACTTCGCCGAACTTCTCGTGGTCCATACGGTTGAAGCGGTCGGTGAGGGATTCGGCCGGCGTGGAGTACACGGAGTAGTGGTAGCCTTCCGCGTCGCTCCATTCCTTGCACAGCTCGTTCATGCGCTTGACGATGGACAGTGCGAACTCCTTGCCTTGCGGATCCCAGCCGTGATCGCGCATCCAGTTCTTGCCGTAGAACACGCTGGTCGCCTCATACAGGCCAATGTAGCCCAGGGAAACGGTGGCACGTTCGTTGCGGAACAGCTGGTCGACGCTGTCGTTGGCGCCGAGGCGACCGAAGGCTCCGAAACGGAACAGGGTCGGCGCATTGACCGGCGCGGCCTGCTTACAACGCATGATACGGAATTGCAATGCCTGATGAGCCACGGCCATACGCTCGTCGAAGATCTTCCAGAAGCGATCCTTGTCGCCGTGGGATTCCAGTGCAATGCGCGGAACGTTCACGGTGACGACGCCAAGGTTCATGCGTCCGTCTTCCACGTCCTTGCCGGTCGCCGGATCAATCCAACCCTGCAAGAAGGAACGGCATCCCATCGGGGCTTTGAAGGAGCCGGTGATCTTCACGATGTTCTCGTAGAAGATCACGTCCGGATACATGCGCTTGGTGGCGCATTCGAGGGCGAGCTGCTTCAGATCGTAGTTCGGATCGCCCGGATCGGCGTTCACACCATGCTTGATGGTGAACACGAGCTTCGGGAAAATGGCGGTGTGGTGTTCGGAACCGAGGCCGCGGATACGGTTCAGGAAGATGGCACGTTGAATCTCGCGGGCGAACCAGTCGGTGCCCAAACCGAAGCCAACGGTCACGAACGGGGTCTGGCCGTTCGACACACGATTGGAGTTGATCTGGTATTCCATGGTCTGCATGGCGTCGTAGATGGCCTTGCGGGTCTGGATCTTCGCCCACACCTCGCGCAGCTGCTGCAAACGACTGGCATCCTTGTTAAACGGCTCGTCCATCGGCAGGGCCGGACGGTCCTTTTCGAAATGCAGACGCTTCGGTTCGACATCCTTGGCCAAGCGTACCTGACGTTCGGCGATTTCAATCGGCAGATCGTCAGGCATGATCTCGTGGGCCTGCTCAAGGAATTTATCGTAATCTTTCCTGGCATATTCAACGAAGTGCTCATCGGCACGGTTGGCGGTCTGGCCGCCGTATTGGCTGGAAGCCACGTCCTTCATGATCTGGGTAATCTGCGTGGCAGCGATAGAGATACTGTTCGGCGATCCCATCGGCGCGTTGCCGAGGGTGAAGCCGTTGGCGAGCATATCCCAGTAGTTCGGCAGAGAGCAGTTGGATTGTGCGGTGAACGGCGAGTAGTCGGCGTCGTGGAAGTGGATGTCACCCTTCATATGGGCGTTGGAAACCGCGTCCGGCAGCATGGAGAAGGCGGACGCCTTGGACACCGCACCCGCCAGCAGATCGCGCTGGGTGGAGTAGACGTTGGAATCCTTGTTGGCGTTCTCGCGCACCAGAGCCTCGTCACGGTTCACCAAACGCTTGACGGCTTCGTTGATGTCGGTGGCCTTGGCACGTTCGATGTCTTTGTTCAGACGGTAGTTGGTGTACGTGCGCGCCACATCGTACAGGTGGTCTTCAATCAGGCTGTGTTCAACGAGATTCTGGATGTCTTCGATCTTGGCGGGACCGTTGTAACGATCCTTGATTTCGGCTTCGACCTGATTGGCGATATCACGGATCAGCTGTTCCTCCTGCGGCCCGATCTTCTTATCAAGGTCGGCGAAGGCTGACTTCACCGCGCTGATGATGTTGATCGGATCGAAGTCGACCACACGACCGTCGCGCTTCTCAACGAGCACCTTACCGGTTCCCGTTTTAACGGTTGCGGAGACGGCATTCAGAGCCTGCGTTTCCATTCATCATCCTTTCCGGGTCGGACCCCATCCGACCAGGTTTTCATGCTTTGTTTCGCATGCCATATGTTTTCTACGTCCATAGACTCTACGCCATAGACAGCACTAAATGTAGTAGCGGCACGCCGACAGTAAGACTATATATTCCATTTTTGGCTTGATTCCGCCATTCCTTAACCTGTGTGACAAAGGTAACGGTTTCGCCACGGAGTGTCGCCCGAGTGTCGATTTGACGCAGGCACCGAAGAGGGACTATACAAGGCGGGGTACCCTCACACGATTCGAACATGTGTTTCATTTGTCCGCAAGATGATGGAGTCTTGAACTATGACTTGGAACCAGGATTACACACCCCCGGCAGCGCAATCGAACAGCAAACCGCTGCCGCGACTGGCCGGCGAAACCACCGCTGACAACCCCTGGCCGGTAAGTCTGCTCAGCGAGAAATTCCACATGGCCGTTGAACGGTGGCCATCGGTTTGGGTGGCCGGGCAGATCACACAGATCAACACCAGACGTCAGGGCAGTGCCTACATCACGTTGCGCGATGATTATCAGGACATTGCGTTGGAGGTCAACGGCTTCGGACAGTTCGCCGCAGCAGCCACTCCTTTCGTGCAGGGCGATCGTGTCATCATCCACGGCAAACCGAATCTGTGGATGAAACGCACCTCCCTGTCTTTACGCGGTGACGCCATCATCGCCGCAGGCGCGGGCGGCAGCCTGAAAGCCATGATCGACGAATTACGCAAGAAGCTTAAAGGCGAAGGATTGTTCGACGCCGACCGCAAGCAGCCACTACCAGAGTTTCCGCATTGCATCGGTCTGATTTGCGCCCCGCAGGCCCGCGCGGAAGGCGATGTCATCACCAATGTGAGATTGCGTTGGCCTGTTGTCGATTTCAAAGTAACGCATGTGCATGTGCAGGGTGAGCAGTGCCCTTCCGACGTGATCAAGGCGATCGCGCAGATGGATGCCGATCCCGACGTCGATGTAATCATTGTAGCCCGTGGCGGCGGCGCTTTCGAAGATCTGATCGGATTTTCCGACGAAGGTGTGGTGCGCGCCGCGGCAGCCTCCCATACGCCGTTGATTTCCGCGATCGGTCATGAGGATGATTGGACATTGCTTGATTTGGTCGCCGACTTGCGTGCATCCACGCCAACGGATGCGGCAAAGAAAGTCGTGCCAGACGTTCGTGAGCAGATGCAACTCATCAATGTGAACATCGAACGCATGCGCATGCGCATCGACGCCACCGTCAACAATGAAACAAGACTGATCGAAGGCTATGCGAACCGTCCAAGCCTTACACAGCCGCTCACCATGCTGGAACCGCATCAGCGTCTCATCGACGACGCAAGAACCCGCATGAGAATCGGCTTGACACGTATTCTTGACGACGCAAGTCTCACCATCGAAAAAGCGCACGCTTCACTGACCGCGCTTAGCCCACAATCCACCCTCAACCGAGGCTATGCGGTAGTGCAGGGAGCGGACGGCCATGTAATCGACGATGCGAACGCCGTGAACACCGGCGACCAACTCACCATGACATTGAAGCACGGCATGATCGTGTCCGAAGTCACCACCGTAACGAAGGAGTAGCAATGACCAACGAAACCACCCCCGCATCCAGCCTGACCGACAAGGAACGCGAAGCCATCGCACAAATGCCTTATGAAGAGGCTCGAGATCAGCTCATTCAGGCCGTGCAGGCACTTGAAGCCGGCGGACTTAACCTTGACCAGTCCATGCGCCAGTGGGAGCTTGGCGAGGCTCTTGCCAAGCGCGCCCAAAGTTTGCTCAGCGAAGTACGCGACAAGCTTGACGCAGCACAGGCGGAACAGGCCACTGCGGCCAATACCGCTGGCACGCAAGACAATCTGGCCTGAAAATACCGCCAATACATCGTTTTCCATGACTGTGCGCCACACGTTTTTACAAGGCGTTATATGGCGTACAGTCATGCAGAAATTTCGGATTTCTTCATTTCGGCACCACACTCGTCCGGAATGTGTGTAGAATGAAGATTCGTTGCCTCAGTAGCTCAGTGGATAGAGCACTTCTCTCCTAAAGAAGGTGTCGTAGGTTCGATTCCTATCTGGGGCACTTTATTTTATGCGGATACGCAGCCGATACGTAGTTGTGCCGACACTCTTCTCACACGTCGAATTGCACGGTTGCCAGCAACGCCTTGTGATCACTTCCATCGATTTTCAACGATTTGACCCGACCGGCCAACATGCCGGAATCCAATACGATATGGTCAATGCCCGCGAATGTTGGCACATAATCGATATTCGCAGGCCATGTGAACACCAATCCCCCAGCCGCCTGCTTGGCCGCATCCGTAAACCGCGCTCCCAAGAAATTACGGAACGGCGCATGATCGTCGGTCGCGTTGAAATCGCCCATGAACACGTACCTGCGAGACGTATCGTACCGGAGTCGACCAAGCTCATCCAATGAACGCTTCCACTGCTGCCAATATCCATCGGTCGGAGACGTGGTATGTACCGAAACGAAACGGATCTGCGTCTGACCATCATTGAATGCAACCGTGGCTCCTGGCATGAACGACGCACTCGAATCAACATCATCATCAGCTGGATCAACAAGCGGACTCGCCGACCACAAACCATTGCCATACACGCCGTCTGAACTTGCCACCTGCGCATACGGCAGCAAATCGCCAATACCAGCCTTGTTCAACTCGTCCACGAAAGCATCGGTCGTTTCTTGCAATGCCAGCACTTCCACACGCTCGCTACGCACCACATCAACGATTTCCTGCGCGTCGGCACGACCCTTAAACACATTGCATGTCATCAAACGAGCATAATCATCCTGCGTATTGGCGGACGCTCCCGAAACCGCTGCAATCGCGGCACGCGGAAGCTTCGTTTCATTGTAGAAAAACGGATACTGCCACCATACTTGCAACGCGATCGTCGCAATCGCCAGCAATACCGACATTGTTCGCTTCGAAACAATGCCGCAAATCAGCGCAATCACCGCAAGAATCGCGAACCAAGGCACCAACGAAACGATAATGGGAACATATGGCCACGCCTGAATCTCAGCAGGCAGTATGTGCGAAACAGTGCCCAGCAAAGCTGCAAGCGACAAAATGCCAGCCAGAAAACCGCATATGATATTGCGCACGCGATGCGACTTAGTTTTCTTCAACGTGCGAATAGGCTTAACAGCCTTCGCCTGCGCCGTACGCGGTTTCGTAGGCGTACCAGACCGTGCCATACATCCTCCAACATGGGCATTGCGTTCCATCAGTCAATACATCAATCATCAAATCAGCCATCAAAACCGAGTTCATGACGAACGCCATCGGCAATAGTGCGGCTTCATAGTACCCCAACTTCCACATTCGCCGGCAAATAGTCGCAATCGTCTCCATAAATTTAACGAAAAACAATCGAAACACAAAAATCACCATATTGCCCCCAACCATTAAATGCTATTATGCTGGACGCATAAGAAATCGTAACTAATAGGGGTACGACGCCTTACGCAAGAGCAATGGCTGCTCATGTATACCGAGAGGGAGCTATACCATGCTGGAACTTGACCACGTGGGGTTTTCGTATGGAAAACGTCTGATTTTAGACAATGCGAGCGCGTTATTCGAAGAAGGTTCGACAACGGCAATAATGGGACCTTCCGGCTCAGGAAAGACCACTTTGCTGCGTTTGATGGACGGTTCTTTACAACCAGACACTGGCTCCGTCACCATTGATGGCGCAAATGTCAATTCCATTGATCGAAAAAATCTTCTCGGATCTTTATGCATGCGCATATTTCAGGATTACAGGCTCATTCCATATCTTAACGTGCGAGAAAACATCATGTTGGCGTTTGAAGCGGCGCATAAGAACCTCGGACAAACCAAGATTAAGGAAACTTCCCGCGCTGAAAACAACACAATCGATAACTTGCTTGAAGAAGTGCATTTAGCAGGCTATGCAAACCATTTGGCTGGCCAATTGTCAGGAGGAGAACAGCAACGTGTGGCCATCGCACGCGCGATCGCCATGAAACCACGTGTGATTCTCGCGGATGAACCCACCGGCGCGCTTGATGAGGAAAATACGCAGGCAATCGCAACATTGCTTTCAGATATTGCCCACAAAGAGCGATCCATTGTCATAATCGCAACGCATGACGCTACGGTCGCGCAGCACAGTGACCGCATTGTGCGCATTCAGGACCACAAGTTGGTGGAGCAATGAATGGCATGCCTAACCACAGCACTGGAATCACGAGGCACGTTACCTCTGGATATTTGAGATTCCATCCGATGCTCACCATCTCACTCTTTGTGGTGGCATTATTGTCGGCGATGCTACCCGTGGTGGCCTTGAACAGCTTGGATCTATACGTACAGGCCGCCAAAGAAGGCGCAGCAGGTCAATCCGGAGGGTACACATATCAAATTTCAGGAGGCAGCAACGATGTAGCCGAAGAACTCAGGCAACAAGTCCAAAACGGTAAGGCCATCGGCGTCAAATCCACACAAGGATCAGTAGGCCTCACCTCCGCCAGCGGCTCTTCACGAAACACCATCGCAGACATAACTTTCCTAACAGGCCCCTCACGATATGGCACGCTCATCGAAGGGCATCAGCCGTCGCAAAAAAACGAAATCTCCCTGTCTCGGACCGCAGCTGAACAAATTGACGCCCAGCTGGGAGATATAGTCACCGTGCAATGTGACGATTCCGCATTATCAAGCGACTATAAGCTCATTGGCATCACCGTCGATGCTGCGAACACCAACACCGTGTACGCAACAGCAGTGTCTTCCAAAGACAATCTCCAAAACATACAAATGTGGCTCACCGACGATGACGCTACCGTAAATCAGGGAGAAGTCGCGAAAGAGAGCGCAACCAACAATGTCAATATCGGATACATCAAATCGACAATACGAAATGCCGAAGAAACGGTTCGTACTCGCGATCTGCCAGGATGCCAATGGTACGGAATAGTTCTGTTCCTTTGCTTGTTGTGCGTACATATCGCAGTGATGACGGCATTCTTCCGAGCAAGTCAGTGTTCCGGAGATGCTGTGGTAGAAGCTCTGGTAGCTTGCGGATTCCCCCTCACCACCAGCAGATGGACAGTGTTCCGAGGATTGCTTATTTGCACAATACCCGGAGCCGCAATCGGCATCGCAGCCGGATATGCGGTATTCGGTCTTAGCTACAGGACCATAGGCAGCATATTCGCCCAATATTGGGAATGGCAACCATCAGTAACTTCCCTGCTGTCTGTCTTTTTTGTCGCAGCGATTTTGCTGTGCTCGCTATACTTGACATGGCTGGTTTTGTTCTTCCGCATATCCTTTAAGCATGACATCACAACCAGAAACGCATTATGGTACATCATTCTCTCCTCGGCCGTTCTGATGTTTTCTTGTGTGGCGATAGAACGTTATCATGCAGCCGCATGGCCGTTTGGCGGATCAGTAGGCTCGGTCATGGGGGCTTGCGCTCTGGGGCCTATGCTCCTTTCACTGCCTTGGCTTTTCCGCACGCCAGCACAATGCAGTGCGGTAGAACGTACACGAAGTTTGTCTGCCCCAGTATGCGCATTGGCACTCTTATTGTTAGGTGCCAGCTCATTGTTTAGCGGGCAAATGATGATAGCGACAGGCAATTCGGATAATGGGCTGTTCATCGCCGATTATTTGACTCAGGATGACTTGAACTATCTTGCCGGCAAATATCCCGAGACTCTAGACAAAGCCATCGTGCTCACGGCACCGGATGAATCCCGGTATCTGGTCCGCGCCGCAACTTCCCATGCTTACGATTGCGTCACTCAACATGGTTCCGACGACGCGGATTGCTACTCAGATTCCGATAATGAAACCACTGTCATGCTTGTTGATAGCAACTCATCTTTAGCTGGTAAAACCAACGACGTTCATATTGCCGAAGGCGGTAACACTGGTATCATTCTCATTGATCCAACAACCCAAAAAATAACTCAGGCAGCACAAGTTCCCACCGAGGGCACCGATTCGCTGCTCAATGATTACACCATGCCTGGCGTGGTTCTTGGAATCGACTCACCGCAGGCAAAGACGCTTGGACTTGCACCGAGCAACCGGCATACTCTCGTTATTACTGATTTCCCGTCAATTGCTTCCGGCGTTCGCGATTCGATTCGATCCGACATCATTAACCGTTGTGGGTATGCATTCATTACCGAACACGACACCACCTCTTACCGCTCCTACGTGGCACGTGCCATTGCCATGCCGGCTTTGGCTACGATTATCAGCGGCCTGACATTCGCCGCATTGGCTATATCAACCCGTCAATCGCAGTCAGCGTTACGCTGGACTCTTCAAGAATTCGGTGCATCACGATTCCAGCTCATGCGCTTGTTCAAACCTTTAGGAATAACCATGTCGCTGGGATCAACCATAGCCGTATTCTTGGGGTGGCTGGGCTCGCATCCTTGGATTGTTGCGCCCGCGAACGAATTCGGCACCACTGGCTGGTGGTGGCTCATACCGCTACCTGTCATTTTTGTTGAAACGGCATTGTTCTGTTGGTGGTTTTCCCTGCCTGAGCGCCGCCATCAGTGACCTTCGGATTCACATTCGCGCGTAATTGGACTTGCACGAATCGAATAATGAAAAATCCCGAGGAGCGGCGCTCGACTCGGGATTTAAAAAAGTTTAAGTGCGGCGACATGCTACTCTCCCACACCCTCTCGAGTGCAGTACCATCGCCGTGCTAGGCCTTAGCTTCCGGGTTCGGAATGGGACCGGGCGTCTCACCTAGGCTCTGATCACCGCAAGATGAAATAATACGCACACATGCCTCAATCACCAAATCACGGCGTGTCGCAACACGTTTGGCCACATCAGCCGCGCCGTGCTTTTAGCGCTTGCCTCAGGTTCAGGGCGAGCTCCGGAAGCCGCGTCAACGATGAGCATGTGTACAGTTATTCGAACCAATATCAAGCACGCCGAGTCGCGTGGCATACGAATGCAAATCGACCATGATTCAACAGCATAGTTACCGAAGCATTTAACATGTTACGCGACATGCCATTGACAACCTTCGCTTTTTTCTTTATCTCAAGTCAGGAAGAAAAGGGTGCTTACCCCTCTTATAGGGCGGAAACAACGATTGCAATCAACAGAAAAACATATACAAAAGACGGTTCCACACGATGTTTCCATCGCACGGAACCGTCTTCACCGCAAAAACAACAGTCTCAACAAGCCATGCAGAAATCAGCCGCGAAGCTTGCTAACAAAATCGCCAAGCCGCTTCAAACCTTCACGCAACGCCTCGCGCGAGGCCGCATACGACAGTCGCACATGCGTGTCCGCGGTCGCCTCGCCGAAATCACGACCAGGCGTCAATGCGATATGCGCTTCCTTCAACGCGCGCTCACAGAACGTCCACGCATCAAGACCAGTGCTGGAAATATTGAAATACGCATAGAACGCGCCATTCGGCTCGACTTCCAACGGCAAACCGATCTCAGCCAATCCGTCGACCACAATGCGACGACGCTCCAGCAACTCCTGACGGCGTTCCTCGCACACGGCCAACGTTTCCGGAGTGAAGCACGCGAGCGCCGCATGCTGGGTGGGTGTATGCGCGCACAGGAAGAAGTTGGTGGCGAGATCATCCATGGCTTCGAGCGCGTATTCAGGCACGACCATCCAGCCCAGTCGCCAGCCGGTCATGCCGAAGAACTTGGAGAAGCTGGAACATACGATGGCGTCCGGGTCGCAGGCGAGCACGGATTTCACGTCGGAACCGTCCGGTTCACGGTCGGCTAGGTCAAGGTAGGTTTCGTCGACGATGCGCCATGCGCCGCGTTCTTTCGCCAGGTCGCACACGGATTTCAGAGTGTCGAAGGCGATGGTGGTACCGGTCGGGTTCGACGGCGAGGTGATCATCACCGCTTTGGTGCGATCCGACCAGTATTCGCGGCATAGTTCCGGTGTGAGATGGAATCGGGTGTCCGCGTTCGTCGGCGCGTCCACGACTTTGCCTCCGAACGCGCGGACCAGTTCGCGATTGCACGGGTACGACGGGTCGGCGATCAGCACTTCGTCACCCTCGTTCACCGTCAATGCGGCGGCAAGCAGCAGTGCCGTGGAACCTCCGGCCGTAATCGCGATACGTTTCGGATCGACGCTCACATGGTGGCGTTCTTTGTAGAAATCGGAAATCGCCTGACGTAATTCCGGCAAGCCCATTGCAGCGGTATATGGCAATGGACGGCCATCATACTGTTCGCGCATTGCATCACGTACTGCGGGCGGAGCGCCGAAATCCGGCTCCCCCAGGCTCAACTTGACCACATCGGTACCTGCGGCGATCATCTCGTCGGCCATCGCACCAAACACCATGGCACGGAACGGATTAGCAATCTGGGCGCGGTGCGACATCTGCGGCAGCGCGCTGTTCTCAGCATTTCCCATAGTTCGTTTGTATTCTTCAGACGCGACAAATCGCAAACACCGTCTCGCCGCCATTACGCTCGTTTTGAAAACAGAAAATCACATGTCACGCAAAGCTGGAACCACGAGCATCATGCTCCAGCGGCAAGAATCACGCTTCGACGATTTCGCAGTACAGTCTCTCCAACCGTTCCTCACGCACTTTTTTGGCGAGCTCGCATTCCCACACCACGATCACTTTCCAGCCCATCGCTTCAAGTTCGGCATGCTGTCTGACGTCTCGTTCGTGGTTGCGCAGCAGTTTCGCACTCCAGAATTCCACATTCGATTTCGGTACGCGTGTGGCTTTCGGACAGTTTTCATGCATATGCCAGAAACAGCCGTTGATGAACACCATCGTACGGTATTTCGGCAACACCACGTCGGGATGCCCCGGATACCGCTTGTCGTTTTTGCGGAATCGCAGGCCTTTCGAAAAAAGAAAACTGCGTACCATCATTTCGATGGATGTGTCTTTGCCTCGGATATGCGACATGATGTAGCTTCTCGTACCACGCTCATATTTCTCTATTTTTGCGGATTTCCGAGGTTTTCCGGTCTTCTTAATTTGTTCCTGCGCTACCACAGCACACCATTATGGCAAGATCCGGCAAAATACGGCAAATCAGAAAAGCATCCGGACGAACGCGTGCAAGTGCGATACGGATCAACGCGCGTTGCGATCACGCATGGCGTACGCTGGAACTTGCAACGCAGCAATATAAATGAATCAACACTATTCAGACAGTTTACGAAAGATGGGGTTTAATATGGCTCGTATTCGTGTCGCGATTCTCGGCGCAGGCCGGATCGCACAACATATGGCTGACACGTTGGTGAAAATGGCCGCGGACAGCCGTTATGCGGATTTGGTTGAACCGTATGCCGTCGCCGCACGAGATGCGGGGCGTGCGGCTGATTTCGCCGCGAAATACGGCTTTCCGGTTTCATATGGTTCATATGAGGAACTTGTGGCCGATCCGAACGTGGACTTGGTGTACATCGCTACGCCGCACAATCTGCATGCGGAACAGGCGATATTGTGCATGAAGGCCGGCAAGGGTGTGCTGGTGGAGAAAGCGTTCGGCGCGAATGCGGCACAGACTCGTGAGATGTTAGCCGTTGCAAAAGAAACCGGCATGCTGTGCGCGGAAGCGATTTGGACGCGATACATGCCGTCTCGCGCCATTATCGATAAGATTCTCGCCTCCGGCGCGATTGGCGAAATACAGGCGATCGATGCGAACCTGTGTTACCCCACCACCGCGAAGGCACGAATCACTGATCCCGCGCTTGCCGGTGGCGCATTGTTGGATGTTGGCGTATATCCAATCAATTTCATCGACATGATCATGCATAATGCGCCGATCGTCCGCATTGAATCGTCGATGCGAGCGTACGAAACCGGTGTGGATGCGCATAATTCCATGACGTTCTATTACGAGAACGGTGTAATGGCGACCGCGCAAAGTTCGATTCTATGCCATAGCGACCGCATGGGATCCGTGTGGGGAACCGATGGCTATATGGTGTGCCAGAACATTAATAATGTTGAGGCGATTGACGTGTATGACGGCAATCATACGATTGTTGCACATTACGATGTTCCCGCCCAGCTCACCGGCTATGAGTACGAGGTGGCGACCGCCGCACAGGCTGTAATCGACGGTCGCACCGAATGCGAGGAAATGCCCCACGCCGACACCCTGCGCATTATGGAACTCATGGATTCGCTGCGCCGCGACTGGAACCTCACCTACCCCTTCGAACGTTGAGCTCCAATATTAGTTTCAGCGTCGGCGAATTGCGATTCCGTTTAAGCAGCCGACGCTGAAGCATTCATTGGCAGCACATATAATTTCTCCTTGCACTGGTTGAGAAGGAACATTATGGGATTGCTGAGCAAGTTCATGAACGCACTTATTGGAGAACCGTCTGTCCCCAAAACGGCGACTCAGCCCGCCCCCAGGCCTGCGCAGCAAAACGTTTCCGAGCCCACACAACAGCAGACGACGCAACGCAAGTCCACTGTACAATCACGTCAAACACAACAGCTTACGCAGCCATCCCAATCATCACAGTTGGCGCGATCGTCATACCGCGCGCAAACACAAACCACAGCTCGCAATACTTCTGTCACAACGAATCGTTCGCGAGCGCAATCTCATGCCAATTCACAACCGGCGCAGAAGCTTATGCCGCAACCGTTGCTTCCCGCCGATCAGATTGCGCGGGCGCGGAATATCATCGGTAAAATCGAAAAGCATGATTTAAGCGACGAGCAGATCAGCGCCATCGCCGGAGCTGGTCACAATACGCTGGTGCTTGCAGGTGCGGGAACCGGCAAGACCACTACTATCATCGGCTATATCGCATGGTTGCTGAACACAGGAACAGCTACCCCCGAAGAGATTCTGGTGCTATCGTTCACCAAAGCTTCCGCCGACGAAATGTCGAGCCGCATCACGCAAAGCACCGGCAAAGTCATCCGCGCATGCACATTCCATAGTCTCGGACTGGAAATTTGCCGTTCCTCCACTATTGCCAATCGTCCAATTATTGACGGGCACACGTCAAACAATGTGGTGCGTAACGCATTTGAATACTTGCTTGAACACAATGTTTCCTATCGTCTTCTGGCATTTAAACTCATGTCGCAACAGTTGCTCGATAAATATTCCGCAACTGCACGACTTGAGAATTTCCAGTTACCAACAGACGATTACGCATTCAATCAATATCGTCAGAATCTTATCGACACCACACAAACCATTATCCAGCATATGCGGTCAAACAATATTGACACTGCTGGAATGCAAGCTCTTAACGAACGTTATGGCGGTAAAAACATCGGCTGCAATCGTGAGATGCTGCAGCTCATAGAACCGCTTTATCACGCTTATATGCAGAATTTCGCAACCAATAATGGTATTGATTTTCCGGGAATGATCGTCGATGCCATCAGTTGCGTCAATAATGGCTCGTACCGTCATCCATATAAGTACGTGCTGATTGACGAATATCAGGACATGTCACGACCGCGTTATGAACTAATCCGCGCGCTTCGCTTGCAACATGATTTCTCACTATTCTGCGTTGGCGACGATTGGCAGTCGATTTATCGTTTCGCAGGCAGCGACATTCATCTCATTCTCGATTTCGACCGAATTTGGCACGACTGGGGTCCGACCCGCATGTTCCAAATCACCACCACACGGCGCTTCCGACAAAGTCTCATCGACGCAAGCGGAGCATTCGTGATGCGTGACACCAATCTGTATGTCAAACACTTGCATAATCCCAGCGATAAGAAGGATTACTCGCTGAAAGCACTTGGCGGGCATACTGAGGAAGAACGATTCAATGTAATTGTCGAGCAGTTGCGTAAACTGCCGAAAACCGCGTCCGTACTATTGCTTGGCCGGTATCGCAGCGACATCAACCTCATGATTCGTTGCGATCAAGACGGTCTGTTCTCCATTGACCAGAGCACTGGTAATATTCGTTTTCTTGAAAAACTGGATATGGATATTCGTTTCATGACCGCTCATGCTTCCAAAGGATTGCAACGCGATTTCGTATTTCTGCTGTGCTGTTCCGGCGGATTGAAAGGTTTCCCAAGCACGATTCCCGAAGAGCCGCTGCTTGGTCTGCTATTGCCGGAAGTGGAGAGATGCCCACATGCGGAGGAACGGCGACTGTTTTACGTGGCGATGACCCGATGCAAGAAGAAACTGTTCTTCATCGTGGATCAGACCCGTCCATCGCGATTCATGTACGAATTGCATAGCAAAATCTGTCCGAACATTTTCCGAGGAGTCAAGCTTCCTCCGCAATGCCCGAATTGTGGCGAAGCTCTAAGCTTGCGGCGCAATCGCAACGATCCGAACCGCTCATTCTACGGGTGCACCGGCTTCCCGAACTGCCGCTACACCCAACAAGCAAAATAAGCGTGACATACGTGATGTGAAAGTTTTCACTTCCAGAGATCATCTCCAGTTCTTCGCAAATGTCTGCACGCCCTATATTGTGTGCGTAACGCACGTTGCTTCATTGGTTGAGGTTACGGACTGAAGTATATCCCCTCCGGACAGGACGGCGATTGCACCGCTGCCCTACTCCGCTTCATGGACCGGTTCAGCTTGGAAGCTTGTTGCGATCTCGTGGATTTCACCCGAACCAAGCCCTTGGGGTCCTGGTTCTTCCGGAAGGATTCCGCGAAATATCACAAAGCAGTGCTCTCCCATCGGCACGAGCATGCATTCATGCCAGTCTGGAAGGAACTCTACTGATTTCTTGAGTCCCGCTTTGCGCGATGGACCTCCCGGCCTCACGATTCACTCGTTTCGTGGGGCCGGATTATTCCTATTCCTTGCTGTAGTGGCTTTTGGCGGAGAGAATAGTGATGCCGTCATCGTCGATTGTATAGACGAGCCTGTTTGCCGAGTCGATTCTACGTGACCATGCTCCTTGAAGAGCCCATTTGAGAGGTTCGGGTTTGCCGATGCCCTCGGCAGGCGAGCGCATGGCATCTTTTATCAGCAAGTTGATTCGTTTGAAGGTTTTCGGATCCTGCCTCTGCCAATACAGATAGTCATCCCATGCGTCCTCGGTCCACGAGAGAATCACTATTCCCCCTCTTGCTCGATCAGGTCATGACGAATAGTCTGCCTTGACTTAACTTGAGCCAATCCCCTTTGCACCTTGTCCATAAGGTAAGGATTCTCATAGATATGCAGCGTCTCCATAAGGGAGTCGTAGTCACTAGCGCTCATTACGATGACATTGTCTTTCGGATCTGAATTCGTAACGAGGATCGCGTCGGCATCCTCGTTTGCCTTCCTCATGTAGGACTTAAGTTCCTTACGAAAATTACTGTATGCGATTGCTGTAACCATTGCCCACGACCTCCTATGATTGTACAAGATATTGTACCACTTTATTTGTCGTCGAAAAATTCACAATGCCAAGAAACCTCGTCACCTGTTATTTTGTTTCAATCTTTAGGCTTGGCGCAATCGCCCCCGTTGTATCCTGGATCTGATTTCCGACAAGAAAGGAAGCCATGATGCCACGTAAGATCATCAATGTTTTGGTAGTTCGAATCTCACCATTAACGCACTGAATTCCAATCGCGAATGGAACCTTAAGGTCGCCTCCACCAATCAAAGTGGTCTTGCACGACAGCTTGAAGAGGAAATTGATTCGCAAATCAGCGAATCCAAGCCGCTCACCGACGCTTGGCTTGCATTATACGAGGAAGATTTCAAGCAATACGCACCACCCCGCCAGCCGAATCGCAGGCAGAGCAACGATTCCAACGCAGCCATCACCCCGAATGCCATGCAGGTCGAAGCGTTGATGAATCTTGTGCAACTGCGCAAACAGGGCGAAAGCCGTGCGATTATTATTTCGGCAATAGGCACCGGCAAAACGTATCTGTCCGCATTCGACGTGTGCCAATATAAGCCGAATCGCATGCTGCGCATCGCCCAGCAGGAGCAAATTCTCAAAAAAGCGCGGGAATCATATCAAAAAGTGCTTCGTTGCACCGATAATGAGCTTAGATTATTTTCCGGAACTAGTAAAAGAGCATGATCGCAAATATGTGTTCGCCACCGTACAAACCATGTCTCGTCCGGAAGTTCTCACACAATTCAGCAAAGATGATTTCGATTATATTTTGATTGATGAAGTACATCACGCTGCCGTGGATTCATATAAGAGAATTATTGGCAATTATTGTCTGCGCTGTTCCCTTATGCCGATAAGAGTATTCAGCAGTGTGATTCTGCTTTTTCCACGTTAGGTTATTCGTATTTCACGAGTGCGAATCGTACTCGTTTCGGCAATACTTCCTTGGTTTACATGCATGAGGACGGATCATACGTTTTGACTCCAGAATGCGAATCGATGCTCCAACATTCAACATTCCGCACGTTTTTCACGGACACTATCGAAGCTAGCTTGTTTAATGCTCTTTCACTGTCACGGGAGGCTCGCAAGCGTCGCATTACGCCAGATCATGGGTTCATATATGGCGAAAAATACAGTCTCGCTGACGTCATGCAGCTATGCGCATGGAAGGATGAGCAGATTCCGCAGAATGTGGGCGGATATAAGCTTGACACCGATACTAATTCCTTGCCGATCTTCATTAAATACGAGGCAAGCCAGTATGGCGATCGTTTCCTGAATCCCGAAGAAATTGAATGGTTCAGCAAGAATAATCGTTCTTTGCAATCTCCTGAATTCAAATGGATGCTTGACGGAACGGAACATACGTCAGAATGGAAAAACCGTCATTTTGTTCCCATTTTTATTCGACGCAAGGCCGAGGAAAAGGAGAAATCCTACTATTATGTCGGTTCCGCTATAGCTGTGGATGATTCGCATGAATCAGTGAATATCGCAGATGACGGAACACAATCGAAGGTTGTGATTTCCACACTGAAACTCACGAAACCGGTTGACCCCGAACTCTACCGTCACCTCACCGGCAACGCCGCGTTCTGAATAACCGTCGGTGCGGCAGCTCTGTTTGTAGCCGCCGCACCAATCAATTAATTAATTAATCAGCGGTTTTCCAATAGGCGGCACAGCACATCGTCGATGTCCGCATTCAGGCAAATCGAACGGTGCGCAATCGTAGCGGGAACCGCCGCTTCGCCGAATTCACGCATGAGTATGTCACGGCATTGTGGCACGGCAATGAACACGGCCATTCTACTGGCATTATGGCACCGTATGCCACTCATTTCAAATCATGTTTCACACACTGTTTCACGTAACGTTCCGTTATATCTTTCCTATGACATCGAGAAAGGAACGTAGCACCGTCACAACAGCTATTTAAAAACGTCTGGATTTCGTGTGAAAAGAGCATGCGCAACAACGGCAGCATGATATAGGCTGAATGAGGATATGTCTTGTTCCACGAAGCGTCATCGCCAACGCGGCACTTGTAAATCCATGTTTTTGAGGAAAGGCATGCAATGAGCAACGAACACGGTAGGATCAACCGTCTGCAGGAAGTCGAAGATCTCACCGAGTACATCAACAATGGTTGGCTGCATTCCGGCGAATTCGACGGTCCCACGTTCCTATGGAACCATATGATCCGTGAAGCTAGTCAGGAAGACGCCGAAAACCGCAATAATGTGCCCGTAGCACAGCTTTCCGACGCGGACATGGTAATCAGTATGCCCATGCAGTGGTATTTCGATTCCATTGCCGCCATGGTGCCCACAGCCGAACGCACCGATACCGGCGTGGAAATTCCAAGAATCGACATGCCGACTTTCCATCTTGATTCGCAAGCGCTCTCTGGAGTGGACGCGGTGGTCGGCAATGCCATCGTAAGCACACGTTGGCTGGATGCTGTCGGCAATCTCGCCAAGGCAGTGGAAATGACCGCGCGATTCGTTGGCAACGTCGCCGATCGAGACAATGAGGGCTTCGACTATTTGAAAGACCTGATTCAGACCGTGCGCGTGTACATGGACGCCGTGGCCTGCAATGCCGATCCCATGACCGGCGAACAGGCGCTGAATATCATCACACAGGTGGCTTGCAACGAGGATTTTCGTCTTAACGCCATGCAAATGGTTGAACTGCTTTCGTGCGGATTGTCGTTCGCACAGTGGGATGATACGCGCATGTTCGCTTACGATGCGTTGAATAAGGGCATTGCCACGATGAGTGATTTCGCCTCGTCTGCTTCGACGTTGTCAAACTCGGCAGATGATTCCGACAGTCGCGACATGCAAACTGATTCGCAGCCTGTTGCGCAAGCGAAAACCAATTTGGGTTTGTTTGAAGACGCTGATTCCTTATCCGCAGAAGATTTGAATAATCTCGCGATGCTTGATCCTGCTTTGCTTTCAGAAAAGGAGATCGCGCAGGCCGCGCAGAATCAGTTCGATCATGCCGTACAGTTTTTGCGGCATGACTTGCTGCGGATTAGTGGTGACATTGATGAGGCTGATCGTTTCCTGCGTGACAATCATACTTCCGAACCGCTCGCCGATGCGTATGCGGCACGTCTGATTGCTGCCGAACGTTGGCAGGATCTGCTCAATTTTGTCGATCTGGTATTGCGAGACAAACCTAATCAGGTCACGATGATGTTCCCCGAAGAAGTGGTGCCCTACGAGTGGGAGACGATTCGCGAGGCCGCTTTGGAAGCACTAGGACGCCGCGACGAATTGATTGCGATGTATCAGGGACGTTTAGATGACACATATGATCCCAACACCGCACTCAATCATCTGAAACTTCAGGCATGGCAAGACTAAAAGCTAAGAGCCAACAAGGCTGAGAGATAAGGCAAAAACGTATCGCATCAACAGGTGTGCGATTGTACTCCACGGCGACCGGACACAATCGCACACCTGCTTTTTCATATTGTCTCCAATATTGCTTCCACGCTACGTATTTCATATCGGAGTCAGTAGTGCGAGATACGCAGCGTGGCCAACTGGAACGGGGCGAGATGAATATGGGCGCCTTGGGCAAGCATCGGTTCGCGGGATTCGAGACAAATCGGCAAATCCTCGGGCAATCCGTCGCCTTCCATAACGTCGGTTTCTCTTATCAGGCCGTCACCAATCGATTCCGTCAGATGCAACATGGCTTCGGCATGGCCTCCCGCGGCCTCATACAGTCGTATTACAAGATCTCCCGAACCATCATCAGCCAATTTCACCCAATCGATGATTGGCATGCCAGACACGGTTTCCAAAGATACTAAAGGATCGAATACAGGAACATTGCCAATTATCGGCGCATTAAGCTCCGCTGCTGCGTGAAGGGTACGGGCCAGACTCGCGTCAAGTATGACGGACCATTGAAAATCATGCGGTCCGATATCCTCTTTTGGATCCGGAAACACCGGTGAGGATAGTAACGACAGTCGGAACATCGTACCGTTCACACGACCGGTAGATCCATTCGTGGCGATGGACGTCACATCGGAACCATATATGGAACCGTTGGCAATCGCTACGGAATAGCCCGGCTCGTTAAAACGTACAAAACGACGCGTGCAGCTTTCGTATTTCGCTTCGTCGGAAGGAGTGTTGCGATGTATCGGCCGCTCAATCAGACCATATTGGCAATCGTACTGCGCGATGGACGCAACAACAGACAACGGAAAACCGACTTTGAGGAAACGCTCCCGCTCGTGCCAGTCGACGTGAGCGGCAAAATCAAGCTGTTTGGCTTCACTACGCAACGTTATCGTAGTGTCGATACGGCTCTGACCAAATTTGGTGCGCACAACCACATAGGCCTCATCATCCCCTGTTTCCGTGGAAATGATGCAGCCACTCGCCAAAGTTTCATAACGAAGAAACGCATCGCGCTCAATCTCCCAAGCATCCCAAACGGACGGCTCGTCTTTCAGCAATTCGTAAGAGCCAAACCTCATGCCATCGGGGACGATCTCACGGCCAGCCTGAACATCCTTCAAAGATGAAACGGTGCCGTCAGGCTCGATGACGGTCTCGACAAGACCATTGGACAGGATGACACCTCCTGTAGCGGTATGGGTCAACGAAACTTGCGTACCAGCCACAGGTTCGGCGGGAACCGCTCTCCATGCGTTGCCATCGACCCGATATTCTGCGATTCGCGCACGTTCCAGCACAGGAGCGTCCGGTCTGGCGCAACGCAGTACCGCACATGCCGAATCAGCAATCATTTCAAGTCGTTTGATATCACGCGCATAATCCGTACGGGCTTCACGATGCACCCATGCGATTGCGGAACCGGGAAGGATGTCATGGAACTGGTTGAGCAGCAGCGTTTTCCAAATATCGTCAAGTTCGTCGGTTGGATACATGTAGGATGAGTCGGCAATGGCCGCGGCGGCGCACAAATACTCCACCGCCCGTAGCCACGTTTCCTCGTTACGACATCCGCGCTTCATCTCTTGCTGGGAGGTAAGCGTGCCTCGATGCAGCTCCAGATAAAGCTCACCATGCCATATTGGACTTTCTTCACCTGCCTCGTCTACAATCTGCTTGCGTATCATATCGAAAAGTTCGTCAGGCCCACTGGTTTCGACTTTAGGTAAACCTTCAAGATCATGAAAGCGTTTCAGACGGCCCAGCATCTCACGCGTGGGACCGCCGCCGCCATCACCATAACCGAACAACATAAGGGCGCAATCGGAAAGATCCTTATCACGGAAATTGTGTTCCGTATACATAAGTTCTTCCGCAGTTACACAAGCCGAATAAGTATCAGAAGGCGGAAAATGCGTAAGGATACGCGTACCGTCGATGCCCTCCCATTGGAAGGAGTGGTGTGGAAACTTAGTAGTATCGTTCCATGAAATTTTCTGCGTAAGAAACCAGTCGTATCCGGCCCTTCGCGCGATCTGAGGCCATGCACCCGTATAACCGAAACTATCTGGCAACCAGATGCCATGTGGCTCAGCTCCCAGATGTTCACGGAAATACCGTTTGCCATAGGCAATCTGGCGAATCAACGATTCTCCGGCTGGGAGATTGCCATCAGACTCAACCCACATGCCGCCCACGGGAATGAACCGTCCCTGTTTAATACGTTGCAGCATGCGGGCGAATAGGTCCGGATGGTCCTGTTCAAGCCAGGCGTACTGTTGCGCCGAACTCATCGCGTATGTGAAATCAGGATACTTATCCATCAATGCGAG
This sequence comes from Bifidobacterium catenulatum PV20-2, assembly GCF_000800455.1. Lineage (NCBI taxonomy): Bacteria > Bacillati > Actinomycetota > Actinomycetes > Bifidobacteriales > Bifidobacteriaceae > Bifidobacterium > Bifidobacterium catenulatum. The sequence continues at coordinate 1,799,986 of NZ_CP007456.1, forward strand.
CACATTCGATACGGT